>CAZPVZ010000001.1:0-5859 GCA_964590185.1 uncultured Campylobacterales bacterium
CTACATAACTTTGGGACAAAACGCGGTAACTTTAAGCGGAGGAGAGGCGCAGAGAATAAAACTCGCAAAAGAACTTAGCAGAAAAGATACCGGAAAAACGCTCTATATCCTCGATGAGCCTACGACGGGACTCCATTTTGCCGACGTGGATAAACTCGTTAAAGTTTTGCATCATCTAACCGATTTAGGAAATAGCGTAATAGTCATAGAACACAATCTCGATATGATAAAAAACGCCGATTACGTCATAGATATGGGACCCGAAGGCGGAAGCAGAGGCGGAAAAATAGTGGATACCGGAACGCCGGAGGAGTTGGCCGCCAATTTCGAAAAGAGCGGCAGTTACACGGGAATGTTTCTTGCTAAAGAGTTAAAAGAGAGATTGTAAAAAGAATCTCCCGATAAAAAATGTTTCCCGAATAAGGCTCTATCGAAAGGATAAAGACGATGATAAAAAGCATTATAGAAAAAATAAAAGCGCTCCCTCCCCTACCCTCCACTTTTCAAAGAATTAACGAAACGGTAAAAGATCCGGAAAAAACGATAGCGGATCTCGTGGAGATTATTCAGGAAGATCCGATGCTGACGGCAAACCTGCTAAAGATAGCCAACTCTCCGCTATACGGCTTTCAAAAAGAGATAAAAACGCTTTTCCAAGCCGTATCTCTCTTCGGTATGGCCATGACGAGAACCCTTGCGGCGAACCTCTCCATAAAACAAGTTTTGAAAGCGGACATGACTCCCTACGGAATATCTTCGGAAGAGTTTGCTTCCATATGTCAGCTTCAAAGCGTTTTGGCAAAAAAATGGTACTCTCTCGTCGAACCGAAAAAAAGCGAAACTCTCTTTTTGATGGCGCTTTTACAAGAAACCGGAAAAGTCATAATAGCTCAGGAGATAAAAGAGAGGGATGAGCAAAAGGAGTTTAAAGAAGTTATAAAAAGCTCGGTGGATATAGAAGAAACCGAACGCACTTTCGTAGGTTCCACCTCTTCGGAGGTTACGGCGGAGATATTTTCTCATTGGAATTTCGACAAAACCGTAATAGAGTCCATAAGATACGGCTACGACTACAAAAACGCTCCCGAGGATATCAAAGAGTACTCTTTGGCTTTAAAAGTCATCAAAACGGCCGTTCCGATAAACTCTCCTTTATCGGAAGAGTCCATCCAAAGAGCCATCATGATTTTGGAAGAGGAAAACATAAACAGTTCGGTTTTCGTAGAAAGAGCGGTGGAATTGGGCGGCGTTTACGCCTAAACGCCGCCTTTTTTAAGGTAGAATCTTAGACAAAATAAGCTTCGCGACCTTCTCCTGACCCAATTTGGAAAGATGAATTCTTTTATTCGCTCCGTAATCGTGAGCGTCCATATCTCTATAAAGACTCCAATTAGGATAAGGAGTATCGAAAATCTCTCTCGTATCCACCAACGGAATATTTCTCTCTTTAGAAAGCTCCAAATAGGCTTTCTCATACTCTTTCACAAGATCGTCGTAACCTATCATCTTATTGGGCATGGTAAGCATAAAATTCGTCTTGGGCTTATAGGCCAAAATCTTATCCATCGCATCTTCTATATAGCTTTTTATATTTTCCGCTTTTCCGAGTCCTCCGTAATACCTCGCGTCGTTTATCCCCAAAGAGATATCCACTATCGCCTCGCTTCCGTCTCCCGGTATCTTCGAAACTGTATCTCTCCAGCTCGGATAATAGACTCCTCTTGCGTACTCCTTGGCCGTATATCCGGCAACCGCTTCGAGATAGGAAGAGACGTTGTATTTCTCAAGCTCTCTTTTTACTATCTTAAAAAGATATCCCCCTCCGTAATAGTAGTCGTCAGCTCTCGTACTATCTCCTACGCATATGTAAACGACGTTATCAAGTTCTCCTTGCGCCGCTCTCGCTATCAAAGATCGTATCTTTTCAAATCCCTCCAAATCGTTTGCGTTCTTGTAATATCTTGCGGCTATTAAGGAAGAGGGAAGTTTGCTTACGAGTTTCCACTCTCCGTCGCTTTCGGTTATTCCCAATTTGAAATTCTCCTTCAAATTATCAAGCATGCTCTTTTTAACGGAAACGATAAAGGAGCTTCCGTCCTTTTCCAAAGAGACTTTTCCCACATACTTCCACCCCCATTTTCTGCCGGTGGATTCGTAGAGTCTGTTATCCTCTATCAAATAATCCATACCGGTATTGTTCCAAAGAGGAGAATCGTATCCGGTGTCGGGATCGCCGTCCGCATCTAAATATACGGCCGTATGCTCCGTTACGTTTTTTCCCTCCACCAAAAATTTTAAAACGTCCTCTCCGTCCATCACCAGCAGCGAAGAGAGATTTTCGTTATTTTTATCGACGGTCAACTTTCTCCACTTGCCGGATTCTTTTTCGTAAAAAAGCGAAGAACTCGGCACTTTTGCGATTCTATGCCAATTTTCGTCGCTTTCGGTAACTCCCACTTTAAAATTTTCGTTAAAATTATCCAACAAATATCTATCCACCGTAACCGTAAAAGAGTTTTCGTCCTTTCGATACTCAACTTTTCCCAAATATTCCCAGCCCCATTTTCTGCCGGTAGATTTAAAAAGTTTATCGTCCTCTATCAAATAGTCCATACCGGTATCATCCCAAAGGGGCGAATCGTATCCCGTGCTCGAATCGCCGTCGATATCCAGATAAACGGCCGTGTGGGCGGATATTTTATCGCCTTCGACGAAAATTTTAATCGCATCCGGCTCTATCTTCGTCTCTACGGATTTTAAATATCCTCTATTTTCCCTTATCGTTCTATCGAAACCGCTTTGAGAAGAGAAAGCATAAACGACAAACAGTAAAAAGAGAATGACGACTCTCGTAAAGCTTTTCATTTTTTTCACCTCTTTGCGTTTTTGTTCATAATAAATTATACCACCCGGAATATTAAAATAAAATTTTAGTTAAAATACTTGATTTTATTTTTTGTTAAATTATAAAAGCGTTTTGGTTATAATTTCGTATGATTTTAACGATAGCGATATGCACGAGAAACAGACCGAAAGAACTTGAAAGATGCCTCTATTCCGTAGCGTCTCAGGAAAATATCAAAAAAGCCTTTATAGAGATATTGATCATAGACGACGGAGAGTTATCTTTCAAACAATTGCACAAATTAAAAACGATATGCGAAGATTTTCACTTTTCATATCATAAAAAAGAAAAGAGGGGACTTTTTCTATCCAGACTCAAAGCGATAGAGCTCTCAAAAAGCGACAAAATCCTCTTTTTAGACGACGATACCGTAATAGAAAACGGATATATCGCCAATCTTTTAAAAACTTACAAAGAGTTCGAAAACGTATCGGCGGTGGGAGGAGTGGATCTGAATCTCCCCGAATACTCTTTTTTTAGAAAACTCTACGCAACGATCTTTTTATACTACTCTCCGGATCCCTCGAAACTTTCTCTTTCCATGATGAACTCTTCCATGTATAAATGGAGAGAGGAAAAGGAGCCTTTTAAAAGCGAATATCTCGACGGATGCAACATGTCTTTTAAAAAAGAGGCTTTAAAAGACGTAGAATTTCAAGAATATTTCAACGATTACAGTCTCGGAGAAGACATATTTTTCTCTTTGTGGGCCGGAAGAAAAGGAGAAGTGATAGTAAATCCGAAAATGAAAGTCAGACACCTAAAATCTCCTCTATCAAGAGACAAAACGCAAAGCGTGGCGTTTATGAAAGTAGTGAATCACTATAAACTTTTAAAATATTCAAAGAGAGGAAAATATAAATATATAACCGTATATTGGACCTACATAGGGTATCTTTTAGCTTCGCTTTTGAAGCTAAATATCGAAGAAATCAAAGGTTATACGAAAGGAATAAAATATCTTGTCTTACAAAGAGTATAGTATATTGATAGACGGAAGAGCTTTCATGCACGAAAGCCAAAGCGGCGTCGAAGTTTTCACCGCCCAGCTAACCGAAAACATACAAGCTCTCCATCCGAATACGAAAATAGAGAAACCGAAGACGAAAAACAGATATCTTCAGCACATATGGGAGCATATCGAACTTCCAATCGCGGCTAAAAATTACGACATCCTATATTCGCCCGCGAACATAGCTCCGATTTGGAGTTTCAAAAATACGAAAATAGTGGTAACCCTGCACGACGTAGCCTATTTAAGCCATCCGAAAACGGTATCGAAATTTTTCTATCTGTACTATAAAAACGCAATGCCGCTAATTTTGAAAAAAGCCTCGAAAGTCGTAACGATATCCGAATCTTCAAGAGATGAGATACTAAAATATTATCCTTTCGCAAAAAAGAAACTCGAAGTGATTTATAACGGAATATCCGAGTACTTTTTCGAAGAGACGGAAGTTAAAAAAGAAAACATAATTCTTTATGTCGGAAGTCTGAACGAAAGGAAAAACTTCCCCGCCGTTATAAAAGCCTTCAAAAAAATTCCGAAAAGTTACGGCTACAAACTCGTAATGGTCGGAAACTTTTCTCAAAACTTCTTTATCGACGAAAAAACCAGAGCCGTTTTGGAAAAAATAAAAAACGATAAAGACATCCTATTAAAAAGCAATCTGAGCATAAAGGAGTTAAGAGCTCTCTACCAAAAGGCAAAAGTTTTCATTTATCCTTCCTTCTACGAAGGTTTCGGCTTTCCTCTATTAGAGGCCATGGCTTCGAAAACTCCCGTTATAACCTCAAACATCTCTTCAATGCCGGAGATATGCGCAAAAAGCGCACTTTACGTAGATCCCTACGATCAAGAGGATATAGCCAAAAAACTGCTTCTTTTAATAGAAAACGAAAATCTTCAAAAAGAGCTGATCGAAAAAGGTTATAAAAGAGCTTCCCTTTTCAAATGGGAAAAGACGGCGAAAAATTACCTAAAACTTTTCGAAGAAGTTTTAAATGATAAATAAGTAAAATTAAGATAAAATTCATTTTCCCAATCTTCCCAAGCGCCCGTAGCTCAGCCGGATAGAGCAACAGGTTGCGGTCCTGTAGGTCGGGAGTTCGAATCTCTCCGGGCGCGCCATGAAACATCCGCCTTTTCGTTTTAAATTGAAAACTCTTTTTGTCAAAATCGTAAAGGATAAAAATGAACATACTGATCCCGATGAACTCGAACGACGAAGAAAACGCCTCTTTGGTTATGACGGACGAAGCTAAATATTGGGCTTTGGTGAACCTAAACGAAGGGAAAGTTCAAAACACGACTTTTTACGAAGACAGACATAAAATAGAAGAGTTCATAGACGTGGTTATTTTAGCAAGCAAAAACGATTATTGCTGGCAATTTATAGAAGAGGACATTCCTATCTTGATAGCTCCCTTTCAAAAATCCGTTGACGAAATAGTGGAAGCTTTCCTTTTTAAAGAGTTGCACGAACTAAACGGATAACAAGGAAGAAAAAACCTTGTTATTTCCATTTTTTCGGACTCTTGTTTCTCCCTCACTTTTTCTAAATTATGCAAAAACTAACAAAGTTGCGTATCCCAATAAAAAATCAAACCCCTTCCCACACAAACTTTTTGATATTCTTCTCCTCCTCGTCAAAATTTATCCCAACCAAAATAATCTCTTTATTTTCTTTTAAATATTTCTCATAATACTTTTTCTTCTTTATCTGAAATAACGGATCCTCATCCTTTACCTTAAACTCGAATATGTAGATCTTATCTTTCACAAATACCGTAAAATCTATCCTTCCCCTATTCATTACGTCCTCAGCTATAATCTTCAATCCCAAAGAGGCTATATATACGTAAAATACGCTTGCGTAGTAGCCTTCGAAAGAGGAGATGTTATTTTTTACGTAGGAATTATACGGAATGGAAGCGTATAAAGATACCAAAGT
>CAZPVZ010000002.1:0-4712 GCA_964590185.1 uncultured Campylobacterales bacterium
AAGCGTATTTTACGTATATATAGCCTCTTTGGGATTGAAGATTATAGCTGAGGACGTAACGAATAGGGGAAGGATAGATTTTACGGTATTTGTGAAAGATAAGATCTACATATTCGAGTTTAAGGTAAAGGATGAGGATCCTCTATTTCAGATAAAGAAGAAAAAGTATTATGAGAAATATCTAAAAGAGAATAAAGAGATTATACTTGTGGGGATAAATTTTGACGAGAAAGAAAAAAATATCAAAAAGTTTGTGTGGGAGAGGGTTTAAGTTTCTATTTCTTCATCCGTTATCTGAATGTTAAATCCTCTTTTTTTATTCTTATCCACCAGATTCTTTCGTTTTTTTCAAACTGCCCGGTATCTATCCACTTAAAAGGAATATCCGGCAGTTTCTTGTATCCTACGCAAAAGTTTTTGTAATAAAAAAGCTCGCTTGAGTCGAAATCAAAATTTTTGTAGTGTTTTTTATCTTGAAACAGATGCAAAAAGAAAGTCGGCTCTTTATCTTTGCAACCTTTTTTCAAATAGACGAGCTCTCCGTCTTTGGCATAGACTTTAAACATATCGTCGCTTTTAATTTTTATCTCGAAAGGAGGAGTTTTATAATCTTGCAATCTCTCCATAACCTTTTCGTACTCTTTGTCGGAAATGTCATTCCATATATTTAAAAGCTCGTTTTTTATCTCGTCTCCCATCAAAAAAAGAGATAGGAAAAATATTATCAAATAACGCATACCGTATCCATTCCTATTACGTATTTTGAATGTCTAAAGATTCTAAAAGGAAGATTGTATAAAAGTTTTTTAAATTCTCTTTGCATCTCTATAGGATATTTGAATTCAACCACGCAATAAACGGGAGACGGAACGAAAGAGGAGTGTTTTAGAGGATAGAGTTTTCTATATCTTATCTCCTTATCCACGGTCATTCTAATTAACTTGTCCAAAGTAAAATAGCTTCTTTTATAGCTAACTTCCAAAACGGGATAAAGAGAGAGAATCTCTTTGGGGATATCCTTCTCTCTCGATAAAAGTCTTTTTAAATTTTCCTTCTCCCTTATATCGAGTTTCTCTTCGTTTTTTATCTCTATAACGCTTTTGGTCGAAGCCTTGTTGTTTTTAAGTTTATACTCGAATCTTAAATTTTCGATATCTTTATCATAATATCTAAACCTCACTTTAACTCTATTGCTCGCCCCGGAAACATTGTCTATATAGGATGTAAATTGGGGAGTGTCGAGATAAACGGAATGCACCTCTCTATCGTTATAAACCCTTTTGGGATAGAGTCCCAAACTCTTTAAAGCGTTTTCAAAATGAACAAACTGATCTTTTTGCAAAGGTATTTTCGTCTCGTATCTAAACTCTCTACTTCGTAACGACAAGCCCCGCCTCCTCAAGCTGTTTTCTCGTAAACTTCATTCCTTCGATTTTTTTCCCGTCTATAACGATCACGCTTCCGATTTGATTGCTCGCTTTATATTTTACGTTTTCAAATTCGCATTTTTCACACTCGATGGAAGCGGATCCGTATTCCGCTTTCTTGATAAAAGTCAAAAGCGCGCTTCCTTTGATATTTTTAAAAACGGCGTTTTTAACGAAAGCTTTCGACAAATCTTTGCTTACGATTCCGCTCGTGGAACCGTTTACGAAAACGCCGTCCGCGTAAAGAGTCGATTTCTCCCCGACGGAGACGGCTTTATCTCTGACGTTTTCGAAAAATACGTTTTTGACTTTTACGAAAGTTCCGGAAACGTCTATTCCGTCGTTTCCGATATTTTCAAATTTCGAATCTCTAATTTCGCCTTTTGAAAAATCGCTATCGAAAGCGTCCGCTCTGGAGCCTTTTATCGTCATATTTTCAATATCGAAAGAGGATCTTACGATATTTAAGCTATCTTCGCACTGCATATTTAAAAAGAGAGCGTTTCTTACTTTAACTTTGCTTTCGTAAAAACTAACGCATCCCGTAATTCCGTAATAATCCTGCCTATTTTTCAGATTTTTACCTTTTTCTCCTATAAATTCGGTATCTTTTAAAAGGCTCTCCTTCTCTCCTCTTAAAACGAAAATTCCTCCCCAAGAGCCCATATCCTTAAAAGAGGTATCTGTCTCTATCTTTATAACGACCGGTTTATTCTTCTTGCCGTTTGAGATTAAAGATCCTTTTATTTTAAAAAGAGCTCCGTTTTTCAGATTAATCACAACGCCGCTATCGAATACGACTTCCCAATCGTCTTTCAAAAAGAGGCTTTCGTTTATATCGTACTCTCCCTCTTTAAAAACCGCTCTTTTATTTTGAAAATCAAGCTCTATCCCCTTTTGATTTTCGGCGTATCGTATAAAATCTTTAAAACCGAAATAGTGATTTCTAAATTGCAAGACCGCTTCTTTGGAAAAAGATTTGCCTTTATATTCATACTCTATAACCACTTTGTATTTATTCGGATAGGAGGGATTTTTAGGAAACCTTTTTGAAACTATATGTCTTTTGGTTCCTTTTTTATAAGGCAAAATATCGAAAGGCTCCCTATCCAAATAGATTTTTCCGTTCTTTTTACTCAAATAATAGATACTTTTTATTTTAATAGGAGTTGAAGTTTGATTTTTTATCTCCACCAAAATAAAGTCTTTATCCATAAAAACGAAAGCTCTTATGTGAGAAGCCAACGGAATGCCGAGTTTCTCATATTTAAAAACGCCGCCTATGCCGTCATCGAAATATTTTCTTCTAAAATCTCTATTTAGCAAATTTTCATAATTTTCATAAAGATATTTTACAAATAGATTTAAATTGTATCTCAATCTATCTACGGAAATTTTTTCGGGATATTTCATATCTTCAAGACTCATCAAATCGATCCATTCATTTTGCAAAGAGTCAAAACTCTTTTTAAACTCCTCTCTCGTAAGTTCATCTTCGATATTTCTTAAAGCCTTTAAAACCTCTTTCCAAAATTTTTTATCGTGAGCGAAATTAAAAAAATATTTGCTGTTGTCTCGAGAAGGATCTATGTAAAAAGGATCGGGAATGTTATCGAAAGCGACCGGTTCGAATTTGGAGATAATGGGATTGAAATAAAATCTTTTGTTCTGATAATAGATACCGTGATAAGCTCCCCAAATATTTTCCAAAACCCACCATCTCGCATAAGTTTTATAGTCGAAAACTTCGCTTGCCGGAACTTTTTCGTCAAGATAGTCTCTCAAAAGAGAAATGGCTCTTACGGAATTGTTCGTCGCAATGGTACCTTTTGCAAAAGGAGGACGCTTAAACTGCTTTATCGGATAGTCATTAAATATATTAACCGTCCAATCGGGATTGATACCGTATTTTGTCATATTGGAATCGCAAACATTATAGTTGATATCCCTTTGCTTCCATATTACGCTCTCGTCTATCGCCAAAATCGGAGCGTCCCTTCTCTCTTCATACTCTATAAGCTCTTTTGCGAAATGCTCCTCCAAAGCCATAATCCCTATCTTATAACCGTTGATTCTAACGTCAACCAAAAAATATCTCGGAGCCAAGATGGAGTTTTTCCTCATCATATCCAAAATCAAAGCTTCATACTGATAGTTTCTCGTTTTGGGATGCTGAATAGAGAGCTTTTTCATACCGAAAATATACCCGTCCCCTCTTACTTTTATACGGAACGAAAGCTTTTTAGGCTCCGCCAAATGATCTCCCCAGTCTCCCTTTAAGCGAAGATATACTTTTACCTTCTCCCTCTTTTTGCCGTTATCGGCTATGACGGTGGCTTTCACCCAATCGTTATCGTCGGTTATCAAAATAGGTCTTTTTTTATTTAAAGTCTCAAGCCTCTTTTTCTCTATCTTTTGTAAAGCTCCGTTGCTCATAAAAATCTCGAGTATCGGAAGCTTCTCTTTGGAAATCTTCTCCCTCTTTATGGAAAAACCGAGAGTATCCAAGTCTCTAAAAAGATTTAAAACGAAAGATTTAACAAAAACGGGGATATGCTCGTTTTTCTGAAGCGATAGAAGCTCTTTGCGAATCTCTTTAGGATTGGTATAAAGATAGTATCCTAAAAACAAAAGAGCCAAAGAGATAAAAAGAGGAAAAAGAAATTTGAAAATTTTCATAATTTAAGTAATAACCCTCGCATTATCGGAAAAAGCTATCTCGTACCTCAAACCGCTCTCTTTAAGTTTTAAAGAGATCTCTTCAAAAAGTTTGCTGTCAAATTTCGGAAATTCGAATAAAGCTTCGATTCTTTCGTCGTTTTCGTAAAGCCTTTTTATCTTATAAGAGACTCTCTTCTCATCAAGAAGCTTTTTTACGCTATCAATATTTACGGAATTCCCTTCTTTTAACAAAACTATATCCGCAAAAGTCGATATTCCTCTAAGCTCTTTTTTTCTATCGAACATATACGGAACCATTACGGCGCAAATAACCGCAAACGCTATGACGGTAGCCAAAACCTGATTGGCTCCCAGCCCCAATCCCACCGCTATGGCGATAAAAATATACAAAAGCTCTTCGGGCTCTTTAATCGGCGTTCTAAATCTAACTATCGACAAAGCTCCGACAAGTCCCAAGGATAACGCTATGGAAGATTTAATAATCGTTATTATCAAAATCATTCCGGGAATAAGCATTAAAAAGAGAGGAAGATACTGTTTGGTATCGACTATGATTCTTGTGGATCTGCCTATGACGAAAGCCCAAATGACGGCTATAACCAA
>CAZPVZ010000003.1:0-2579 GCA_964590185.1 uncultured Campylobacterales bacterium
GGAAAAATGTTTTTTTCGTCGAAAGGAGTTTTTACGGGAGTTATATGGCGGTTGGAGATAAAAAAGCCTTTTTGAGGATTCCAAAAATTTTTTAAAATCTCTTTTTTCAAAGTCTTTTTCAATTTTTTAAAAAATTCGATATTTTTATCTTTTATATTAAGCTCTTTGGATATCTTTATGAGTTTTGAGACGGCTTTATAAAATAGGAAATTTTCGTAAGCTCCCGTTACGATATAAGAGTTTTCGTTCAGATGAATCGGGTCTTCGTTTGCGTATTGAACGTCTCCCCAGTCCATGGTATAGGCGCTCGTTAAAAGAGAGCTTTTTTCGTCTTTTTTTGCTTTCCAAACTCTTTTTAAAAGATTTGATATTTTGGTAAAGTAGGAGGCATATTTTTTCTCGTTTAATTCTAAAATTTCGAAATAGCCGAGAGAAAGAAGCGTCTCTTGATCGCTTTCTACGCTGTTTTTGTCGGTTTTGCCCTCTTTATCCACCCAGTCGTAAACGAGTCCGTTTTTGTCTAAGTGATTTAAAAAATAAAATATCCATTCGAAAAACTTCTCTTTATAGTAATATTTCGCGCTTTTTAAAGCGGTATGGTTGTCTCTAACCCATATTTGAGGATATCCGTCTCCCGCCGAAAATCCGCATATATTCTGATCGTTAAAGCATCTTTCGTTTAGTTTTAGGGTTCTTTGAACTAAAAGATTAAGTTTGTTTATCTCCTCTTCTCCCTTTATGAACCAGCAGGTTTTCCCGCTTTTTTCGTCGCACCGCTTATAAGCTTTGAAATAATTCTCCGCCGCAATCGGATACTTTTTGTCGAGAGAGAGCCAAAACTCCCTCTCTTTTACGATATCTATAACGAGAAGATATCTGCCCGCTTTTAAAGGCTCTATCTTCATTTTAATCGTTTTCGAGCTTTTCGGCGGAACGTTTAGGGGCGTTCTGACGCCGTCCCATTTTAGCAGATCGTTTTTTTCGTCGTAAATGTGGTAGGAGAGGAAGAAATTCTCTTTTGAAGAGATCTCTTTTGACGTATCGTTTTTTATCGAGACTGTTATAAAAAAGCGGTCTTTCTCATAAGGAGGCTCTTTTAACGGCTCTATCGACAGATATATGTTTTTTCTTAAAAAGTCCGCCTCTTTGGAGGTTTTTGAAAAAAGAAAGGAGTATGCAAAGATTACTATAAAAAAGATTTTAAAAATCGTCTTCAGTTTTCAAATCTCCGTTTTTTAACGAAATTGTAACAAAAGATAACTAAAAATTTAAGTTTATACTTTTTAAGCCTTATTAAAATAAAATGTTTTACAATAATGATAAATCCCCTTAAAGGAGAGGAATGAAGATAGTTTTCTTGGATAGGGCTACTCTCGGAGAGGACGTAAGCATAGAGGCGTTTATGGATTTTGGCGAGGTTATCGTTTATGACAATACGGAATATTCCGACGTCGCCGAACACATAAAAGATGCGGAGATAGCCGTAACCAATAAGGTGGTTATAGATAAAGCCGTTATGGACGAGGCGGAAAAATTAGAGCTTATATGCGTTGCGGCTACCGGAATGAACAATATAGATCTTGAGTATGCGAAAAAGAAGGGAATAGAGGTAAAAAACGTCAAAGGCTACTCTACCGATTCGGTGGTTCAGCATACTTTCTCCATGCTTTTTTATCTGCTTGAGAGGCTTAGGTATTACGATATGTACGTAAAAAGCGGAGCATGGAGCAAAAGCGGGATTTTTACCTGTTTGGACATTCCGTTTTTCGAGATAAAGGGAAAAAGGTGGGGGATTATAGGACTTGGAACTATAGGAAAAGAGGTGGCTAAGATAGCTAAAAGTTTCGGAAGCGAAGTGGTTTACTACTCTACGAGCGGGAAGAACGAAAATAACGAGTATGAGAGGCTCTCTTTGGAAGAGCTTTTGAAAACGAGCGATATCGTCTCCATTCACGCTCCTTTGAACGAGGATACGAGAAATCTCTTGGATTTTAACGAACTCTCCTTATTGAAAGAGGGAGCCGTGCTTTTGAATCTCGGAAGGGGAGGCATAGTGAACGAAGAGGCTTTAAGCAAAGTTTTGGACGAGGGGAAAATCGTAGCGGGGCTTGACGTTTTGGAAAAGGAGCCTATAGAAGAGGACAATCCGCTTTTACATATTTCTCATAGCGATAATTTGTTGATAACTCCCCATATAGCATGGACGAGCGTAGAAGCGAGGAGAAAACTGGTAAAAGGAATTTACGATAACATAAAAGAGTTTTTGGAAAATAAGGAGGTTTAAAATGAAAAATATGATAAAATTACTCTTATTTTTTGCGCTGATATTCGGCGTTTCTTTTTCTCTAACCGGATGTAGCGGAAAAATTTACAGCCGAGGGGAAGTCGGAGCCATAAATACCGCTTTTACCGGAACGATAGTGAGAATGGATCCGGTTAAAGTGGAAGGAAAAGGAGTCGGAAACCTAATCGGAGCCATTATAGGAGGCGTGATAGGGCATCAGTTCGGAAAAGGAGCCGGAAACGCGTTAGCTACGATGGGAGGAACTCTTGCCGGATCCATCGCGGGAGAGAATGCG
>CAZPVZ010000004.1:0-2559 GCA_964590185.1 uncultured Campylobacterales bacterium
TTTTACCAAAAGGACGAAGTCTTTTATATGGCGGATCACTCGGGCGATAGTTTGCAGCTTGCCAAAATCGCCGCGGAGGATAAAAATCCTTATCTGATTTTCTGCGGAGTGGCTTTTATGGGAGAGAGCGTTAAGATACTCGATCCTAAAAAGAGAGTCTTTATGCCGAGAGTCGCGTGCTGTTCGATGGCGAAAATGATAGATGTGGAATACTACGATCAAAACGTAAAGATTTTGGAAGAGTCGGGAATAAAAAAAGAGGATATTTTGCCAATCACCTATATAAACTCTTCCGCCGCCGTTAAAGCGAGAGTGGGGGAGATGGGAGGATACGTCTGCACCAGCTCAAACGCCAAAAAGATTATAGAGAAGGCTTTGGAAAGCGGCAAGAAGATACTTTTCGTTCCGGATAGATGTTTGGGACAAAACGTTGCCAATATGATGGGACTTAAGTCCGCCGTTATCGGAGAGGCTGAAGAGGAGGAGCTGAGAGAGGCTCCGATAGTTTGTTACAACGGTTTTTGCTCGGTTCATCAACTTTTCGAAGTGGAGGACGTGGAGTTTTACAGGAACGCCTATCCCGGAATAAAGATAGCCGTTCATCCCGAATGCAAGCCGGAAGTTTGCGCTTTAGCCGATTTCGTCGGATCTACGAGTCAGCTTATAAAATATGTAAATTCTCTTCCTAAAGAGCAGAAAGTCGCCGTCGGAACGGAGTATAATCTCGTTCATAGAATGAGAAAGGAAAACACCTACGTTCTCTCTTCCACGAAACCGGAGTGTCCGACGATGAACGAAACGACCCTGCAGGATCTTTACAACACTCTTTTGTCCGTAAAGGAGGGAACTTTCCACAACGAGATTCACGTTGACGAAAATACGATAAAATGGGCTAAAATCGCTCTTGAAAGGATGTTTGAGATATGAGAATAAAAGAGCTTATAAGAGAAGCGATTTTAGAGGATATAGGAAGAGGGGATCTCTTTTCGATAGTTAGCGACAAAAGAAAGGTTCAGGCGAAAGTGATAGCCAAAGAGGAGGGGATATTAGCCGGAGTCATTTACGTAAAAGAGCTCTCTTTTATGGAGCATATAGACATAGAGTTTCTAAAAAACGACGGAGATCACTTAAAACCGGGAGATATAATCTGTTATGTCAGAGGAGAGGTCGATAGAGTTTTGATGTACGAGAGAGTGATTTTGAACTTTCTTATGCACGCAAGCGGAATAGCGACAAACACTTATCACTACGTCCAGATAGTCAAACCTTACGGCGTTAAGATGCTCGATACGAGAAAGACTCGTCCGGGACTTAGAATCCTTGAAAAATACGCCGTCAGATGCGGAGGGGGAAACAATCACAGACTCGGTCTTGACGATTGTTTGATGCTGAAAGATACCCATTTGGCTACGATTACGGATCTGAAAGCTTTCGTTCAAAAAGCCAAATCGAAAATCCCCTATACCGCAAAAATAGAGATAGAGTGCGAAAGCGTGGAGATGGCCGAGAGGGCTATGGACGCCGGAGCCGATTTGATTATGTGCGATAATATGTCTTTGGCGGATATAAGAAGAGTCGTGGAGATAAGAAACGAAAAATATCCTCATATTCTCATAGAAGCGAGCGGAAATATTGTTAAAGAGAATTTAGAAGCTTATGCCAAAACGGGAGTTGATGCTTTAAGTAGCGGAAGTTTGATTCACAGAGCGGTTTGGCTCGATTTTTCGATGAGGATAGAAGAGTAGTTTTATGCCCGACGATCTGGAGAAAACCGAAGAACCCACCCCCAAACGGATCGAAGATGCCAAAAAGGAGGGGAACGTTCCCCGCAGTATGGACGTTAACAGTTTTTTGACGTTGACGTTTGCGGTGGTAATGACAATCTTTTTTTTCTCTTTTATTTTTGAAAGACTTAGAGGTATTTATATATATTATGTCTCTTTTATAGGAGAAGAGATAACTAAACAAAGCGTTATAACTTTTGCTATGGAGGCTTTCAAAGAGATTGCCATGACGGTTCTTCCTATTGCCATAGTTACGGCGATAGGAGGAATTTTAGCGGCGGTTATGCAATTCGGTTTTATTTTTACCACTAAACCTCTTATTCCCAATTTAAATAAAATCAATCCGATAAACGGACTTAAAAATCTTTTTTCCGTAAAAAAGTTGATAGAAGGAATTAAGATAGTTTTAAAAGTGGCTATCGTTTTCTCCGTCGCTTTTTATTTTTTACTCGATTTTGTAAAAGAGCTTCCGAGTGTGGTTTTATTCGAGTATAAAAATCAGCTTATATGGCTTAGGGATAAGGCTATATTATTAATAGCCGTTTTACTTCTTTTGTTTATGATATTTGCTTTGGTTGATCTTTTGATTGTTCGTTTTCAATATTTTAAAAGCCTTAGAATGAGCAAACAAGAGATAAAAGACGAGATGAAACAGATGGAGGGAGATCCGCAGATAAAAGCCAGAATCAGAAAACTTCAGATGGAGATAGCCAAAAAGAGGATGATGCAGGAGGTCCCTTCGGCGGACGTCGTAGTTACGAACCCGACTCATTAT
>CAZPVZ010000005.1:0-13613 GCA_964590185.1 uncultured Campylobacterales bacterium
ATTGTCGTAATTAGACCAGAAGTTCAACACTTCGAACTTCTGGTTTAACAAGTCTCAATCCCCTGAAAATCGGGTCATTGTCGTAATGGCAACAACGGTAAGTCAAAGAACCTAAATTTCGGTATTCGTATTGTAACGCCTCTAAACTTAAAGTTTGCTTTCATCGTCATTTTCAGCTGCCTTTAAAAAATAAAAGCCCGAAAAATCGGCACTTTAAGTTTCGTATAAACATTAAACGAAACTTAAATATCATTTTACTTAATTTAAACTTAAAAAAACTATTTTTTAAACCTTTTTCGTTAGTCGGCTCAATTTTTTATAAAATTTCGGTCTGAGCCTCATAAGATAAAAAAGCTTTTTCAATTTATTATAACAAAAAGAGGCTAAAAAGATATGGCTCCCGACGGAGGAACCGTCGAGATTATAGACATCCTTTAAAGAAGGATTTTTTAGGAGGAGGGGGAGCTTTGTAATCTTTCGCTATTATCGTATCTCCCTTTAATTCGCCGGTAAACGAGACTTCGTTTCTGTTGATGGCTTCGTCGAGTTCGTGTCTCGGAATTCCGTCGAGTTTGATTTTGTACGATTTTAGATCGTCGTGAACGTACAAAACGAGCTCTTCTTTCATTTTATCGCCGAAATTCCAGTGTTTGAAACATTCTCCTTCTCCGCATACCACGCTTTCGAGTCTGCAATCGGTAAAGTAACCGTTATCGGCGCACCATTTGGTGGTTAAAAATCCCTTCTTCGTAACTTCTTGCGCGAAAGAGAGAGAGGTTAAAAGAAGGGAGGCTAAAAATAGGTTAATCTTTTTCATTTTTCAACCTCCGCTTTTAAGGTTTGTAAAAAGGCTATCAAATCGTCTTGAGCTTTTTTGTCAAGATGGGAAAATGGAGGCATGGTTGAGATTCTGTTGCCTTTGTCGTCAACCGTGTACCATTCGAAATTTTTGTGGGCGTTTCTGTTGTAGCCCGGAACGACTACGGCGGAAGGGTCCAAGATGGATTCTCTTAGATAAGCCGCAGTGCTGTATCCTCCGATGTTGGAGAGATTCGGAGCCATATAAGGTATGGCGTTTTGTTCCTTTTTGTAGTTGTGGCAGGAGGAGCAGTTGTCTTTGGCTATCTTTTCGCCGTTTTTAATATCTCCCTTTACCTTTTCCAAAACGGCTTTCGCAAACTCCTCCCCTCCTTTTTCCAAAATCACCGGCTGCCAAGAAGATAGGAGTTTAAGTCCGTCTCTGTTTAGTTTTTCGCCGTCCCATACGGCGAAAGCCACCGCTACGGCTTTTTTGCCGTTTAGGTTAAGATAGTCGTCTTTCATCTCTCTTGAAACGACTCCGCTCCAGCCTTTGCCGGTATATTTCATATCCGCAAAAGAGTTTAGTTTTTCTCCTTTTATTTCCGTCATAGACCTGAAACCTTCGCTTACGAAGACTTTGTCGTAATCTCTGTTTGCGAGCTTGTCAACATTCTCTTCGAATTTTTTTACATCTTTTCCGAAATTGTAGGTGTTATGAACGTTTACCTGCATGGCTACGTTTTTGTTTCCGTTAGGTTCGTAAAATTTCTCGACCGCTTTTTGCAGATGGATGACGACCTCTCTCCCCTCGTTTCCCATTCCTATATAAGGGAGCTTTGCGGGGTCGGTTATATTCGTAAACTGTACCGCGAAACCGTCTGCGTAAGAGGTGCTTTCGTAGCCTTTTTGAATCGTTTTCGTTCCGTCCGGCCATTTGATTAAAAAGGCTATTCTTTTACCGTTATATACGGCTTTCACTTCCGCTTTTTTCGCTTTTGCGTTTTTATTCAGCTCTAAAGCCTTTTTGTCGTTAAAGGATATCGTAGTTTGCGGATATAGTATGACGGTCGCTCCTTTAACTCCTTTCCAGACGTTGGATGTGGGAGATATCTTCTCTAACGAGCCGGAGATTTTTTTAGCCGTTATCGTATCGGCTAAAAGAGCCGAAGATACCAATAAAGAGATCGATAAAGCAGTATTTATTATCTTTTTCATGAGTGCACCGCCTTGAAATGAGATATTTTTTTGGTATGTTTACCCGCTTGATATCTATGATCTACCGGTGATAGCTTCATATTTTTCTGTTTGGCTATCTCTTGATAGTAGCCCGTATCGAGTCTGAACATATCTTGATGTCTGTAAGCGATTAGGATGTCCATAAGTTCGCTTTTTCCGGTTTTCTTTCTTTTTTCTTTCTCCTCTTTAAGAGTTTTTATGGCTTGATGTACCTCTTTTCCGAACAGCTTTTCAAGCTCTTCGATGGGGATTCTGTTGCTTCCCTCTATAACTTTTCCGTTTTCGTCGAATTTCGGAGGAGCCTCGGTCGGAGGAACGTAATATACGTTAGGTTGAGTTCCGTAATCGGCTCTTAAAGGAAGGGCGACTTTGTATTTGTGAACGAGTTTATATACTTGTCCCTCCTCGTCGTCCAAAAATCCGACAAATCTTATTCTTCCGACGCACTGTTGGGCGCATGCGGGAGGAAGACCTTTTTCTATTCTCGGAAAGCATAAGATGCATTTTTCCGATTTGCTTATTTTCGGGTTGAAATAGATTTTTTTGTAAGGACAGCCGGCTATACAGTATCTATAGCCTTGACATCTATCCAGATCCACCAATACTACGCCGTCCTCTTCTCTTTTAAATATCGCGTCTCTCGGGCATGCGCTAAGACATCCCGGGTTCGTGCAGTGGTTGCAGATTCTCGGGATGTAGAAAAAGTAGTTGTCGTTAGGGAAATTGCCGGCTCCTTCGTCCTCGTCCCAGTTAGGTCCCCAAGTCGGTTCGATATTGGGTTTAAATTCCTCTCCTTTCGCCAACTCTTCGTAGTTATAATCCCAAGGAACTCCGTAATCGCTCTCTATCGAAGGAACGATGCCGGGCTGAAGGTCGCCCGCCGCGTCGAATCCTCCTCCAAGTTCCATCCAATTTTTCGGATAGCCCGTTCCGGGATAGGTTTCGACGTTGTTCCAGTACATATACTCTCTACCGTTTCTATTTGTCCATTGTGTTTTACAAGCAACGGTACAAGTTTGACAGCCGATACATTTGTTTAGATCCATTACCATTGCTAATTGTCTTTTTGACATCCGTTACCCCCTGCTTGCTTTTTCGAAATTTACTGCGCCGTCGTAAGCGTATTGGTTACCGTCCCAAAGACCTCCGAATTTTAGGTGTCCCCATCCGTCGGCCATTTCCAAAAGATTTAAAGATGTCGGAACAACTTCGTTGTGACCTTTTTTGTTTCTATACATATAAGGTTCCCATCCGTGCTCCATTACCAATCCGTCGGGAGGACAAGAGGAGCTGACTTTCGCCATTGCGTAGAATTCTCCGAGATTGTTGTAGATTCTTATCTCGTCTCCGTCTTTGATTCCTTTTATTTTCGCCACTTCTCTATTGATTTGAACGTAAGGTTTTCCTCTTTGGAGTCTAAGAAGCGTTCTGCTGTTTTTCCAGTTGGAGTGGATGGACCACCTTGCGTGCGGAGTCATCATAACGAACGGATATTTTTTCGAATCGGGTCTTATTCCCTTCATGCCCGTATTCGTCATCGCTCCGAGTTTTATGTATAGCGGGTGATCTACATAAAATGTTTGTCTTCCGCTTAGAGTTTCGAACCTTTCGAATTTGTAAAGAACGTATTCTCCGGAGTTGTACGGTCTGTCCGCATATAAAGGAGATAGTTTCGCCGCTTTTTCGTTAAGCTGTAAAAATCCTCCCGTTTTATACATCTTTTCTATCGTCCAAGGTTCGTACTGTTCGCATTTTTCGAGAGCCGCTTCGACCGCTTTTTTATCGGTTCCGAGATACGGTTCCATTTGAGATTCGCTCTCTTCGTCGGTGTTGGTGTACTCTTTGTAGAAATTCGCAAGATCTCTGTAACCTTCTCTTGCGAGATCTTTTCTGTCTTTCACTTTCGCTTTCGCTTTGTTTTCCGGTTTGTTCGCTATCTCTTCTATTTTTTTGGCTATCAAAGCGAACATGCTCCACTCGTCCATCGCCTCTCCGATCGGTTTCAGATTCGCCGGAGGCTGAGCGAGATTCGTAAATCTATGATATCCCGGACTCGTTCTTATATCCCAAACTTCGTAGTGGCTTTTTGCCGGTAGAAGGATATCCGCATAAACCGCAACGTCGGACATTTTATAATCTATATAGGCAAAATATTTCATCTTCTTAAGAAAAGCTTCTCTATATTTGCTTCCTTTGTTTCTTCTAAATTTGGAGTCGGCTACGATTACGGCCACTTCCGGCAACCACCAGGGTTTAACTCCTTGCTTTTTGCCGTTTTCTCCCTCTTTTAGCATCGTTTCGATAATTTGCATATACTCTTTTTTGCTCATACCGTTTTGGGCTCTTTTAACGTCTTCGTCGCTGAAATATTTATCGAAAGTCTCAAGCCCGTCTCCGAAAACGAACTCTCCTACGAATCCGGATCCGAATCTCGGTTTATATTTTCCTCCGAATCCCGAAAGCTCTCCCAAACCGCTTAAGTTAAATTCGTTTTCGGTATTCAATCCGCCGTAAGGTCCCAATCTTCCGGTAAGTCCGCAAATGGACGCGATGTTCCAGATCGTCATTAGACCGTTGAAGTATTTATTGAGACTAAAACCGGTGGTTATCTCCACGACTTTAGGAAGGGCGATCTCTTTGGCAAGCATTCTGACCGTATCCGGATGGACTCCCGTATCTTTTTGCGTCGCTTCCGGAGAGAATTTTTCCGCGCTTTTTTTGAGCATCTCGAAAACCGTGGTAACTTTTACCTTTTTGCCGTCGTGAAGAGTTACTTCCCACTCTCCTTCAAGCGCCGGATCTATGCCGAGTTCTTCGAGTCTTAGGGATTTGTTGTCGCTTCCTTCGGTTCCCGGCATTAAAACCGGTTTTTTCGTTTTCAGATTGTAGCTGTAAAATTGCTCTTCGAATTTTTCGTGTTCGTGTTCGTCTTTTGCGTGCTCCATGTCGCTTCTTCTAAGAAGCTTTAAATTATCTTTTCTAACGAGGAAAGGAAGGTCGGTAAAAATTTTCATAAATCCCGGTTTATACCATTTGTTTTTTAATATTTCGTGGATTACGCTCATAGCGAGTATGTTGTCGCTTCCCGCTTTGACCGGTATCCATAGATCCGCACTTTTTGCCGACGCGTTAAATTCTGGAGTTATGACTATGACTTTCGCTCCGTTGTATTTTCCTTCCCAAACGAAATGAGCGTCCGGAATTCTCGAAACGGAAGGGTTTCCTCCCCAAAATATCGCAGTATCCACCGTGTACATAAAATCATAGGTGCATCCTACGTTTCCCTCTCCGTAAGCTACCGCCGCTCCGGAGAACATATCTCCCAAATAGGATGCCGGATAGATTCTGACGGCTCCAAGCTGAGTGGAAAATCTAAGAGGCGCTCCTCTTCTTCCTTCCGTCAAAAGTCCGGTTCCCGCGTGTACCATCAATTTATCCGGTCCTTTATTCGGATCGGTCATAACGTCCCAAATCTTTTGAGCCACTTCCGTAGCCGCCTCGTCCCAAGAGATTCTTTTCCATTTTCCCTCTCCTCTTTTTCCGACTCTCTTCATCGGATAGAGGATTCTGTCTTTTTCGTACATTACTTGAGAGTGTTGAACTCCCTTGTTGCAGCCTCTCGGGTTAAAATCCGGTATTTTGGCGTTGATTCTCGGATATCTCGCCGATTGGTTCTCTCTCGTTACTATACCGTTGTTGGACCAAACTTCCCAAGAGCAGTTTCCTTGGCAGTTGACGCAGTGATAAGCAAATCCGTGCTCCTCTTTCTTGCCGTAGGTGAAAGCAAATTCGTTTCTATACATCTCTTCGGTATAGGTGGTGTTGGGATAGTCGTGTTTGCCGTTTTCGACTCTCATAACTTTAGTTTTGGCGAAAAGATGCGCTTCTCCAGCTACCAAAGTGGCGGTTGCCGCCGAAATTTTCAAAAAGTCTCTTCTTTTCATCTCCGTCATCTCCTTATCGGTAAATTCATATCGTTGCCCCACTCGTCCCAGCTTCCGGTGTAAACTTTTGCGTTTTTATATCCCAAAAGTTTCAAAGCGGTGATTATGTCCGATCCTCTTCCCGCTCCGACTTGACAATAGGCGTAAACGGTTTTGTCGGGAGTGACTCCTTGGGATTCGAATAGTTTTCTAAGTTTTTCCAAGTTTTTCGGGAAAGAGAGTTTGTTTTTAAAATCCGTGATCTGTTTCCACTCTATGAATTTGGCTCCCGGTATGTGACCTCCTCTGGCTACGTGATCCATCTTTCTTTGACCGATGATCTCTATCATGCTTCTTGTATCTATGATTACGTATTTCGATTTGTCTCCGTTTTTTAGGATATCTTTTACCGCTTTGTAGATCTCCTCTTTTCCGGCTATGATGTCGTAGTTGATTTTTTCGGGGTCTATATGATATTTTTTTGGTTTTATGTGCTCTTCCCCTTTAACTACGAGCAGTTTTTTCTCCTGCTCCTTCATCTGTTTTTTGATTTTTTCTATCTCCTCTTTCGGCGCTTTGGCTTTTTTTAGCGCTCTATACTTCTTTTTGAGTTCGTCGTAGATTTTTTGCTGAGGATCTATCGCCATAATGGCGGCTCTTCCGCCGTTTAGGATTTTGACTTTGTCGTGTCCGAAGCTTTTAAAAAACATATATACTCCGGTTGCGTTGGGACCTTTGAAATCGTCATACGCTATAACCAAAGTATCGTTGTCTATACCGTGCTCTCCTATATATTTTTCCGCCTCTTTGGGACACATAAACAAAGGCGCGCAATGCATTTTTCCCGTAATGTCGCTATGGTGAAGATGGTGAGCGTACATTTCGGTGGATCCTTTGATATGACCGAGTTTATAAACGTCTTCCGTATCTCCCGTTACGAACATAACTCCGGGTTTCCCTATCAGTTTAACGGCTTCTTCCGCCGATATGAGTATGTCGTCGGGTTTTATGTCGGAGGCGTAAAGCCCTGACGCAAGCAAGACGGACAACAGATAAGTTTTTATCCGCTTTCTCATAACCTCTCCTTTTATGCTATTATTTTTTTTTATAAAAAAAAGATGAATACAATTATATTTTTTTATATCTTAATAAAACATAAAAATAATATTTATTTATATTTGGAATTTTTCGAAAAGCTAAAGGATATATAAGAAAATATAATCTATAATAGCACCTCCAATAAATAAAAGGATACGTTCATGACTAAGGAAGAAGCCTTTGAAAAACTTCGAGATAAGGGGCTTTCGTTGAAGGAAGTGTTTGAGATTTACGAGAAATTCGGCGGGGAGATCGACGGAGCGGTCGCTATGAATCTTTCCATGAGAACCTCCGTTTACGAAAGAGGCGAAAAAGCGGACGAATTGATGATAAAACTTCTAAAAAAACTCGCCGCTTCCGAAGATATGAGCGCGAGATGGGCGGTTGCCAAAAATCCTTTCACTCCGGTTTCGGTATTGAAAGAGCTTTGCAAAGATCCCGTTAATCTCGTTAGAGCCTTATGCGCTACGAATCCCGATACGCCCGTTGAGTGCTTGGAGAAATTTTTCGAGGATGAGAAGATAGTAAGAGACGGATTGTCCGGAAATCCTTCGACTCCCGTAAAGTATCTTTCTCTTTTAGCCGAAGACGAGGATAAAATGGTCAGATTGAGAGTCGCCGAAAATCCCTCTTCTACCGAGGAGATTTTGAAGAAACTGTTAAACGATAACGACAAGGACGTCGCCAAAGCGGCGGAGATTCGCATTAGAAAGTTAAAGGGGGAGAAGAGTTGAAGAAAAAAGAGTTCGAGCCTAAAGGAAGCGTGTTGGAAAAACAGCTTTTGGCGGTTTTTTTCAGCGGTTTTTATTTGTCTCACAAAGATATCGTGAAAATAGGCGAAAGCGTCGGGATAGAACTTCCTTATAAAAAGAGATCGATTATATTGCAGGAGCTTTTTATAGAGGCGAAAAAGAGAGGCAAATACGGAGAAGTTGTTTTAGAGTTTATAAAATTGATAGACGAAAATGTAGCGAAGTTTTCTTCCTATCTCGAAAGCTATCCGTTTGCGTCTTCCGTTATAAACGGATGGATAAGAAAGGCTAACGCAACGAAGGGACTTTTGTTAAGAGAGCTTAGGGGAAATCCTTATGAATAAAAAAGAGATTTTAGAGAGATTAAAAAGCGTTAAATATCCGAAACTCGATAAAGATATAGTAGAGCTTAAGGTCGTTGACGGGATAGAAAGCGAAAAAGGGTTTTTGAAGATAGTTTTATCCGTCATGAATAAAAGCGCGTTTGAAGAGATCGAGAGGGAGATAAAGGAGCTTTTTAAAAACGATTTTGAAAATATCGAAATTCTTTCCAAGGGAGCTTCGAAAAAGAGATCGATTCATTACGGAACGACTTTCAATCCCAATAACAGAGCTCCTTACGCAAAAAGAGTAATAGCGGTAACGAGCGGCAAAGGGGGAGTCGGCAAGAGCACGGTAAGCGCCAACTTAAGCGTGGCTTTGGCTCAGAAAGGCTATAAGGTCGGGCTTTTGGACGCGGACGTTTACGGTCCCAACATTCCGAGAATGTTCGGAATAGAAAACGAGAGATTGAGATGGAACGAGAAAGATAAAATCGTTCCGAGCGAAAATTTCGGGATAAAGATAATGAGCGTGGCTTTGACGACGCCGAGCGACGATACGCCTCTGGTTTGGAGAAGTTCGGTCGCCGTTTCCGCTTTGATACAGTTTCTCGAGGACGTGGATTGGGGAGAGCTTGATTTTTTGATTATAGATATGCCTCCCGGAACGGGGGACGTTCAGCTTACGATGGCTCAAGAGCTTCCCATAACCGCTTCCGTTTTGGTAACGACTCCTCAAACGGTAGCTTGCGACGACGTAAGCAGGGCAATAAGAATGTTTCGGGAAACGAGGGTTCCGATAGGGGGAATTATAGAAAATATGAGTTATTTTGTAGCTCCCGATACGAAAAGGGTTTATCATATCTTCGGCAAAGGGGGAGCTAAGAAGCTTAGCGAAAGATACGGCGTGGAGATTTTGGGAAAGATACCTTTGTCGATGGAGATAAGGGAGTTTTGCGATAGCGGGAAACTTCCGGCGGCTTTAGCCGACGAGGAGATAAAAAAATATTATAGGGAGATAGCCGACAATCTTTTAAAGAGATTGGAGAAATAAACTCTTTTTTTCTCCGCCTTTTCGCTTCATAAAATATGCTATAATTTCACATTTTAATAAATAAATCTTTTTTCATTCGATTGGAGCTTATACTTAAACGAATAAAATTTTGAAGGACTTTTATGCCCGAAATTTCGATAGTTATTCCCCTTTACAATCAAGCCGATTTCATAGAGGAGAACATAGAGAGTCTTGCTAAGCAGAGTTTTAGGGATTTTGAAGTTATAGTCGTAAACGACGGCAGTACCGATAACTCTTTGGAAATCGTAAAAGAGCTCAAAGATAGATATAAAGATCTTGATATAAAAATCCTAAATCAAAAAAATTGCGGACTTTCTTGCGCGAGAAACAGGGGAATAGAGGAGTCCGGCAGCGACCTTATTTTGCCGCTTGATGCGGACGATAAGTTAAGGGAGGATGCTCTTTTAAAGTATTTGAGAGGTTTTAAGGAAAGCGGAGCCGATATCGTCATAGCGGATACTCAAAACTTCGGGGAAAACGATACTTTGTTTTCTATATCCGATAGCAATCTTTTCCTTCTTCCGTATGAAAATTGGTTGAGTTATTGCGGACTTTATAAAAAAAGCGTCTGGAGAGAGGTCGGCGGATATAAGCTCAATATGGACGGAGGATATGAGGATTGGGAATTTTGGATAAGCTGTTACGAGAGAGGATATAAGTTTCATTTCGTGAAAGAGCCTCTGTTTTTCTATCGCGTGAAAAAAGAGAGTATGTTTACGGAGGCGAAAAAAAAAGATAGATTTTTGAAAAATAAGATAGTTTTAAATCATACCGCACTCTATCCGCAAAAGAGAGTTTACGAAGCTATCGGAGAGGTTTTTGAGGGAAGACATAACAAATACTTCTTTTATAGCGAAAGAGACTCTTTCGAGGGAGAGAGATTCGTTCTTTTGGAGGGAAGTTTCGTCGGATATAAGAATTTCGGCGATATTTTGCAGTTGAAGAAAGCCGTATCTTTTTATAAAAGCGAGGGATTTTCTCCGATCGTTTTATGCGACGTCGAGGCGATAGAGGATAGGGACTATATAGAGTCTCTTTACGAAGATTTGGGCGTTTCTGATATCGTGTTTTACTCGACGGTAAGTTACGATATGAGAGATTACGGGCTTAAGCTCGTAAAAAAATGTTTTGTGGAAAATTTTCACATTTACGGAGGAGGCTTTTTAAATAGATATTGGATAGACGGATGTTTGAATCTTGCCGAATCGGTTATAAACTATTTCGGCGTTAAAAAATTTACCGTAAGCGGTCAGCAGGTGGATGAAGAGGTTTCGGATAAAATAGAGAGTTTTTTCAAGAAATATCCTCCTTTGATATTCGGATGCAGAGATAGAAAATCTTTCGAGATCTTAAAAGGAAAAATACTAAATCTTGAATATTCTTTCGACGATGCCTATGATGAGCTGAAGGTTTTAAAAAGCAGGGTCTCTTTTTTCGAAGATAAGAGAAAAAGCGTTTTGATTCATTTGAATCTGAGCTATTATGCCGTTGAAGATGTGAAAAAGGCGTTTTTGGATTATAAAAGCGTTTTGAAAAAGATTAGAGAGAGATTTAAAGATATAAGAGTCTATTTCGTAGTTGCCTATAACGATTTGAAAGTGGATATAGTCAGGGATACTTTAAACGCCGTTCAGACTATGGAGGATGAGTTTAAAGAGGCTTTTATACTTGATTTCTCCTCTTGGGCTATGAAATACGACTCTATCGAAATTCCCAAAAACGCTTTTATGATAACCTCTTCTTATCATCTTGCGATGTTCGCTAAAGTTTGCAAAATGCCCGTTTTTATTTTCTCGAAAAACGACTACTACTCTCAAAAAAGAGAGGCTTTGAATATAAAAGAGGAGAGTTTCGATAGGTTTTTGGATACTTTAAGCGTCGATGAAGAGAGTTTGAGAGAGTGGGATAAGGTAAGAGAGAAATGGGATGAAAAACTGAGAGAGGCTTTGAAAGGGAAGAGAGATTTAAGAAGATACGAGTATGAAAATAGTTTTAGATACACTTTCCCTTTTTACGATAAATTTTCAAAATACGACCTCTCCCAAGAGGTAAAAAAACAAGAATATCTGTACGAGGCGTGGAAAAGTTTTCAGTCTTTAAAAGAGTGGCTTGACGAGCTTGACGTTAGCAAGAGATGGATAGAGAAACAATATAAAAGTTTCGAAGAGGAAAACAGAAAGCTTTTAAGCGATATTAAGAAGCAAAAAGAGTGGATTTTACAGCTTGAGAGAGATAAGAGGTGGCTTGAGGAGCAAAGAGGTTCTTTCGAGAAGGAGAACGAGAAGCTTTTAAACGGGATAAGAGAGTATGAAAAATGGGTTAAGGAGCTTGAGGATTCCAAAAAGTGGCTTGAGGGGCAGGTTGAAAACTACAAAAAGAGGGAAAAAGAGCTTGAAGGGGAGATAGAGAAGTATAAAAACTCCTTTGAGGAGTTGAAAGAGTGGACGGAAGTTTTGCAAAAGGGCAAAGATTGGCTTGAAGAGAGTTTGAGTGAAAAAGACGGCGAGATAGAGAGGCTTAAAGAGAATGTTTCGGAATATGAAAGAAAGATTAGAGAGCTTAGGAACAATAGATACATAAAAGCTCTTTTAAAACTGAAATTGATAAATATATAAAAGGTGTCGAATGAGCGAAATGAACGGGTTTGATTTTGAAAATACTCCGGTTAGCGAGAAGAGGCCTTTTTATCTTTATAAGCTCAAAGATGCGAACTCTCAAGCTTTCGTTACGATAGTGACTCCTTTTTACAATACCGGAGAGGTTTTTTACGAAACCGCAAAATCGATAGAGAATCAATCTTTCCAACAGTGGGAGTGGCTTATAATAAACGATGCGAGCACCGACGAAAACTCTTTGAAGATTTTAGACGAGTTTAGGAAGAGGGATCCGAGGATAAGGGTTATAGACCATCCTAAAAATATGGGGCTTAGCGCTTCGAGAAATACCGGCTTTAAAAACGCAAAGAGCCGATACGTGGTTTTTATCGACAGCGACGATCTTTTGGAACCGTTGGCGATAGAGAAGTGGTTTTGGTTTTTATATACTCATGAGGAGTTTGCTTTCGTAAAGGGATATACGGTCGGATTCGGAAGTCAAAACTATCTTTGGAAGAGGGGTTTTAACGAAAGAGAGAAGTTTCTTGAGGAGAATCTCGTAACCGCTACGGCTATGATCAAAAGAGAGGTTTTCGAAAAAACGGGAGGTTTCGACGAAAATAGAAAAGGAGGTTTCGAGGATTGGGATTTTTGGCTAAATTGCGCCGATAAGGGGCTTTGGGGAGGAATGATTCCCGAGTTTATGGATTGGTATAGAAGAAGAGAGACTCATAGCGACAAATGGAGCGAATGGTCGGATCAGGGAATGAAAAATTTTAAAAAGGAAGCGAGGAAAAAATATCCCTCTCTTTTTAAAAAATTCCCGGAGGTTGAAAAAAGCGATAAAGACTTTTCTCTCGAATATCCGAAAATCAATCTTTTAAAAAAAGAGAAGAAGAGAATTTTGATGATAGTGCCTTGGCTTGAGATGGGGGGCGCCGATAATTTTAATCTCAATTTTATCGATCAGATGAAAAAAAGAGGTTACGAGATAACCGTCGTTACGACTTATATCTCTTCAAACAGATGGCAAAAAGAGTTCTCGGCTTTGACTCCCGATATCTTTTTTCTGCACAATTTTCTCGATAAGAGGGATTATCCCCGATTTTTGCTATATCTTATCGATTCGAGAGATTTTGACGTGATTATGATCTCAAATAGCGAGTTCGGGTATGCGATACTCCCTTTTTTAAAAGCTTATCAGCCGGATAGAGCCTATGTGGATTATAACCATATGGAGCAAGAGAAGTGGGGGGACGGAGGATATCCGAAAAAGGGAGTCGAGTATCAGCCCTATCTCGATTTAAACGGCGTTACTTCCGACCATCTGAAAGAGTGGATGATAAAAAATGGAGCTGACGGAGACAGGATCAGAAGATGCTATATAAATGTCGATATTCGAAAGTGGAAGCCCGATAGCAAGGTAAGAAGAGAGGTTAGGAAAGAGTACTCCATAGGAGAGGATACGCCGTTTATTTTCTACGCCGCGAGAATATGTGCCCAAAAAAAGCCTCGGGTTTTTATAAAAACGATAAAGCTTTTAAAAAATAGAAAACTAAAATTCAAAGCCGTAGTCGCCGGGGACGGAGAGGATTTCGAATGGCTTAAAAATTATGTAAAAGATTATAAATTAGAGGATGTCGTAACTCTGCTCGGAGCCGTTTCCAACAAGGAAGTTAACAGGCTTATGAAATCTTGCGACATATTTTTTCTCTCCTCGGAGTGGGAGGGAATAGCGCTTTCCATTTATGAAGCGATGGCTTGCGGAGCGGCGGTTGTCGGAAGCGACGTCGGAGGGCAAAAAGAGCTCGTTA
>CAZPVZ010000006.1:0-3544 GCA_964590185.1 uncultured Campylobacterales bacterium
TTTTATCGGACACCAAAACTGTTCCGTTCTCGCTGCTATTTCCGCAACGTAAGCTATAAGACCGTTAAAATAACTGCAATAAAGACAGTTAATCTTCTCCAAAACATTCAAATAACTCAAATATTGTCTATCAAACACTATATAATCGCTTCTCTTTACCAAAGGAATTTTATAGACTCTGAAATTTATCTCGTGATAAATCGTTACGAAAACGTCCAAAACAAGAGCCGGAATAATCATCATATAAATAAAAGGAGCCGTTAAAACATACAATAGTTTAGCTTTTTTTACATATTCGACCAAAGATATCAACTCTTCCTTATGTTTGCTTACGACCTCCTCGTCGAAAAACACTCGCCCGTCTTTCATTCGATAATGAAGCTTTTCCTCCTCCTTTTTTATCTCTTTTTTAAGTTCCTCCCGCAAATTTTCCATCTCTTTTACAATTTGAGCTATCCTTTCGTTCATATCGGTTTCCTTAAATAGAAATTTTTACGGAAAGTATAACATATCGCATCTTTTTATCATTACAATTTTTTTACGAAAAAGACGATTTAGATAAGAACTTTCAAATATTTTCGAAAAATCTCTAAAAAGGAATCATCATGTCGGTAGTTTCGGCAAGAAGTAAAAAACGGATAATAGTGGACGAGGAGATACCTCTCGAAGAGCATAAATACATCATGAGCAAAACGGATAAGAGAGGTTTCATAACATATGCAAACGATTATTTCATAGAAATTTCCGGTTATTCCAAAGAGGAGTTGGTAGGTGCAAATCACAACATAGTTCGCCATCCCGACATGCCAAAAATCATTTTCAGACTCCTTTGGGAGAGGATATTGAAAGGAGAAAACATATACGCCATAGTAAAAAATTTGGCAAAGGACGGAAGATACTACTGGGTGCTGACCGATTTCGAAATAGAAAAAAACAAATTAGGACGCATAACCGGTTTTTACGCCTTTAGAAAATCTCCTCCGAAAAAAGCCGTGGAGAAGATAATACCTCTTTATAGAAAACTTTTGGAATTGGAGAAAAAAGGCGGTATAGAATCCTCTTCAAACTATCTGAAAGAGTTTTTAAAAGAGAAAAACCTGACCTACGACGAATACATAGACTATCTTTTGGGAAACAGCTCCGTTTTCAAACTATGGTTCAAATCCATGCAAAAATTTTTCAGGTAGAAGCTATTTCGCTTCTACCCGATCCAAAATACTCTTTTTAGCCTCGTCTTTGCTATCTTTTTCGGTTGAAAAGAAATAAAGCTCCACTCTTCTGTTTTTAGCCCTTCCGGCCTCCGTTTTATTGGTGGCTATCGGATCGAATTCGGCTCTTCCGCAAGCGGTGAGCCTTTTGGGATTGACTCCGTCTTTTATAAGCTCTTTTACGACGCTTACCGCCCTTGCGGTAGAAAGCTCCCAGTTATCCTTAAATCCGCTTCCCTTTTGAGGCGGTCTGTCGTCGGTATGACCTATAACGTGCAAGGAGAGATCGTTTGGAAGTTTTTTGATAATGAGCGCGATCCTCTTTAAAAAAAGTATCGCGTCGTCATTAGTAATCTCGGCTTTTCCCTTCTCAAAAAGCAAAGAAGCCGGAAGTCTTATCATAAAACCGTCCTCTCCCTCTTCCAAAACCGCCTCCGGTCCGCCGGAAGTCTTTATCATCTCGTTTACTTCTATAACCGTCCTATTTAGCGTCTTTATCTTCTGAGCCGTTTCGTCCTGCTTTTGCATGGGAGTGGTTATCTGCTGCCGCTCCCTGCTTATTTCCGTTTTGGTTCCTCCCTCCAAAACGCTCAAAGCTCCGGCGAGAGAACCTATGGCCTCTTGAACTTTTTTGGCATCCATGGTTGACATGGATAGAAGCAAAACGAAAAAACACAAAAGCAAAGACATCAAATCCCCAAACGCCGCCAGCCATTCGGGCAGACATTTGGGACAATCGCATTTACACTTCTTAGCCATCATTCATCCTATTTGTCAAATTGGCTCTCTCTCTCGCTCGGAGGCAAGAAAGATAAAAGCTTAGCTTCCAAAGAGCGCGGATTGTCTCCCGCTTGTATGGCCATAATCCCTTCAAGTATCAAAGTTTTGGCCAAAAGCTCGTCCGCATCTCTAATGTTTAAGATATTTTCTATGGGACCTCCGACTATGTTTCCGAGCATCGCCCCGTACATGGTCGTCAAAAGAGCGACCGCCATCGAAGGACCGATAGCCGAAGGATCGGACATATTCAAAAGCATGGCCACAAGCCCTATCAGCGTTCCGATCATTCCCATCGCTCCGGCGAATCCTCCAAGTTGCCCGAAAATCTGAGCGTTGGCCTTATGCCTCTCGCTCGTTTGCTCCATCTCTATCTCCAAAAGCTCTCTTATAGTATCGGGCTCGTTTCCGTCAACCGCCATGGAAAGACCCTTTTTCAAAAACTCGTTCTCTTCGTTATTGGCGCTCGATTCGAGAGCCAAAATTCCGTCTTTCCTCGCCGTCGTAGAGTACTCAACCATCTTTTTTATAAGCTCTTTGAGATCGTATTGAGTAGGCTTTATGGCCACCATAAAAATCTTGACGAAATTTTTCATCTGCTCCATTTTGAAGGCTATCAGCAAAACGCCTATCGTTCCTCCGAAAACTATCAAAATGGACGGAATATCTATATAAGGACCTATACCGACACCCATTGCCATGGAACCGAAAAGCAAAGCAAGAGTCAATACGAGTCCTATAACGCTTCCTAAATCCATCTTACTCTTTCCCTTTAAATTTTTTTAAAGTAGTTTAAAAATAATTGACTCTACTTCTATATCGGCTGAGATTGTTAAAATTTTATACTCTACTGGTAAAATAAATTTTATTTACTCTTTTATCAACTTTTATGGGAAAATTTCGATAATATTTAAGAAAAATATTTAAAATCGACGGAGGCTACATTTATGTCACTTTCCATTATTATATTGGCGGCCGGAAAAGGCACGAGGATGAAATCGAATCTCCCCAAAGTTTTACACAAAATAGCGGGATATCCGATGATCTATTACTCCATAAGAGAGGCCAAAAAACTAACAAACGACATAGAGGTCGTGTTATATCATCAAGCGGAATTAATAAAAGAGGAGATAAAAAAATACTTTGAAGATATAGAAATAGTTATGCAAGACCTCGAAAACTATCCCGGAACCGGCGGAGCGGTTATGAATTGCCGTCCGAAAAACGAAAAAGTTCTTATTCTAAACGCGGACATGCCTCTCGTGGAAGCGCAAGAGCTGAAAAATTTTCAGGAAATAGAAGCCGATATCGTTATGAGCGTGATAGAGCTTCCCAACCCGAGCGGCTACGGAAGAGTGGTCATAGAAAATAAAGAGGTCGTCAAAATCGTCGAAGAAAAAGACGCTACCGAAGAAGAGAAAAAGATAAAGACGGTAAACGCCGGAGTCTATCTTATAAAAAGAGAGCTTTTGGAAAAATTTCTTCCCCGTCTATCGAACGACAACAAACAAAAAGAGTATTATTTGACGGACATAATAGAACTTGCCAAAAAAGAGGGA
>CAZPVZ010000007.1:0-28742 GCA_964590185.1 uncultured Campylobacterales bacterium
GAGAAAATTCGAAGCGATAGTTTTGGGCTGGAGTTTGGGACTTATGCCGGACGCTTACAGCATATGGCACGGAGAGAGCGATAAAAAGGGAGGATTCAATTTCATCCATTACCACAACGAAAAGGTGGACAAACTCATAAAAGAAGCGGAAAAAACGATAGATAGAGAGAAACTCTCCCGCATTTACAAAGAGATTTTCAAACTTATCGTAGAGGACAATCCCTATCTCTTTTTGTATATTCCAAACTCCATAACCGTAGTTAATAAAAAAATCAAAAACGTCTCTCCCTCAATCATCGGAGTTATGCATAATCTCATAGATTGGATAAAACCTTAAAACCTAAAGTTTTCTACAAAAATTCCGAAATAGATAAAAACAATCAAATTTTATCTAAAGAGAAAGAGATGAACGAAGCCGTAACCGAACTTGTAAACGAAGCGATTATAGAATCGCAGATGGTTTTTTCCAAAGAGCATTCCATCCCGCTTTGCATAGCGAGAATAGAGTATCGACCGGATAACGACAAGGAGAAATTCAAAGACGTAATAGCGTTTATCCACGCTTTTATAGATTACAATCCGATACTAACAGATAAAGACGACACATACATAATATTTTTAAAAAACGTACGCATTCATACCGCCGTTAAAATGATGAAAAAACTGATCTTCAGTTTGAAAATAAAATATTCGGCAAAAATAAAAGGAATATCGCTAACTTCGGTAGATTACGAAGACACTCTTTTTTCTCTTCTCGAAAGACTCGATAGATATTTTCTGCTTCTAAAAAACTCAAAAGAGGAGGAGATATTTTACGGAACGAAAGATTTCGACTTTTTAGCGGAAAAAGATAAAACGGCGATTTTGTCCAAAATTTTCAAAAAAGACCCGCATATAAAATTACACAACTTTTTTAAGAACATTCCTTTGGTAGAGAAAGCTACGATTCAAAACTTTCAAAAAGATCTATTGCAAATAAAAATAAATCCCCAAAAACTCTCTTTTTACAAAAGAGAGAAGTCAATCTATTTAGAACACAATCTATTGCCGGACATCTTAAAAGCCGATATTTTCAAAATAGATTTTTCAAATTCCCTTTTATATCTTTATAATCTCGAATTTTTAGACAGCTCTCCGGTAGATAGAGAGGACATAAGGGTCAAACCGCACAAAACCGTAATAGCTCAAGTAGGATACGCCGGAAAACAGCTTTTTGAGGGAATCATAGTAGATCTTTCAATCAATTCCATACTGCTTGCGACACAGCTTGCAAAACTCGAAAAAATAAGCTCCATAAATATAGACAATATCGAGTTTGATTTAAAATTCTCCCTCCCTTTCGGCAATAAAGAGAGCGTGATAGTCGTGAAAGGAAAAATTTACAAAATATTGGGAAATCAAGTGGTTTTCAACATAATACCAAATACCGTCCAAAAATCGAAACTATCGGCATACATATCCAATAGACAGCACGAACTTATAAAAGAGCTCGAAAAAGAGATGGCCGACAGCAAATCATACGCCTTGTAAATCCTTCTTAGGATTTACTCTTTAAATCCTTAAACGAAAAGAAACGATTTTCAAAATCCGCCACTTTACCATCCTTCACTTCAACTCCCTCCTCTTTTAAAAGTTCGATTTTGGCCGAAACGCCGCCTCCCGCGCTAAATCCTCCTATCTCGCCGTTGCTTTTAACCACTCTATGACAAGGAAATTCGGGAGCGTAAGGATTTTTCGAAAGAGCGACTCCAACGGCCCTATAAGCTTTGGTTCCGAGAAATTCGGCAATCTCTTTATAAGTGGTAACTTTGCCTTTCGGGATAAATCTCAAACTCTCCCAAACTTTTTCGTTGAAACTCTTCTTTTTTATTTTACCCTCTTTAATTTGACATCTTGATAAGTCTCTTCCACTTCGCTTAAATCGTATAGAGTATTTAAGTCCGGAGAGAGTTTAAATTTGATTATTTTACCGCCCATAGAAAAGGGACCCATTTTAAATCTCTTTCCTATTCCTATTCTAATAATCCTCTTATCTTTATCCGCGCTTACGAGAGTAAAATAGTCTTCTACCACATCCGAATCTTTTATCAATTTCATTCTATGGTCTTTAGTAAAAACATACTCTCTTTTTCCGTCGGAACTTCTCCAAGTACCTAAAATATTTTTAGCAAATCCCTTAAGATCATCCTTTTTAGAAGCTGAAGCTTTCGCCTTCTTTACCTCCGAAACCTCCTCTTTTACTTTAGGCTTCAACGCGGCCACCTCTTTATCGACAACGACCCAAGTGCCGTCTTTTTTCAAAGCTACGGTTTTATCCCCCATCTTAGCCAAAGTAACCTCTTCCCAAGAGCCGTCTTTATTTAAAATAACGCTTCTCCCGTCCGGCATAATAACGACTTCGACGGCAAAAATCGAAACGGCGCATAAAAAATAGATAGATAGTTTTTTTAACATCAAAAAGCCTTTTAATAGAAGATTGAAAAAGAAGCAAAAGAGAGATTAGAGTAATAAAAAAAACGTTTGCGGGAAAACTCCCGCAAACGCCTAAAAAGAGTCGTTTCGCAATTAGAAGTTATATCTTGCGACAACCCTGAATAGATCCATATCCATATCGTCGTTCTCGTAATCTTTAGTTACGTAAGCAACCAATAGATTTGTTCCGAGAACTTTAGTTTTAACGATAAGATCCAACTCGTCAAGATCGTTATCGGCACCTACAGGGTTAAGATCTCCCGCATCGGTAGAAGCGTATTGAGCGATCAATTTAGCTCCGTAGAACTCAGGAGTTACGACTTTAAGTTGCCATGTAGATGCGTCTTGTTTGATTGAAGTTTGGTTCAAGATTTGTTGTACGAATAGTTTAGTTTTAACTCCGCCTACGTTTTGAACGGGAATAGAACCGTCATCTACGTCATTATATGCGGCGCTAAGTCCCCATCCTTGAACGTTTGTGGCAAGTTTAACTCCCCACATAGTAGTATCTTCCAAATTTCCGTCTGAAGGATTGATGTTCGCTCCTTGAGCGGCGATAGTCAAAGGAACTCCGAGTCCGTCAACTTTATAGTTAAGGTCTCCCCATACCGCAGTAGCGAGACTTGTCAAGTTATATGCCCAGATATCGGCAGTCAAGTTAGCGATGCTGTTATTGATAAGTCCCAAAGCGTAAACCGCATTGTCGCTTCCGCCCGCAGGGTTAACAGCGCTGAAAGTACTCATCTCGGCACCGAGTCCGTTATGGTTGGCTTTGTTAACCATAGCCAAAACGAGAGTGGTGTCAGGAATGTCTTTATTCAACAATACGGCTGACTCGAAGCTGTTTTTAAATACGTTCCATCCCTCGCTGAATGCAAGAGGAGTGTTCAAGTATTGGCGACCGATTTTCAATGTAGTATTGGCAACTGTTTTAGCAACATAAGCTTCGGCTATCCAATATCCGCCGAGATCTCCGTTGCTGTCTTGAGCGTATTGCATTACGCCGTTAACGAGGTTTCCTTCCAAACCGGCAGTTCCGATAACGTTAGCAGTTACGCCCGCGCTAAATCCGTTTCCGAGATCGGCTTTAGATTTGATTTGTAAACCTACGTTTCCTTTAGCTCCGGCTTTATCGAACAGATCGATATTGGCGCTATCTTTGTTTATGGTTTGATAGTAAAGTACGGCTTGCCCACCGAATTGTACGTCCACATCAGCCATTGCGGCGCTTGAAAGCCCGAGAGCCATGATTGCAGCTAAACTTAATTTTGTGAAATTCATCGTTAACTCCTTTGTATAAATTTTCACAATACGAAAATTATAACACATACTTCTTAAAAAATTCAACCCCTATAAAGTTAATTTTCAAGAAACAGTTTATTTGTGCATACCGGTAACCGTTTTATTAAAAATTTGTTATACGATAAAGCTATCTGAAACGAAAAAAGTAATTTTTTCGTACTATTTTCTTAAAAAATGCAAATATTTTATATTTTATTAAGTTCGTTTTATATATCATCATTAATCGAAACAAATAATTTATTTCCGCCAAAAGGATAAAAAATGAAAGTATATAAAACATTTTTCTTAAATTTTTTCTTACTCTTAACGCCCTCTTTGCTTTTTTCTCTTACTTTAAACGGCAATAAAGTTGAGTTTTACGATTTTATCAAATTGAATAACTTAGATTCAAGCTACGAAACCGTCCTCGTGAAATTCAAAAAACCTTTAAAAAAAGAAGAAAAAAACAAATATATAAAAATGGGAGTCAAAACGATAAAATACGCGGGAGATCTTGCGTACTATTTTTTAGCAAAAAGAGAGCTCTTTAAAAAACTCTCTTTCGAAAAAGGAACCAAGTTCGCTCCTTTCCTTCCGATATACAAAATATCTCAACGAATTTTAAAAAAAGAAACAAACGATTACGCAATCGACGAAAACGGAAAATATATATTAAATGTAATAACTTTTTACGAAACGGATCTTAAAGAGATTGAAAACCTTCTAAAAGACATTGAAAGCGTAGAGATTATAAAACATAACGAAAACGAAACGCAAATAAAAATATCTTACGAAGAGATAGAAAAACTTTCGAAAATCCCTCAAATATGGCGCATAGAAGAAAAAAAACCTCCCATAAGCTTCAACTCCCCTTTCTATTTAAAAAAAAGAGAGCTGAAAAACAAAAGAGAGGATACTCTCGAAAACACCACCAACTTAGCCGCCTATCGGCTGATGGGCGTTTCCAAAATGTGGGAACCTCCCTATAATCTTACGGGCGAAGGAGTCAAAATAGCCCTCGTGGATTGGGGAAAAGTAAGAAAAACCCACCAAGAGTTCCAAGAAGGCGGAGAAAGCAGAGTAATAATAGAAGGAGAGCAGGATAGAGATCTAAGTTTTCACGCAACGCATATCGCGGGAACGATAGCGGCGAAAGGAGTAAACGAAGATAGCAAAGGAGGAGCTCCCAAATCGACGATTTACGACTATTACGCTCCTGAAATAAGCTACACAAGAGCCGTTTTAAAGGCTTTTTTCGACAAAGGAATCACCCTCTCCCACCACGCCTATCTTTATCAGGATCCGGCATATTCCGGAGTATATGATGAAGAAGCGAGCAGCCTCGACAAAGCCGTTAGAATGAATCCCACTTTAAACGTTTTCATGGCCGGAGGAAACGACAGAACGAATCCGGAATATCCCAATTGGGGAATGATGAGAGGTCCGACAAACGCCAAAAACGTTTTCACTTTCGGACTGTCGGTCGATGACGGAAAAATAATCAAATATTATAGCAACACCGGTCCGGTTAACGACGGCAGAATCAAACCCGATCTCACGGCCGCCGCTCCCGGCAACGGAAGATTGCTATCTACGAGCATAGAAAGCGATACGGCCTACAAGGACGGAGGAGGAACCTCTTCGGCAACCGCAAGAGCCATGGGCGCGGCGGCGCTACTGCTTGAAGAATATAAAAGATTAACCGGAAAAGAGGGCATAAGAGAGGATATTTTAAAAGCTCTTTTAATAAACACCGCAAAAGACGGAGGAAGAGAAGGACCCGATTACGAATTCGGATTCGGAAACATAGCGCCGTTTGAGGCTCTTTTGGTTTTAAAAACGCTCTCTTTAGACGAACCTCTTTTGAAAACGGGAACGGTAACTCAAGACGAAATTCAAAAGTTTTACATTCAAAACGATAAAACGCAAGATATCAAAGTTACGATAAACTGGATAGATCCCGAAGGAGACGTTAACAACCAAGATAAAACTCTCGTCAACGACATAGACATATGGATAGAAAAGGACGGAAAAGTATATTATCCTTTCTCTTTAGACAAAAACAATCCTCAAAATTTGGCTACGGCAAACGGATTCAACAGGATAGACAATACCGAGCAGATAGTCATAAAAAACGCTTCTCCCGGCATTTACAAACTCTTCGTAAAAGGATATCAAATAATAACCGACTCTCAAGATTACGCCATAGCATCTTCCATCTACCTAAACGATAAAAATCCTTCTAAAGAGGAGAACGAAGAAAGCGATACGGATAACGACAACAACGCCACCGACGAACTTTCCGTTCCCCTTCCCCCCTCCAACCTAAAAGCTACGGCCATAGACGAACACAGAATAAAACTTTCATGGATAGACAACTCCGATAACGAAATGGGATTTAAAATATTTAGAGACGGAAAACTTATACACGTAACGAATCCCAACATAGAGAGTTTTACCGACACCGGGCTTAAAGAAGACACGCTTTATACCTATACGATAAAAGCTTACAACGAAAAAGGAGACTCTCCTTTCATACAAACGGAAGCGAAAACCGAAAAATCCTCCCCTGCTCCCGTTTACACGACGGAAACTAAAATTCTCGAAGACGCTCAAGAAAACAACACCGACAAATGGGGGATTTACGATCATATTCCCTGGGGATACGGAAAGATAGAAAACGTCTATGATCCGGAGAAAAAAAGCAGAGTCATCAAGCTTTCCGACTCCCGCTTTATAAACCATACCACAAACGAAGAAAACGGAATAGGTTTTAAATTAAACGAACTTTTTAACGAAACGAAATTTAAAAACATCTCTTTCGAGATAAAAACGAAAAGCTATTTTACGATCTTCTTAGCGGTCAAAACCGTATCGAAAAACAACGTATATCTAACTTACGAACCGAGCGGCTTTAATAAATTTCACTACAACAATCAAAAAGGAGAATACGTATGGCTCTCTTTGGGAGACGTAACGGACGGAAAATGGCACAAAATCGAAATAAACTTTCAAAACGCCCTTCAAAAAGCATATCCGAACGACAAAGTCGTATCGTTTAGACTCTTTTTGGTAAGAGGAGACGTTATGCTCGATAATATAAAACTTTTCAACGACTCCTCCTCAAATACCGCCTTCTCCGACAACTCGGAAGTTTTCATAAACAACTGCTACTTTAACATCCTCGAGAGAAAACCGGATATCGAAGGAAAAAGATATTGGATAGAGGGATTGAAAAACGGAATGAGCGCAACCGACGTGGTGGAATATTTCTTTGAAAGCGACGAATTAAAAAGAAAAAAATTATCGGACAAAGAGTTCGTGGAAAAAGCCTACAGAACCATTTTGGGAAGAGAACCGGATAGAAGCGGTTACGAATATTGGCTGAACAAACTAAACGAAGGAGTTTCCAAAGAGATTATCATATACGAATTCGCGTTTTCCGAAGAGTTCGCGCAATTTTGCGACAAATGCAACGTTACCAACTACTCGATAGAAGACCAGCTCGAAGCCTTTTTGGAAAGACTTTATCTGCTAATTTTAAACAGAAAGTCGGATCCTCAAGGAAAAGAGGAGTGGAAAGAGGCTCTTTTGCAAAAAAGAGTTACGGCTTCGCAACTTGTAAAAGGCTTTTTCGATTCAAAAGAGTTCAAAGAGAAAAATATAAGCGACGAAGAGTTCGTAAAAACCGCATACAGAGCCATACTCGCAAGAGAAGCCGAAGAGGAGGGATTGAGATATTGGACGTCTCTTCTTGCGAGCGGAAAATATACGAGAGAAGAGATTGTGGATAAATTTCTTCAATCTCCGGAATTTAAAGCCCTCGTCCAAAAATATCAAATAACTCTTTAAGAGAGGGGAAACCCTCTCCCGTCAGTGGGCATTCACTCCGTATTCGGAGGCTATTTTTTCAAACTCTTTCGAATAAGCAAATCCCTTTATCAAATCCTTTTTCCCCAATCCGTTTTTCACTCTGTTAACCCAATATTCCAATCCTCCGCTATCTGGCTCCCTGTTTAGGAAGGTTCTGTAAAGAGAGACGATCATATCCCTATCTTCAACCCCTTTGCTTTTGAATTCCGGCGAGAGAAAGAAATATACGCCTATCTCTACGGCATTTTTTTCTCCGTTTAAAAGAGCTTTTTTCCAATACGAAAGTCCGCCTTTATCGCTTTCCCTGTTTAAAGAGTAGTTATAAAATCTCTCTATAAATCCCTCCACCATATCCTCGTTTGAGGCCGGAAGCGCATCGTACTCTTTGCAAAGAGATATCCAAGATGCGTCTTTTAAAAGGACGTCGTCCCTTAAAAGCTTTCGCGTTATCCTTTTAGCTTTCAGATCGGAAAGATATTTCCTATAAAGAGATTCGTCGCTCTCTTTAGCGAGAGAAAAAAGCATCTTAACGTACTCCTCGTCGCTTAGGGAGAGACTTTTAAACTCCGAAGACTCCAAAAGACTCTTTACTACGCTAAAAACGCTCTCTCCGTTTTCCAGCCTTTTTTTAAGATCATTCACGCTTTCGGTTACGCTTAAAGAGTCGGTATCGAAAATCACTTTATATATAAAAGCCGCAAAAGAGAGATACTTGTTCGTTTTATTTTGAGACGACTTGACTCCTTTGCCCTTTATCGGATACTCTTTCAAGTAGCTTTTGTCGTTGGATTTTATTTCCAAAAAGGTTTCATACTCTCCCTCTTTTTTGGGAGAAAAAGATATTCCGAAAGTACAATATTCGTCTTTGTCCAATTTAAAATTCTTTCCGTTGCACGGTTTTTCTCCCTTTGAGAGATCAAGCTTAAAAGCGGCGCCGTTTTTCAAAAAGATATCGTAAACTTCCATTTTTGAAGAACCGGCATTATAAACCGACAAAATTTTCCACGAGGAGCTTTTGCCCGCTTCCGTATCCTCGAATTTCCAAGAGTCAAAAAGCGCCCTTTTAATATCTATGTAATCTATCAAAAGAGCGTCTTTCCCCAAACTCACTTCAAAATCCTTCACGTACTCCCATTTAAATTCGTACTCTCCCTCTTTCGGCAAACTCTTAAAATAGGTTATCCGGCTTTTAATGCCGCTATCGGAATACTCTTGCGAACCGTTTATGTAAAATTTAAAATAATCATAATCCAACTCCGAAGATATGTCGTAACCGAAAAGTATCTCTCCTCCTTTAGCCACTTTCATCTTAAAAGAGTAGTCGGTTTTTTGAGTATCGTCTATGTCTTTGGATCTTAAAAATCCGTCTTCTATAAACCATCCGCTTTTTTTGTCCAAAATATCGCTTTCTTTATCGAAATCGAACCTCACTTCGTGAAAAAGCTCCAATTTCGCGGACGAGTCTTTTCCCTCCACCTTCAGCTTCACACTCGCTTGAGAATCGTTGGAAGAATCGTTTAAAATCTCGAGTGTCGATCTTATCGTTCCCTCTCTCGAAGGTTCGGCGTAAACTCCAAAATCGCACTCTTTCGAAGGAGATAGGATAAAGGGAAAACTGCTCGGACAGCCGTTTGGCACATCAAAACTTATTCCGAAATTCTCCTTATCCGAAAGGTCTATATTGTAAACGGTCAAATCTTTAAAGCCGGCGTTTTTTACGGTTATCTTCTCGTATCCGCTCTTCTCGCCGATCGCAACCTCTTTAAAATCCACCTCGTTAGGTTCTCTCTCCATCACGGAAAAAACCTCCGAAAGCAAAGGAACGCTGGAAGCTATCGCAAAATCCTGCTTGTCGGTCGTTATCAAAGTTCCTTTAATTATCAGCGCGTATTTTCCTTTGGGAAGATTTTTTATCTCTATCTGTTCGCTATTGTCGGTATGATTCGGCATAATTTTCACCGCCGGAGAGTCCGGATGATTTTTGTCCAAAGTATAAGGATAATACACCCTTCCGTTTCCGACGACTTTAATATCGATATCGTTTACCAAAGTTTTTTCCTGATTGTTCGGATCTCCCGCCGGATCAATCCAGCTGATCGTAATTTTTACGTCCTTAGTCTCGTCAAGATAAAAGGTTAAACTCTTCTCCTCCCCGTAAGCTACGGAATCGATATACAAAAGAGGAGAAGAGCCGTTTAAAGTATTTACGATATCGACCGCTTTTTTAGCGTTTATAAGACCGTATCCGTATTCGTAATCGGGCCCCTCTCTGCCCAAATCTTCCGCGCTGTTAAATAAAACGGCCTTTAAAATGTCCGCCCTTATGTCTTCTCCGGAAACCTTTTTATAAGCTTCCGCCACCAAAACCGCCGCTCCGGTAGCGCCCGGAGTCGCCATGGAGGTTCCGGACATATTTACATAAGAGTTGTCGCTATCCGCTCCGCAAGAGTACAAAGACCACCCGTCAGCCACCAAATCCGGTTTCACCCTTCCGTCCATAACCGGACCGGTACTGCTAAAATAAGCAAGTTTCTTATCGCTTCTAATCGCTCCGATCGTAAAGACGTTTTTCGAATTTATAGGCCCTTTGGTAATCCCGTACTCTCCGTAACCGGTAGCTCCCCTATCGTTTCCGGCGGCCAAAAACTCCAAAATCGTAGGATGAGAATATATGTTTTTATCTTGGGCGTAAGCTTCGTAATCGTACTCTCCAAGACGAGTTCTTTCGGAATAACCGTAAGAGTGGTTGGAGATTTTGACGTCATCCTCCAAATAAGCCTTCAAAATGGCTGAGGAGAAATAGGCGTCGTTAAAATAGTAGCTGTAAAGTTCGCTTTTATTCGCCATTCCGTGGGCTTTAGGATTTATTCCCTCGGCTCCTATCGTTCCCGCAACGTGAGTGGCGTGAGCGCTGATACCTCTTACGTTTCTTCTAACGACTCTCGATACGCCGTTTTTCATAAATTCTCTGTGAGTATCCCTTATCAAACCGCCGTCAACGATTCCGACTTTCATATTTTCGCCGTTTAGCATATAAGGATATTCCCACAATTCGTTTACGTGCATCAAATTTGCCGAAACGAGGTTTCGTTTTTTCGGAAAATCCCTTTTAGGCTCTATTATTTTTATTTTATTGATATTTTCTTCAGCGTATTTAACTAAAGGGGAATTCAAAAACTTTTTTAAATCCGAAGGAGATATTCTAAGCAAAGCAGACTTGCCGTCCGAATACACCTTCACGACCTCTAAATCCAGATCCGAAAACTTCTCATAAATAGTCTCTTTATCAATAAAAGCGAAAAATATGGCGTTTATTAACAGATCGTCTTTAGAAGAGAGGTCTTTTCCGTACAAAAGCTCTTTTTTAACTTTCAAAAGAGGCGTAAGCTCGGCGTATCCGACGAGAGAGTTATCCGTGCGGTTCGTTTGAGAGAGTTTCATCTCTTTAAAAAGAAGCTTATCCATAGCTCTCTCGCTTCCGTAAAAATAGTAGGAAAGATCGCCGGCATACTCTATCGAATCTATTCCTTCTTCAAAATATTCTTTTATTTTCTCTTTCGATAAAGGCTTTTTAAAGCGAAAAAGTTTAGAAATTTTTTTATCCCCGTTTTTCTTATAAAATTTAATCTTTGAAACATCGGTTTTAAAAATTACCCTGTTTCCGTTTAAATTAAGAGCGTAACCGCCTTCATAAACGAAAAATATTATTAATGCGGGTACAATTTTTTTCATCTATCCGTCCTTTGGAATATTCTTATTTTCTATTTCGGCTTATAAGGAAAATTTTTTATACCTTTAGGCGAAAAAGAAAATAAACTAAATCGATCCCCACATTAAAAAAGTGGTTTTTTTTTTAAATTCCGAATAAAAGAATTTAGGAGTATAATTTTTCACAAACCAACATATACAAAAGGAAAAGAGTTGAAAATAGTCATTGCGGGGGCGGGCAAGGTGGGCTACAACCTTGCGAAAGTCTTAAGCGTTCATCACGACGTAACGATTATAGACAAAAACGAAGAAGCTCTAAACAGAATGTCCAACGATTTCGACATTCTTCCCGTTCAGGGAGACATAGAAAATCCGGAAACATATCTGAAACTCAACGACAAAGAAAACAACCTTTTCATAGCGGTAACCAACTCCGACGAAGCCAACATACTATCCCTTTTCATATCTCAAGAGCACATACGCTCGAACAAAACGATAATAAGACTTCAAAACAATTTTTTCAAAAAAACGAAAATTTTACAAAAACTCGGCGAGCCTACGGCCATATTTCCTTTGGAGATAACCACTTCCAAAATAGACTCTCTTTTGGATTTTCCGAAAGCCAACAACGTAAAAACCTTCTCCTACACCAAAGCCAAACTCATTTCGGTAAGAGTCAACATAGAAGAGGATAAGAGTTTTTTCGTCAAAAAGCTTCTCGAAGAATTTCCGAACGTCATAGCGGTAGCGAAAGAGAGAGATAAAGAGTTTTCCATACTCGAAGAAAACGACGTCATAAAAAACAAAGATCTCATATACTTCTTCGGGGACGAAGAGGAAATCAAAAAAATATGCGAGCTTTTCGACAAAACCGACATAGAAAAAATAAAAAGAGGCGTAATATACGGAGCGACGGATCTGGGAATAGAGATAGCCAAAGCCCTGTTAAAAAGGGATATACAAATCAAATTGATAGAAAAAGACGATAAATTGTGCCATTACGCCTCCGAAGTATTGGAAGGAGACGTAACGGTGATAAACAGTCATTACAGCTCTCACAAATTTTTCAACGAAGAGGGACTTAAAAACGCGGAACTGTTCATATCCACTACGGAAAACGACGAATATAACATAGTAAAATGCATCGAAGCGCAAGAGATAGGAATAAAAAAAGTGATTTCCATAAACAACGATTTGGAATATTACAATCTCATGCACAGACTCGGAATAGTCGTAGTAAGAGGAGTGAAGGCAAACGCGATATTCTCCATTCTCGAAAACATCGAATCCAACTACATTATAGGAAAAAAAGAGTTTTGCGGAGGAAAAGGGGTGATTTTCATAAGAAAAATATTTAAAGAATCTCCCCTCATAGGAAAAACGATCAAAGCCTATCCCGCTTCAAAAAATTCCCTTACTCTTTTGATAAGAGACGAAAAAACGGAATATTTCTACGGAAAAACGGAGATAAAAGAGGGAGACGTCATAGTGGTTTTTTGCGTAAAAGAGGAAGATTCTAAAGTAAAAAATTGGATATACAACCTATAAAATGGACTACAAAAGCATAATAAAATTTATCTCCGTAATAGGGATGTGGCTTTCTCTATTTTTGCTTCTGCCGGTTTTAATAGGATGGGCTTACGACGAAAATTACGCTCCTTTTCTCATTTTCGTCTCTTTTTTATTCCTAACGAATCTGATTTTGTTTCTCTTCGTTTACAAACACAAAATGAATCTGATGATAAAAGAGAGCATACTAAGCGTAAATCTTATCTGGTTCCTTTTGGGAGTAGCCGGAGGGGTTCCTCTCGTTCTGACTACCGGAGTAAGTTTCGCAGACGGTTTTTTCGAAGCCATAAGCGGTTTCACCACTACGGGAGCTACGATCTATACCGATATAGAATCTCTTCCAAAAATGGTTCTCTTTCACAGAAGTCTGATGCATTGGCTCGGAGGTATGGGAATCATAGTTTTGGGAGTCGGACTCTTTTCAATCATAAATCCGGCCGGTTCCATGAGCCTTTTCAAAGCCGAATCGACCGGAGTTCAGATGCAAAAACTAACTCCCAAAATAAAAGACAACGCCATGACACTATGGACAATATACCTCTTTTTTACGCTTTTGGACGCTCTTTTATTGGACATGGCGGGAATGGACAAATTCGACGCCGTAAACCACGCCTTTTCTACGATATCAACCGGAGGATTCTCCACCAAAAACGCATCTTTAGGCTTTTGGGCGGATAACGACGCGATCATTTGGATCACGACCTTTTTTATGGCCGTATCCGGAATCAACTTCATGGCGCATTTGAAACTCTACTACAACGACGCAAGCGGATATAAGAGCGAAGAGGTAACCTCCTACCTATTTATATTGATTTTTCTATCGCTGATATTGACTCTCATACATTGGCATCTTAGCAATATGGACTTTTACGAATCCCTAAAACACTCTTTCTTTACGATTTCGTCCATACTCACGACGACGGGTTTCGCTTCTTTGGATTACGAAACTTGGGGAAACGCCGCGGCCGCCATAGTCATGATAGCGATGCTTATCGGAGCGAACGCCGGCTCTACGGCCGGAGGAGTGAAAGTTATAAGATACGTTATCATCATCAAAGTTCTAATCGCCGAAATGAAAAAAACTCTCCATCCAAACGCCGTAATAACGGTCTTTTTCGAAAAAAACAAAATAAAAGAGTCGGTTCTGTTTTCCATTTTCGGATTTATGTTTTTATATTTTTTAACCGTAACCGTTACCTCCTTCTACCTCTATATGAGAGGATTCGACGCCCTAACTTCGATAACGGCGGCTTTGGCGACGGTCGGAAACATAGGACCGGGATTCGGAGAGATAGGACCGGCGGATAACTTCTCGTTTTTCAGCTGGTACGATAAAATAGTCCTCTCCGTCTCCATGATAATAGGAAGACTCGAGTGCTACACCTTCTTTTTGATATTCGTGAGGGATTTTTGGAGGAAATTTTAAATTCCTATCCCAAAACCGTATCCCTCCACTTTATCGAACATCCCATGGAAGGATATTGGACGGCGGGCGGATCTTTTTTGTTAAAAAGAGACATTATCGCATCTTTCAACTCCTCTTTCGTAACCTCGTTTTCATCCTGCCAATTATCGTCAACCCTTCCGTGATAATAGAGCCTCCCCTCTCCGTCGTAAAGATATATATCGGGAGTGCATTGAGCCTTCAAAGCTTTAGCCACCTCTTGAGTTTCGTCCACGAGATACGGAAAAGTGATATTGTATTTTTTTATCGCATCCAACATATAAACCGGAGAATCTTCGGGATAGTTCGGATGAATGTTCGGATTTATCGCAACGGCGTTTATGTCGAGTTTCTTAGCGAAATTCGCCGCAGATACGAGCCTCTTCCACACGGCTTTAGCATAAGGGCAGTGATTGCAAGTTACGTAAATCAAAAGTCCGTTTTTGCCCATAAGCTCCTTGCTGTCGTAAAGTTTTCCGTTGGGGTCTTTAAGTCTAAATTCCGGCATCTTCTCCCCGAGAGGTATCTCTATCGACTTTTTCAAACTCATTGCATCTCCTTTATCAAATAATCAAGCGCTTCGGAAACTTTGTAAACCGACTCTATTTCGCACTCCTCCTTTTCGGAATGCGGAAAACGGATATCGGGACCTACGGAGACGGTTTTCAAACCTTGAAACTTATCCTGAATGATCCCGCACTCCAAACCGGCATGAATCGCTTTGAATTCAACTTTGTCAAAATATCTCTCAAACGCCTCTTTCACTTTTAAACTAAAATCGTTTATCCGAGGTTTCCACGCCGGAAACTCATGTTCGCTTCTTGTCTCAAAAGAGAAAGCCTTCAAAAAACAGATCGTCTCCTCTTTAATATTTTTTAAATCCTCATTATTCATAGACCTTGCGAAAAAGGAGAGTTTGAGTTTATCCCCTTCGATAAAAATCTCGCCCAAATTGATACTCGTTTTAGGGATTTTAAACTCCTTATCGTAACTTCTAACTCCCTGAGCGAAAGAGCAAACGGCCTTTATCAAAACATCGGAATCCTTTATATATTCTCTGCGATTTTCCGAGACTTTAGAAACCTTTATATTTTCCCTCTCTTTAAACTCCCCTTCGAACGAAACCAGAGCGTAAGCGCTTTTGGGAATGGAGTTTAAAGCTTCTCCCCCTTTCACATCAAATATCTTTACATTTCGTAAATCTTTCAAATATAAAAAGAGTTCCTTTACGGCGTTTTTAATATCCTTATCTATATCCACTCCGGAGTGGCCTCCCGGCAACCCTTCAACTTCCACTCTATAAAGATTTACGCTCTCATTTCGCGGCAGACTCTCTCTCTCAAGCCTCTTCTCCCCGTATATATCGACGCCTCCGGCGCATCCTATAAATATATACCCCTCTTCTTCGCTATCGAGATTCAAAAGATTTTCGGATTCTATTTTAAGCTCCAAATTCACAGCTCCTATCAATCCCACTTCTTCGTCGGAAGTGAAAAGAGCCTCGATATTGTCGAATTTTCTCAAAAAATAAAGAGCCATGGCCACGCCTATTCCGTTATCCGCTCCCAAGGAGCCGTTTTTAGCTTTTAAAACTCCCTCTTTTTCAATAACTTCTATATTCGGAGCGTCCCCTATGCATACCATGTCGTAATGGGATTGAAGACATATTTTCGGAGAGCCTTTTTTGGCCGAAACGTTCCCGCTTTTATCCGTCTTCACTTCGCAACCGGCCTTTTCGGCCTCTTTGACTATGAACTCTTTCATCTTTTCGGCATGAAAACTGCAGCGGGGGATCTTCGTTATCTCCTTAAAAATCTCTATAATTTCTCTCATTTCTAAATCCGTTTTAAAATTGATTTGGATACCATTTCACCTATGAAAATATTAATTTTAATTATACCATTTTTATTTACCGGCTGTCTCTTTTTTAACGACCGCGGAATAGACTTAAAATATTACAACGACTGCGAAGAGTATTACGACGCTCAAGGCCTATACCACAAAGAGTGCGATAAAAATCTCATTGAGTATAAAGACCTAAACCCTAAAAAACTCCTCTTTAAATCCGATAATTGCCAATAAAAACTCAAAAAGGCGATTTTTATGGAAGAGAGCGTTGAAGAGATACGAGAGGAGATATTCTCCCACGGCGAAAAAAAAGGTTTAAGAACCCACAACAGAATAAACGGGGAACTTTGCGGAAGAATAGTCGAACTAAAACCCGGATATTCGAAGGTCTCCCTAAAAACCACCACCGAAATGATAGCCGACGACAAAGAATTGATACACTCGGGATTTCTCTTTTGTGCGGCGAGTTTCGCGGCGGTTGCATGCGTAAACGATCCCTACGCCTTTTTGCTAAGCAGCGAAATAACCTTCCTAAGTCCGGCAAAAAACAAAGACATGATAATTTTCGAAGCTTACGAAAAGTATCAAAACGGAAGAAAAAGAGAGATAGAGGTAAAAGGCTTTTTGGACGAGATTAAAATTTTAAAAGGCTCGTTTACGATTCTTATTTTCGAGGAGCATATTTTAACCGATAAACTGCCTCAATATAAGTAAAAAAATATTTATTTATTAACTTTTTCTGAGAAAAGAAATATAAGTTTTATTTACTATTGTTCTTCTTCAATAAAATAAAGTTTACTTTAATTAAGTTTTCTTAAAAAAGAACATTAAAATTAAAAGAAGTTATTAAGAGTTATTCGAATATAATTTCTTTTAAAGATAAAAGGGCAAATAACTCTTACTTTCGACCTTTTGTCCCTTTCAAAAAGCGAACAAGAGATAAAGGAGACATTATCATGGAAATTCCGTTTTTTAAACCGGACATAAACGAAACGGAAAAATCTCTAATAGATGAGGTTTTAAGTCTAAAAGGGGAGCAAAAAGTAGAACTGCTTGAGAACAGATTCAGAGAGTACATAGGATGCAAATACGCGATATCTACGAACAACGGAACCGCCGCCAAACATCTTGCGATGTGCGCTTTGGATCTCAAAAGAGGAGATAAACTGATCTGCTCCGTAAACGCCTTTCCTTCGGTAGCGGAAGTTATAAGACACTTCGATGCGGAACCTATTTTCGTAGATATAAATAAAGACGATTTCAATATGGATCCCAAAAAACTCGAAGAGGCGCTGATAAAACACAAACATAAAAAATTAAAGGGCGTATTCGTATCTCACATAGCGGGACAGCCGGCGGAACTCGACGAAATATACGAGCTCGCCCAAAAATATAAGGTAAAAGTGATAGAAGACGCTTCATACGCCATGGGAGCGGTTTACAAAGGCAAAAAAATAGGCTCTATCGAAGCCGACATAACCGTATTTAGCTTCAATCCCCAAAGAATGAACGCGGTAGCCTACGGCGGAATCATGGTAACGGACAACAAAGAGCTCGAAGAGAGAGCCAGACTCCTTAAAAATCACGCCATAGTCAGCGAAAAATGGGACAAATACGGAAACTTGGGATACGTTTACGACGTGGTAGATATAGGATGCAAATACGACATAAGCGAGCTTAACGCGGCATTCTGCACGGCTCAGCTTGAAAAAAACGACGATTTTATAAAAAGAAGAAAAGAGATAGCTAACATATATTACGAAAAACTTCAGGGATTGCCTCACATAGAGCTTCCCAAAAAGATAAGAGAACACAATTTCGACCTTTTCATCATAAAAATAGACAAAAACAGAGACGGCTTTGCGAGAGCTTTGAAAGAGAGAGGCATCTACACCGGTCTTCACTTTATCCCTTTGCATCTGTTAAGCTACTACAAACACAAATACAATCTAAGAGTCTCCGACTTCCCCAACGCGCTCGCAAACTATCAGCAAATATTATCTCTTCCGATCTACTCGGCTCTAACGGACGAAGAGGTAGAATATATCTGCGAAAACGTAGCGGACATTGCAAACAAGTGGATCTAAACTGACTCTTTGGGGCGAGAGATATCTCTTCTCCCCCTCTCCTTTTCAAAAGCTTCTATCGTACTCCCTACTGCCCTTAACGGCTCTCTATTGCGCGGCGGTAACGCTAAAAAGAAAAAGAGCCGAACCGGAAAAATTCGAAGTTCCGATAATAAGCGTAGGAAATTTAACGGTGGGAGGAAGCGGAAAAACGCCCTTTTGCATAGCTTTGGCAAAGAGATACGAAAACAGCGCCGTCATCCTAAGAGGTTACAAAAGAAAATCGAAAGGTTTGATAGTCGTCTCCGAAAAGGGAAAGATATTAACCGACGTTAAAAAGAGCGGAGACGAAGCGATGCTTTACGCAAAGAGCTTAAAAAACGCCTCCGTAATAGTGAGCGAAGATAGGAAAAAAGCGATAAGAAAAGCCTTGGAGCTTAAAAGCGAAGTGATATTTTTAGACGACGGATTTAGCAAATCGAACATAGAGAAATTCGATATCCTTTTGGAACCTTTCAAAGAGTTCGAAAACGGCTTCTGCCTTCCGAGCGGACCTTACAGAGAGCCTAAAAGTTTCAAAAAATACGCGAATTTGGTTTTAAAAGAGAAAGTGGATTTTCAAAGAGAAGTGAAAATAAAAAATCCGACCGAAGATATGATACTCGTAACCGCCATCTCCAAACCCCAAAGGCTCGATCCCTTTCTCCCTCCCCTCAAAGCAAAAATATACTTTCCGGACCACTACTTTTTCAAAAAGGAGGAACTGCGGAAGCTGGTTAAAGACTTTAAAGCCTCATCAATCCTAACCACTCAAAAAGACGCGGTCAAGATGCAAGGATACGGCATAGAGCTCTCCGTTTTGGAACTTGAGATGAAAATTGCAAACAGAGTTTTGGAAAAAGTGGACGATTTTATAAACAATTTTGGTAAAATTCCGTAAAATTCCACACAAAAAAAGGATTTTTCACCTTGCAAAAAAAGATTCAGACCGTAAGCATTCTTCTTGACGCCCTCCCTTTCATAAAACAGTTTTACGACTCGATCGTAGTCATAAAATACGGAGGAGCCGCTCAAACAAACGCCGTTCTCAAAGAGAAGTTCGCCCAAGACATTTCCCTTTTGTATCTTGTAGGCATAAAACCCGTCATAGTTCACGGCGGAGGCAAAAAGATAAACGAACTGTTAGATAGGCTCAACATCCAAACCTCTTTCCACGAAGGACAAAGAATCACGACCGACAAGGTTATGGAAATAGTGGAGATGGTTTTAAGCGGAAAAATCAACAAAGAGATTACGACTTTATTAAACCACCACGGAGCCAAATCGATAGGAATAAGCGGCAAAGACGCAAACTTCATAAGAGCGAGAGCGAAAGACATCGAAAAGTTCGGATTAACGGGAGTCATAACCGAGATAGACGAAAAAATTCTGATAAATCTGATAAACGAAAAATTTATCCCCGTCATCGCTCCGATAGCCGCCGGCGACGACGTAAAACATCCGGGATATAACATAAACGCCGATCTTGCCGCAAGCAAAATAGCAAAAGCCCTCAAAGCGAAAAAGATAATTTTTCTAACCGATACGCCGGGAGTTTTGGATAAAGAGGGAAATCTCATCTCGACCCTAACCGAAACCCAAATAGAGCTTTTAAAAGAGGACGGAACGATAGCGGGAGGAATGGTTCCCAAAGTGGACGCCTGCTTGGAGGCGATAGACAACGGAGTGGAAAAAGCCCACATCATAGACGGAAGAATAGAACATTCGCTTTTACTCGAGATATTCACGAGCGAAGGTATCGGAACCGTTATAAAAAAAGATTAAAGGAAAAAAAGATGCTGTTTACAGAAACGAGAGGACACGATCCTAATTTCCCCAAAGAGGTTACCTTCTCAAAAGCCATTTTAAATCCGGGAGCGAGTTTCGGAGGTCTCTACGTTCCCGAAAAGATTCCCCTTCTTCCCGAAAATTTCGAAAAAGAGTACGAAAATCTCTCTTATAAGGAGCTTGTTTTAAAGGTATTGAAACTTTTCGATATCGACATAGAAGAGAAAACTTTAAAAGAAGCCGTGGATCTATACGATAAGTTCGACGATCCGAACGACCCGGTGCCTTTGAAAAAAGTAAGGGACGATCTTTTCGTTTTGGAACTATACCACGGACCGACAAGAGCGTTTAAAGATATGGCTCTTCAACCCTTCGGACACATACTCTCCCGCCTTGCGAAAGAGAGAAAAGAGAGATACCTGATCCTCGCCGCCACGAGCGGAGATACCGGTCCGGCTACGCTTGAAACTTTCAAAAACAAGGAAAACGTTCTCGTAAGCTGCATATATCCGGAAGGCGGAACGAGCGACATACAAAAACTCCAAATGGTAACCAACGACGGAAAGAATCTCAAAGTCATAGGAATAAAAGGGGATTTCGACGACGCCCAAACCGCCCTTAAAAATCTCTTATCTTCGAAAGATTTCAAAGAGGAGCTAAAAAGGGATAAAATCAAACTAAGCGCGGCGAATTCGGTAAATTTCGGAAGAATCATCTTTCAAATCGTCTATCATATAAAAAGCTATCTGGATCTTTTGAAAAACAAAGAGATAAAAGAGAAAGAGAGTTTTTACATAATAGTCCCAAGCGGAAATTTCGGAAACGCCCTCGGAGCGTATTACGCAAAAAAGATGGGAGTTCCGATAAAAAAAGTCCTAATCGCGTCAAATCGAAACAACATCCTAACGGACCTTATCAATAAAGGCGAATACGACCTAAGAGAGAGAACGCTTCTAAATACGACTTCTCCGGCAATGGACATCCTAAAATCCTCAAACGTGGAAAGAGTGTTGTACGATCTATTCGGAGCCGAAAGAACGAAAGAGCTTATGGAGTCGCTAAACGAAAAACGATTTTACAAACTATCCGAAGAGGAGCTTGAAAAGTTAAGAGAGCACTTCGATGCAACCTTTTGCGACGACGAATTCGCCAAAAAAACGATAAAAGAGTTCGCAAACGAAGGATACGTTATGGATCCTCACACCGCGACGGCGATAAAAGCCTACGAGGAGCTCGGAGACAAAAATCTAAAATACGTCGTCTGCTCCACCGCGGAATGGACGAAATTCGCTCCTACGATGTTAAACGCTCTAAACGGCGACAACGAAAAATACGGCGATAAAGAGGCTCTTTCCGAAGTTTCGAAAAGATTGAACCTAAAAGTTCCGAAAATCGTTCGAAAACTTTTCGAAAAAGAGACGGTCCACAAAACGGTGGTCGATAAAGAGAAGATAAAAGAGGAGATAGTTAAATTTCTAAAAGAGAAAGTTTAAACTCTTTCTCTTTTTCAAGCCGCTTCGAAATCCCCTTTTTTTATAAGTTCCAACTCCTTCTTTTTTTTCATAGATATCTTATACAAATCGTATTGATTTTGTAAATTCAACCATAGTTGGGGAGAAGTATTAAAATATTTGGAAAGTTTCAAAGCCATTTCCGGCGTAATTCCTCTTTTGCAATTAACAAGCTCGTTTATCGCTCTAAAAGAGGTATGCAAAGCCTTTGCCAAGGAAGTTTGAGTGATATTTAAAGGTATCAAAAACTCCTCCTTCAAAACCTCTCCCGGATGAGTCGGTTCTCTATCTAAAGATATCATATTCATTCCTTTCTCAATGATAATCTACGATTTCAACATCATAAGCATTAGAATTTTTAAAAGTAAATACTATACGATACTGTTTATTAATCCTTATAGAATACTTTCCTTTATAATTTCCTTTTAAAGCTTCCAACATATTTCCCGGAGGCACTTTTAAATCTTCAATAGAAACCGCGGCATTTAAATAGTCCAATTTCCTTAACGCTATTTTCCATAAAGAATTTGGAACTTTCTTACTTCTACCGGTTTTATAAAAATTTTGGGTATCCTTTGAAGCAAAACTTAAAATCATATCATATTATAACATATAATATGATACATTAATATTAATTCCCCCTCATCTTCGCAAATTTGCTATCATTCCAAATAAAAAAGGAACGAAAAGGCGAAAAAATGGTCTCTTTTTCAATCGACAGAGGAGGAACTTTTACCGATATATATGCGGTTTACGAAAATAGAGTCTATATAGAAAAGCTTCTCTCTAAAGATCCCAAAAACTACAAAGACGCTCCGGGAGAGGGGATACGAAGGATTTTGGAGAGAATATTTTCGATAAAAATAGAGCCCGGAAAGATAGATCCCAAATACATCAAATGGATAAGAATGGGAACCACCGTAGCCACGAACGCCCTTTTGGAGAGAAAAGGCGCGAAAACCGCCCTTTTGGTTACGAAAGGTTTTAGGGACATACTAAAAATAGGCTATCAAAACAGAAAGGATCTTTTCAACCTCAAAATAGAAAAAGCTCCTCTCCTATACGAAGAGGTCGTAGAGATAAACGAAAGAGTCGTCATAGAAGACGGAAAAATAAAAATAGAAAAAAAACCGGACGAAAAAGAGATAGAAAAGGAGCTTCTCCTCCTAAAAGAAAAACGAATCGAATCTTTGGCCGTTTTGTTTTTGCACTCTTACAGATTCGACGAACACGAAAAAACGGTAAAGGAGATAGCAAAAAAGCTGGGATTTAAACAGATCTCCCTATCAAGCGAAGTGATTCCCTCCATAAAAGCGGTGGATAGAGGAGATACGACGGTTATTGACGCCTATTTGACTCCTCACATCCTCTCTTACGTAAACGATTTTCAAAAAAACTTCATAAAACCGATAGAGAGCAAAAAACTACTCTTTATGCAATCTTTCGGAGGACTTTGCGAAGCGAAAGAGTTTAGAGGCGCAAACTCCCTTTTATCGGGTCCCGCCGGAGGAATCATAGGATACGCTACGAGTTTCAAAACGAAAAAGCCTCTCATAGGATTCGATATGGGAGGAACGAGCACCGACGTTTCGAGATTCGAAAAAGAGTTCTCCATCTCCTACGAAAACGAAATAGAAGGCATAAGGATAAAAACTCCCCAGCTTGAGATATTAACGACCGCGGCGGGGGGAGGCTCGAGACTCTTTTACAAAAACTCCCTTTTCGTAGTCGGTCCCGAAAGCTCGGGCGCCGATCCGGGTCCCGTCTGTTATAAAAAGGGAGGATTTTTAAGCATAACGGACGCCAATTTGGTTCTTGGGAGAATCAATAAAAACTTTTTCCCGAAGATATTCGGAAAAGAGCAAAACGAACCTTTGGGATTGGAAGAGAGCAGAAAGGCTTTTGAGAAATTAACAAAAGAGATAAACGAAGATTCGGGCAAAAATCTCTCTTTGGAAGAGGTTGCGTTAGGCTTTATAGAGGTGGCTAACGAACATATGATAAAACCGATAAAAGAGGTATCGATCCAAAAAGGATACGATATAAGAGAGCACATCCTAACTCCGTTCGGAGGAGCGGGAGGACAGCACGCCTGCTCGATAGCGAGAAAACTCGGAATAAAAGAGATCTACATCCACAGATACGCCGGAATATTGTCGGCTTTGGGTTTAAACAGAGCCAAAATTTCCAAACAAAAGATAAAAACGGTAAACAAACTTCTAAAAGAAACGACGACCGAAGAGATTTCAAAAGAGGCGCAAATTCTCATAAACGCGATTGAAAAGGAGTTTGAAGGAAAAAACGAGCTTAAAAACAAAATCTATCTCAACTTAAGATACGAAAAGGTGGAAAACAAGATAAAAGTTCCTTTTTCAGAAGATAAAAAAACGATTGAAGATTCGTTTTTAAAAGAGCATAAAAGAGAGTTCGGTTTCGTTTTGGACGGCGAGATAGAGATAGCGGATCTCATAGTAGAGACGGTTTCGGAAAACGAGGAGATAGAGGATTTTAAAGAAACGAGCGACGCAAAAGAGCTAAAACCGAAATCCTACGAAAAGGTCTATTTCGAAAACGGATGGACGGAAACTCCCTTTTTCGTTCTAAACGAGATTCCGCAAAACTCCCGCCTCCCCTCCCCCTGCGTCATAATAAACGACACATCCACCATCGTAGTGGAACCCAAATGCGAAGCTTTCGTGGACGAATACAAAAATATCAAAATAACTCTGCAAGATATCAAGGAAAAAAGATATTCCAAAGAGTTCGATCCGATCCTTTTATCGGTTTTTAACAATCTCTTCATCTCCGTCGCCGAACAGATGGGAAAGATGTTTCAAAAAACATCCGTCTCCACCAACATAAAAGAGAGACTCGACTTCTCCTGCGCGCTTTTTGACAAAGAGGGAAATCTGATAGCCAACGCGCCGCACATTCCCGTACATCTCGGTTCCATGAGCTACGCCGTAAAGTACGTGCTGGAAAAATTTAAGGGGCGAATAAAAAACAACGAAAGTTTCATCACCAACGCTCCGTACGAAGGAGGCTCTCACCTGCCCGACATTACGGTAATAACTCCTTACGTGGAAAACGGGGAAGTGGCTTTCGTAGTCGCAAACAGAGGTCACCACGCCGACATAGGAGGAGTAAGCGCCGGATCCATGCCGCCTTTTTCAACCTCCCTTAAAGAGGAGGGAGCCGTGATAGAGGCTATGAAAATAGTGGAAAACGAACGCTTTCAAGAGGAGAAGATAAGAGAAATCTTTAAAAAAGCGGGAGCGAGAAAAATAGAAGAGAACATAAGCGACATAAAAGCGGCTTTAAGCGCGAACAAAAAAGGAATTTCTCTCGTTAAGGAGATATGGGAGAAATATTCGAAAGAGGTAACGGACGCATATATGGGATACATTCAGGAAGTTAGCGAAAAAGCCGTAAAAAAACTTCTATCAAAACTCGTAACGAAAGAGGTCAAAGCCGTTGACTTTATGGACGACGGAAGCAAAATAGAAGTTTCCGTAAAAAAAGAGAACGATAAATTTTCGTTTGATTTTACAAAGAGCGAAATTCAAAGCCTAACGAATCAAAACGCCCCCTACTCCGTCACCTCTTCGGCGATAGTTTACGTTTTAAGATCGCTTCTAAAAGAGGATCTTCCTTTAAATCAAGGTTTTTTAAAACCCGTAAAAATAAAAATCCCGCCAAACTCCATTCTAAATCCGGACAAAAACGCCGCCGTCGCCGGAGGAAACGTTACGACCTCTCAAAGAGTGGTTGACGTTTTGCTTAAAGCTTTGGGAGAGGTTGCGGATTCTCAAGGATGTATGAACAATTTCAGTTTCGGAGACGAAACTTTCGGATACTACGAAACGATAGGAGGAGGAAGCGGAGCCGGAGAGGGATTTGACGGAGCGGACGGAGTTCATACCCATATGACCAATACCAGAATCACCGACGTTGAAATCATAGAGGATAGATACCCCGTAACGGTAAGAAGATTTCAAATAAGAAAAAATTCCGGAGGAGAGGGAAAATATAAAGGAGGAGACGGGATAATAAGAGAGATAGAGTTTCAAAAAGATATGGAAGCCTTTTTATTGACCGAAAGAAGAGTTTTCTCTCCCAAAGGAAAAAAGGGAGGAGAAGACGGAAAGAGAGGAAAAAATATCCTAATAAGAGACAAAAAAGAAAGAAGAGTTCCTTCAAAAGCCGCTTTGAAAGTGAAAAAAGGAGATATTATCAGGATAGAAACTCCCGGCGGAGGCGGATACGGAGAGAAATGATTTTTAAACCTTCTTTCTGTAAATAAAATTATTTTAAACTATTTTTACTAAAAAATAATTTTTCTTAATTTTAAAATACTTAATAGTATAATATTTTAAATTATAAATTAAATATTAAAATATATTGACAATTTTACAGAAAGGAGGTGCGTGATGAAAAAAGTTGCGTTAAAAATAACGTTAATTTTACTATTTGTCATAAATGCTATGTATGCGGGAAAAGGTATTACTTGGTTTACTTACGATAGGTTTATACCGTTTTCGAATTTAAAAGATATGGAAGTATTAAACAATAAACTCTATCTAATGAAAGGAAACGGTTTAAAAGTTTATAATTTACAAGCAAACTCCATCACCCATCAATTTCCCCAAAGCGTGGGAGAAACGTTTGAAGCAATCACTACCGACGGAAAATATATCTATATGCTCATCTCTTCAGATTCTTCATCCGGAGGCAAAACTTATCAAATAATAGCGATAGACGGACTGTCAAATACCTCTTCTTACAATCTCTATTATGAATCGGATTGTTATTTCGATCCCGATCTTTTTAAAGATAACAACATAACTCCTTTACCATACGATATAAAATTTGCGGGAGATAAACTTTTCGTTCTTTTAGCCTATCCTTACCATAACGCCATAGTTCCTCTAACCGTAGAAAAAAATCCGATTCACATACAATGTCCTCAAGCTCCTCAGCCTCCCTCCAACCATCCCATAAAAAAGGATTTAAACAGTATGATTAAAAAAGGAGATTATCTTTATTATGACAAAGGATCTGCAGGATCGGGAGAAATAGGTATATTTTCGCTCTCTCAAAATGCGGAAGTAAACACCTATAAAATAGGAGAAGGATATGCAAGTTACAGATGGATAAACTCTATGGCGGCAAATAACTCCCATCTATTTATCAGCGTAGGATATAAAGAAATGGGAATGGGAGACGGAGGAAACGGAGTTCATCTTGAAATAGCCGAAAAAAACGGAAACACTTTAAATATGGTAAAACATTTTCCAAGCTTCTTCCGTCCGCAAGATACCGTCAAAGAATATCTAATAGGAGGCAATGAAGAATATCTCGAAATATTTAATGTCTCTGATCTAAACAATATAAAGAAAGTTTACTCTTTCAGAACTTCCGGTTACGCTAAAAAAGCTATTGCTAAAAATAGTAAAATATACGTAGAAGAAAATAACGGAGTATATATTTTTAATATTTATACTCTCGTACCGATACCTTTCGAGCCTCGTCCGTTCCCCCAAATAGAATCCATAAACCCATCTTCTCCTTTAAAGCCGTCGGGAATCTCTCTTTATAAATAATTTCTCCCCGCTTATTGCGGGGAGTTTTTTAAACCGTCCCTCTTTTTCTCTCCTATCAAAAATTTTATTAAAATCATACAGAAAATAACTTCCACTAAACTAACGAGTATGAAAAGATAATAGTGAAATTTATCGATACTGTGAGAGTGATAAGCCAAAGTCGCTACGGCTATCAAAAGAGTAAGAGGCATAGAATGAGAGAGAGCAAATAAAAACATCTCTTTCAAACTCAAAATCTTTATAAAAACCAAAGAAGAGAGAAATCTTATGCCTATCATCAAAAAGACCAAAACCGCAACCTTTAAAATCATCCCCTCTTCGAAAATGTATTTGGGGTCGAAAGTAGTTCCTATATAAACGAAAAATATCGGAACCAAAAATCCGAATCCGAAAGAAGCGAGTTTATGAGGAAGTTCGGCTTTGTGATCGAAAAAAGTGGCGATAAGTATTCCGGCTAAAAAAGCCCCGAAAGCTATCTCCAAATGGAGATAGAGCATCAAAGCTATCATAAGAAAAAAAAGAGCCATCGAAAGACGGATATCCTTTTCTTCCTTATCCTGTTTTAAAGGCATAAGATAGATTTTAAGCTCCGGATACCACCAAAAAAGAGTTCTAAGAGAGATATATATCACATACATTCCGAGCAGAAACATAGCCAAATACAAAAAAGAGCGATACATATCTTCTCCGACTTCATACTCCAAAATAGCGCTTACGAAAGTCAAAGCCAAAATGCTGACAAACTCTCCCAAAGTTCCTATCGTCATAGAGAGCGTAAGCCACTTATGCCCTTTTCCGAACTCCTTATAAAGAGCCAAAACCAAACCTATGGATATAAGAGGCATAATAACTATATAAATATTGCTAAAACCGAAATAGAAACATATCAAAGCGGATAAAAGATACAAAAAAGCTATATATCCCACACCTCTTAACAAAAGCTCTTTTTCTATATTTAAAAGACGCCTTAAATCAACCTCCGTTCCCGCTAAAAACATCAGATAGTAAAATCCCACCTCCGCTATAACCTCAAAAAAATCGTGCTCATGAAGTATCCCCAAATAAGCCGTTAAAGCCCCCAAAATAATCTCTATGGGAGTTGTGGGTATCTTTAAAATTTTGGAAGCGTAAGGAGAGATGAATATGATCGCCGAAAGAGTGGCTATCAAAGTGGCAACGTCATTCATAACAATTTTCCGCCACCTCTAACCCTAAATCTTCTATCATTCTTATATCGTCCGCCGCACTCGCCCCTTTCGTCGTAAGGTAATTTCCGATAACTATCGAATCGGCTCCGGCAAAAAATATCTCTTTTTGTCTCTCTTTGAAAGTTATCTCCCTTCCTCCCGCAACCATTAAACGGGTATCGGGAAAGATCTCTCTCGCTCTTTTTATTATCGACAAAGCCGTATCGATTTCCAAAACTTCGTTTTTAAGAGGCAAAGAGGGATTTGGATGATAGAAGTTTAAAGGAATCGAATCGGGAGAAAGCTCCTTTAAGGAGGAGAAAAAACTCTCCCTATCCTCCGCGCTCTCCCCG
>CAZPVZ010000008.1:0-8538 GCA_964590185.1 uncultured Campylobacterales bacterium
GATTAGCAAGAAGGTACGTTACCGCTGTCGCTTGCGTAGTTGTAAAAGAAATCGTACAAATCGTCAAGCCATTTCTTTTTCAAATAACCTTTTTTAACTTTCGGACAGAGTTTTATGATCTCGTCTTCGAGTTTTCCCTCGTTTTTGATCTCTTCCCACTCGTCTTGCGTATGTTTAGCAGACATTTTGGCTCCGTTGAAACCGCAAGCTTTTTTAAGTTTTTTGAGATATATTTTTTGTCCCTTTGCGGGATCAGCCATTGCTGAAGTTGAGATTAAAGCGCTTGTTAAAAGACCAGCCGCTACTATGCCTAAAAGTTTTTTCATTGAAGCTCCTTATATAAAATATAAAATGTACGATATTTTATCATAAAAAATCATAATCTTGTTTGAAAAGTAAAAACGATAACGGATAATAATTTTCTATGTTACGCTTTTTCTATAAACCGGCTTTTTTAATCGCTTCGGCTTGATAGTGAGCTATAAGGGGATCGATAATCTCGTCGAACAAGCCGCCTTCCATGATGGCGTCGAGTCTATAAAGAGTCAGACCTATTCTATGATCCGTTATTCTGTTTTGAGGGTAGTTGTAGGTTCTTATCCTTCCGCTTCTATCTCCCGTTCCAACTTGCTCTTTTCTCTCTTTGGCGTCTTTTTCCATCTGCTCTTTCATTTGAAGTTCGTAGAGTCTGGCTTTTAATACTTTCATAGCCTTTTCTCTATTTTTGTGCTGAGATTTTTCGTCTTGGTTGGTTACGACTATACCGGTGGGGATATGCGTAATTCTAACGGCGCTGTCGGTCGTATTTACGGACTGTCCTCCGCACCCGCTCGATCTCATTACGTCTATTTTTATGTCGTTGGGATTTATCTCTATCTCTATATCTTCAACTTCCGGCATTACGGCTACGGTTATTGCGGAGGTGTGAACCCTTCCTTGAGACTCGGTAGCGGGAACTCTTTGGACTCTGTGAGTTCCTCCTTCGTATTTGAGCCGACTGTAAGCTCCTTTTCCTTTTATAAGGACGATGATCTCTTTGTAGCCGTTTAAAACTCCTTCGCTCGAGGAGATGATTTCGGCTTTCCATCCTTTGGATTCGGCGTATCTCATATAAGCTTTGAAAAGATCCGCCACAAAAAGCGCCGCTTCGTCTCCTCCCGTTCCGGCTCTAAGTTCCAGATATACGTTTTTTTCGTCGTTGGGGTCTTTGGGCAGAAGGAGAAGTTTTATCTCTTTTTCGAGTTTCTCTTTTTTCGGCTCCAGCTCTTTAAGCTCCTCTTTTGCGAGTTCCCCGAGCTCGCTATCTTCCAATAAAGCTTTGTTCTCTTCTATGTCATCGCATATTTTTATATACTCCGCCGCTTTCTCTTTGAGAGGTTCGAGTTCCGACTGCTCTTTTGAAAGAGCGGTCATCTTTTTGATATCGTTAACTATTTCGGGAGAACTTAGAAGTTTGCTTATCTCTTCGTATCTTTCCAAAAAGGGTTTGAGTTTTTCTTTCAGCATGTTTTAATCGGGGAAGCGGAGCCGCTCGTTATGCGGCCGTAGAGTTTTTAAGTTTGTTTAATTTTGCGTGAAGTCTGCTTACTCTTCTTGCGGCGGCGTTCTTTTTAAGCACGCCTTTTGAAACGTATTTATGAAAATTTTTGTTAGCTATTTTAAAAGCCTTTTCGGCCGCTTCTATATCTTTCTTCTCTATCGCCTCCAGAACGGCTCTTGTTATGTTTTTTATCCTTGTTTTGTAAAACCTGTTTCTTATCGTTCTTTTTTTTGTTTGTCTGATGCGTTTTTCCGCTGACTTATGATTTGCCATCATATACCTTTTAACGAAATTTTTGATGGTGGATTATATAAAAACTAAAATAAATATTCGCTTAATTTAAGAAAAGATTAATGAATCCCTTTTCGATATTTTTAACCGAAATTTTCTTAATGTAAAAAAAAATATAATAAGACCGATTTTATTGCATATGAAGTTTGAAAAATAAAAAAAAACGGGGAAAAAACATGGTCTCTTTAATAAAAGAACATTTAAATAAAGGAATTTTTACGAAAAAAAACAAAGAGTATAAAATATATGACGAAAAAGAGCTTTCCGAGCTTATGGAGAAAGTTTTTAAACATAAAGTGTTTAAAACGAGAGAGAACATTCATTCGGTTTTGGTTTTTTATCTGATGGATACGGCTGAGAATTTTTCGTCGGAAGAGGAGACTCAAGAGAGTATGGACGAACTTTTGGATAAGATTTCAAGTTACGTTAGGAAAGGGGACGAAGTGGTTAGAATAGGGGAGAGGGATTTTCTGATTTTGCTTCCCAATACCCAGCTTCAGCAGGCGGAAACGGTTTTAAAGAGAGTAAGACAGATAATTACGGATTTTTTCATAAAAAAAGGTATAGAGATTTGTCCCTATTATAAAATGGTGAAGTTTACTCCTTATACCTCTTTCGATCTGTTTTTAAAGAAGATTTTTCCTGAAAAGATCGGGTAGTTTTATCTTAAACAGCGCCCCGTTTTCGGTATTTTCGACCTCTATTTCTCCTTTGCAGTGATCCTCTATGATGATTTTTGACATATAAAGTCCTATTCCGGTTCCTTTTTTCTTTTTGGTGGAGAAGTAGGGGTCGAAGATTCTATCTATAATGTTTTTGTCTATTCCTCCTCCGTTATCTTTTATCTCTATGATATGGTATCCTTTCTCCTCTTTCGTTCTTATTTCTACGATTCCTTCTTCAATCTTTCTTTCCGTTATCACGTCTTCGGCGTTTTTGATAATGTTTAGTATAACATGCATAACTTCGTTGACGTAAGTTTTTATTTTTGCGGAATCTTTATAGTCTTTTAAAACTTTTATGTTGTGATTTTTTAAAGAGACCTCCAAAATCGATAAAGCCTTCTCTATCATCTCTTTTATGGAGATGGTTTCCGTTTTTTTGTTCGGTTTGAAGAAGTTTCTAAAATCCTCTATCGTATTGGATAGATGTCTCGTATAATCCTCTATCTTTTTCAGATTTTTATCGAAAAACTCTTTATCGTATTGGCCTACGGAGTTTTTGAGTCTCAAACCGGAAGCGGTGGTCGATATGGCGTTTAGAGGCTGTCTCCACTGGTGGGCTATCATGTTTATCATCTCTCCCATTTGGGCGAGTCTCGTATGTTGCATAAGAAGCTGGTCTTTTTTTCTGTTTTTGGAGACCTCTTTTTTGATTCTCTCTTCCAAAGTGTAGTTTAGATTTTGAAGCTCCATCGAAGTTACGTAGGCTATATGGGAGAGTGCTTTTAAACTGTCGTAATGAGAGCTTAGTTTGCTCCAATCTTTTCTATTTTTTATTTTATGAGTTTTGTCGGGAGATTCCGATAGGGCTAAGATGGTCATCGTTTCGTTTAAAAGTTCGTAGTGTCCGGATTTTGTGGTGAAAAACTCTCCGTAAGTAAAAAAACCGGCTACCGGTCCCGCTTCGTTTAGAGGAAGGAGTTCCAATGGAGCGCTCGATTTTAAAAATCTTCTTCTGGACATGCAAGAGTATACGAAAAGCGCTTCTATCGGGTGATTTTCCAAAAATTTTACCAAAGAGTCGGAAGTGTTTAATATGGTTTCTATGTTTCCGTAGGCAAATTGGACTTTCTCTCCTTCGTTAACGTTTCCCGCAAATATTAGCGAACCGTCTTTGGGATCGGCCAAGCAGGCTCTTGCTATCAGATTGTCTCCCTTTTTTATTACGAGAGGAAATTCTATTCCCACGGCCGGCAATTTTTTTGCAAGATCCTCTCCCAAATATTTTTTGTAAAGTTCGTAAGCGGAGATACCGTCTATCTCGTAAACTCTGTTTTTGTCGGATTTCGTTACGATAAACTCTTTTCCTATCGGAACCCAGTCGTATTTGAAAGTGGTGGCGGCTTGGAGATGATTTGAGTCTAACGCTACCGCAACGATTCCGTTATTGGTTATGTTCTCTTTGTCGAAGACGAAAGTTTCTTTCAAAAGTCCGTTGTCTCCGGCCATCCCTCCGGCCACTATCACTTTATGGGTAATCGATTCGAATCCTTTTAAAAGCTCCTCTCCGTTTGTGTTCGTTCCGTCGGAAAATAGTATGAGAGCTTTCGTTTTGTCGCTTATTAATGAAGATGCGAGTTTTTTGCCGGTTTTGAAGCTGTCGTTTTCTTCGTGGTTTAAAAGTATGCTTTTTAAGGAGGTTTTTTTAAATACGGTTACGGAGATTACCGTCTGTTTGGTCAAAATCTTATTGTCTATTATCTCTCCGTCGGTGGTAGTTCCTATGATGACCGCTTGAGGAAGAAGCTCTTTTAAAATCTCTTGGAGAAGAAGGATATATTTTTTGCCGGGATTTCCCGTAAAAATCTGAATTAATATATTATTATATTCATTTAATTTTTTTGAAATAACAAACTCTTTTAACTCGTTTTCATTTGAATATTTTATATTATATACTTCCATGACTTTAAAAACCTTCTTTCCAAGAGTACAAATATTTTTAGCACTTTTTATATTCGGTGCAATAATATTGATTCAAATAAATTGAAGTTTACTTATCCATGCCTTTTGATTTCGTAATTGTAGCATAAGTTTTATTTTTTTTATTTTAAAAATAATATAATCTAAGTAAAAAAAAATATTAAGTTAAATACGTAACATCCATTTTTATTTTTTAAAACGAGCGTAAAGTAAAATTAAATTATTTTATGAATTTCTCTTCCTTGAGCCATCCATTTCTCAAGTTCCTCCCACTTTTCCTCTTTTACGAGATCGGAGGCGTAATCTATTTCGTCTCTGAAGGCTTGAAGGGCCTTTAGCAGATTGTCTCTATTTTGTCTGAAAATGTCTCCCCACATTTTGGGAGAGCTTTTGGCTACTCTGCTCATGTCTTTAAATCCTCCGGCGGCGAGGATGAGAATGTTTTCCGGATCTTCCTGTTTCATAACGCTGTTTGCTATCGCGTAGCTTACCGCGTGAGGCATATGGGATATGAAGGCCGCGTGGAGGTCGTGCTCTTTTGCGTCCATAAAAACTATTTTCATTCCTATGTGAGAAAATATCTGTACGGCTCTGTTTTTATGAATCTCTCCGTTTTCTTCGATGTTGCACAAAACCACCATTTTGTTTTGGTATAGGTCTTCTATCGCGGCGGAAGGTCCGAAGTTTTCGGTTCCGGCCATCGGATGGGCGGCTATGAAATTTTTTCTTATCTTTTTAGGAGTGCTTTTTACGATTTTTTCCTTGGTGCTTCCAAGATCCACTATCGTGCAGTTTTCCGGAACGTCTTTTAATTTTTGAAGAGTTTGAATTATTCCTTCCACGGGGACGGCTAAAAATATCATGTCGCATCGTTTGAGCTCTTCGAAGGAGACTATTTCATGGACGAGTTTTCTTTTTAACGCTTCTTCGCAATGGTCTATATCGATATCGTAACCTACGATTTTGGAGACTATTTTGGTTTTTTGAAGGGCGAGCCCTAAGGAACCGCCTATTAATCCGAGCCCCACTATTCCTATTCTCATCGGTCAACCTTTAAACTTTTGAATCGATTCGATAATATTAACTTACTTATCTTTTAATCAAGATTAATCCAAAATTATGGTAATATAACTATTTTTGGTAGAAATATTTAAAAATAGGATAGGGTTTTTTTATGAGAAAGTTTTTACTCGGTTGTACCTCTATGGCGATTTTTTTAAATGCCGCCGATACGGTTAAAGATATTCGTTTCGAAGGGCTCGTTCATATATCCCCCGCGATAGCGAAAGAGATAATAGGCATAAAAAAAGGCTCTCCGATAGATATGGAGAAAATAGACAAATCCATAAAGAAGCTCTTTAAACAAAAATATTTCAAAGATATCTGGGTTACCGAAGAGGACGGAGGAGTTTTGGTTTATCACTTCGTGGAAAAACCCGTGATAGCGAAACTCGATCTTGTCGGTTATCCGGACGAAAAAAAAGAAGAGATTTTGGAGCTTACGGGTCTTCATAAAGGAGACATTTTCGATCTTGAGAGAGTCGAGAGGGCCAAAAAAGCTATCGTAAAGATGTTCGAGCAGAAAGGAATTTACGATACGGTCGTGGAAGTTAAAACCGAAAAGCTCACGGAAGGAAGCGTAAAAGTGGATATCGTTATCCACGAAGGCGAGAACATCATCATAAAAAAGGTCAACCTCGTAGGAAATAAGAGGTTCGATTACGACGATTTCGAGCCTTACATAGCCAATAAAGAGAGAGAGTTTATGGGATGGCTATGGGGGAGAAACGACGGAAAGTTAAGGATTAACGAGCTTGAATACGACCATCTTAGAATAAGAGACGTATATCTTAAACACGGGTATTTGGATGCCGAAGTAAGCTTGCCTTTTCTTAGAACCTTTTTTGAAAATTACAGTGCCGATCTTACCTATAAGATATTTGAGGGGGAACCGTATAAGATAGAGAAATTCGAGATAAGAGATACGCAGGGAGCTTTGGATATAAACCAGATCAAAGGGGATTTGAAACTAACCGAGGGAAAAATTTTCAATGTGGAGAAGCTTAGAAAGGATATAGCCAAAATCCAGGAATTTTATCAAAATCACGGTTATGCTTACGTAAAAGTTATTCCCGATATCAGGCAGAATAGGAAAAACCATACGGCGCAGATAGTTATAAGCGTGGTGCCGGGAGAGAAGGTTTATATTCACGACGTAATCATTTCCGGAAATTTAAGAACCAGAGACAGGGTTTTAAGAAGAGAGATATATTTGGCTCCCGGAGACGAATTTTCGTTGAGGGATTTGAAAGATTCGATAAACGCTTTGAGAAGAACCGGATATTTTAGCGACGTTAAAATTAAAGAGAGAAGGGTTTCCAAAAACGAAATAGATTTGATAGTCAACGTAAAAGAGGCGCCTACCGGTAGCATAGTGGGAGGTATAGGTTACGGAAGTTACGACGGACTTTTGCTCAATGCCAGCATTTCGGACAGAAACGTTTTCGGAAGCGGTATAGAAGTTAGCGCGGAGATAGACTACTCTTCCAAATCGTTAAAAGGAAGACTCCATTTTTACAATCCGAGACTTTTTGATTCCATCTATTCTCTCGGAGGAAGTATTTATAACCAAAGAAACGATTTTTACGATTATAGCGAAAAGACCAAAGGTTTAAACGTCTCTTTGGGAAGAAAGTTCGGAAGATATACGAGCGCTTCCGTTTCCTATACTCTCGAAAAGAGCGAACTTTACGATCTTTCCGATTCATTGAAGGACAATATCTATTATCAGGAGGGAACTTTCGTAAAAAGTGCCTTAACTCCTTCCGTCGTTTATAACAATACCGACGATTTCTATCTTCCAAGACACGGAGTGATAATCGGAGGAAGCGTCGAATACGCCGGTTTGGGAGGAGACGACGAGTACGTTAAGTATTACGGAAACTTTTCATACTTTTTGGGTCTTGAGGATTATATAGATTACGATCTTATTTTAAGATATAAAGCGAGAGTCGGATATATCCAAAAAAACGGCTATCTGCCTTTGAACGAAAAGTTTTATATAGGAGGTATAAGAAGCGTAAGAGGTTATAAATCGGGTTCGTTGGCTCCTAAGAACGAGTCGGGAGATTTAATAGGCGGTAAAAGAATGTTTTCAAACAGCATAGAAGCAAGCATACCTCTTATGAAATCGAGCGGTATGAGACTCGTCTTTTTCGTAGATTACGGAATGATAGGACAGGATAGCTTTACGGAGATAAAAAGAAGCGGAGCCGGAGTGGGGATAGAGTGGCTATCTCCGATGGGACCGATGCAGTTTTTCTATGCCAAACCTCTTGACGATAAAGAGGGAGACAGACCTTCTTCGTTCGAATTTATCATAGGAAGAAGATTTTAAGGTTTAGGGTATGAAAGATTTTCTTGAGGCGATGAATTTTAGACACGCTTGCAAGCTGTTTGACGAAAATAGAAAGATTCCTAAGGAGGATTTTTTATATGTGCTTGAAGCCGGAAGACTCTCTCCGAGCTCTTTCGGGATGGAGCATTGGAGGTTTTTGGTAATTACCGATAAAAGCTTGAAAGAGAAACTAAAGCCTCTTTGCTGGAATCAGGCTCAAATAACCACTTGCAGTCATCTTCTCGTGATAAAAGCCGTAAAGGAAGCGCTAAAGCCCGATAGCGAATACGTTAAAAAAATGTTTCTAAGAAGAGGGCTGGATGAAGAATCTACGAAGGCTTATATGAAAAAGTACGCCGAATTTATGAGCGATAAGCTTGATGAGGAGAAGCTGTTTTGCTGGAGCGCCAAACAGTGCTATATCGCTTTGGCGAATATGTTGACCGCCGCCGCTTTTAAGGGGATAGACAGCTGTCCCATAGAGGGCTTTGAAAAGGAGAAGGCGGAACGACTTTTGGGTATCGATACCAAAAAGGAAGAGATAGCCGTTTTGGCGGCTTTCGGATATAGAGTAAATCCTCCGTCCGAAAAAAAGAGACTCTCTTTAAAAGAGATCGTTGAGTTTATTTGAGAGTCTCAAACTCTATTTTCAAATCGAACGGATTTTC
>CAZPVZ010000009.1:0-5241 GCA_964590185.1 uncultured Campylobacterales bacterium
GTCGTCTATGAAATTCCCTCCGACGTCTATTCCGCTATATTTCGTAATTCGTCTTTTAGTTTTCGTAGAAAGATTGTAAAGATATATATCGGGCTGATCGTTCGGGGCAAGCGTCAAAAGAAGCTTGTTTCCGTCTTTGCTCACGTCCGAGCAAACCACCATTCCGCTCCCGCTTAGGACTTTATATCTCTTTCCGGAATAGAGATCCACTTTATAAAGAGTCGGCATCAGCCCGTTATAGGAGGTATAATAAAAAGAGGTCTGCTTCTCGTTAGCCCATTTGGGAAATACGTTCAATCCTCCGCTCACTATCGTTTTTTGGAAAGAGAGCGTATAATCGGATATAACTATCGAGCTTCTTCCTTTGCCGGTATATTTTGCGAATATCACGAGCCTTCCCATCCATTTTACCGGCGGCGCTCCTATATAATCGTTAATGTCCATCGTAATCTTATGAGCTAAAAAAGGATATCTGTTTTCTCTTCCGACCGCATAAAATTTTTCAAAAAGCTTATTTCCGCTTTTTACGTTTATAAGTTTAACGCTCGCTACCAATCTTTTTTTGCTATCGTAATCGAGTTTACATTTTAATAAAAGCTCTATTTTCTTATCTATAAAAACCTGATCTATGGAATCGTCATCGTAAGAACCTTGAAAAAAAGTCTCGTCTATCTTAAAATGAGACGTTACTTTGATGTCTCCTATTAAAAGCTTTATAAATTTATTTTCCGTACTTTTCTTGACGCTTCCCGAAATCGTGGAGTTTTCAATCGCTATTTTCGGAACGTGCATCGCCTTTTTAACGACCTCTATAGTAGCGTCGTAGGCAAACAGCATCACGTTAAAAAGAATCAAAATCGCAATTTTTTTCAAGGCTTCTCCTTATTCGTCTTTAAATTCTATTTTTATCTCTATATATCTTCCTTTACGGTAAGGAGGAAATCTGGTGTACTTCAAACTTTCAAGGAATTCTTTTAATTTGGCGTTAAAAGCATTATTATAAGATAACTTTTCTATCTTATAACTAAATCTTCCATATTTATCTATTTTTATAAGAACGTAAGCTTTGTTGCCGGGGAGAGTTTGCGGAGTTTGCTGCCATTTTAGGTCTATAATCTCCTGAATTTTGCCTATATATTCGTCATATTCCCCTTTTTTGAAACTGCGAGCTCCTTTATTTTCGGATAACTTCAATCCTTTTATCAGTTTTAAGATTCGCTTTTTTTTAGCTGAAGAATTTTTATTAATCTCTTTCTTTAGCCTGCTCGCTCTGGTTTTATGAGAAACCCTCTTCTCTTCCATTATTTTTTTATAATCTTCGGTTTTTACGGTCGAAAAAAGAGATTTTAAACTCCGTCTTTCAACTTTATCCCTGCTCTCTTTGGGTTTTTCCTTCTTATCCGGCTCTTTTTTAGGAGGTTCTTGCTTAATCGTCTTCTCTTTTTCGTGAGATTGAATCTTTTTAGGCTTTTTCTCCTCTTTTCTCTCGGCTATCGTAATTTCCAAAAAATCCTTTTTGTGGTAAGAGTAGCTTTTGGGCTTTAAACGCTCTTCGTAAAAATAGAAAACCACAAAACCCAACAGTAAAAAATACAAGGAGAGGGAAACCGCTCCCCCTATAAAAAAATATCTCCTGCTCTTAACCATCTGTTATCAAAGATACTTTGCTAAATCCGGCGTCTTTTATGCTTTTTAGTATATACATCACGTCCCCGTAACTTAAAGATTCGTCCGCTTTTATATAAACGGGCGTTTTTTTGTCTATATTTTTGGAATAGAGCGCAAAACTGTCGGCAAAAGAGTTATAATCGTACTTTTCGTTTTTTATGTAAATATTTCTGTTTTTATCTATTCTTATTTCAAGATCGGGGATTTTTTGAACTACTTTAGTCTTTGAACCTTGAGGAATTTTTATCCGCTCCTCATAGACGACCGTCGGAGCGGTAACCATAAGGATGGCGAGCAAAACGAGCATAATATCTACAAGAGGAGTAATGTTTAACTCCGGAGTCTCGTCCCATCCTATCTTCATTCCGCGCTCTTAAATCTTTAAAATATCTATCTGTTGATCTATATAAGAGATAAGCTCGTAAGCTTTTCTTTTTAAAAGAACGTTGGCGCTGTAAGCCGGAATGGCGACCAAAATACCCGCGGCGGTAGCTATCAGAGCCTCGCTGATTGCGGGAGCTATCACGTTTAAAGAAGCCGTAGTGGTGTTGCCGAGTTCGCTAAAAGTTATCAAAATGGAGACAACCGTTCCGAAAAGTCCTATAAAAGGAGAAGTGGAAGCTATAACGGATAAAACGGCCAAAGACTTAGTCGCCTCTTTTTCGGCGATGGATTTACACATATGAAGAAAATCTCTTCCGCCTTCACCTAAACAACCTTCCAAAAAAGAGCCGCTCGCAACGCTTCTTGAACCCATAACCAAAGATTCCAAAGAACTCTCTTCAATTTTGACGGCTCTTCTTAAAGTTAAATATCTTGCGACATAAAGCCATACCGTAATAATAAAATAGATAGAAAGCCATCCCAATACGAAAATGGTGATGGCGTTGCTTCTATCTAAATAATTTAAAATAATCTCTAAAGAAGAGTTCATCTTTTAGAGTAAACCTTTTGCGGCCGTCTCTATCTTCGCCGTAGCGGCGGCTATAGCGACATCCGAATCGCTTACGCTCTCTAAAAGTTTCTTAGCCTCATCCAAAGAAGCGGCGATTTCGCTCTCGCTTTTTCCTTGTATCGCAACGGCTCCGTCGGCCAAAATGGTAACCTTTTTCTCTTCAACTTTCACGTGTCCCCAGTTGATAGCGACCATCTCGTGCTTGCCGTCGGGCATCTCTATGTCTATAACGCCCGCTTTCAAAAGGGAAACCAAAGAGGCGTGGCCGGGAAGAACTCCGAACTCACCCTCTTTTCCGGGAAGAGTTACGCTCTTTACGTCCTTATCGAAAATCCCCCCGTGAGGAGTTACTATCTCTAATCTAATCGTTTCCATACCTTTTCCTTAAACTAAAAGGTTATTAGCCTTTCATTTTCTCCGCTTTTGCGATAGCCTCTTCTATGCTTCCCACCATATAGAAAGCGTTTTCGGGAAGATGGTCGTATTTTCCTTCCAAAATTCCCTTAAAGCTTTGGATAGTCTCTTCCAAAGTTACGTATTTACCGGGAGTACCGGTGAAAACCTCCGCAACGAAGAACGGTTGAGATAGGAATTTCTCTATCTTTCTCGCTCTCTCGACTATCTGTTTATCCTCTTCGCTAAGCTCGTCCATACCCAAAATGGCGATAATGTCTTGCAAATCTTTATATTTTTGCAAAACGGCTTGAACGCCTCTTGCCACTTGATAATGCTCCTCTCCTACTATTTGAGGATCGAGCATTCTCGAAGTCGAATCGAGAGGATCGACCGCAGGATATATACCTTTCTCCGCAATCGCTCTGTTTAAAACCGTAGTAGCGTCAAGGTGAGCGAAAACGGTCGCAGGAGCCGGATCCGTCAAGTCGTCCGCGGGAACGTAAACGGCTTGAACCGAGGTGATGGAACCTTTTTTAGTCGAGGTAATTCTCTCTTGAAGCATTCCCATTTCGCTAGCAAGCGTAGGCTGATAACCGACCGCCGAAGGAATTCTTCCAAGAAGAGCCGACATCTCGGAACCGGCTTGAGCGAATCTGAAGATGTTGTCTATGAACATCAAAACGTCAAGTCCCATAGCGTCTCTAAAATACTCCGCCATAGTAAGACCGGTAAGAGCGATTCTGTTTCTCGCACCCGGAGGCTCGTTCATCTGTCCGTAGCAAAGAGCGACTTTATCCAAAACGTCGGACTCTTTCATCTCGTGATAAAGGTCGTTTCCTTCTCTCGTTCTCTCACCGACGCCCGCAAAAACGGAATAACCGCTATGTTTAAAAGCAACGTTGTGGATAAGCTCCATAATAATAACAGTCTTACCGACACCGGCACCTCCGAAGAGTCCTACTTTACCTCCCTTAGCGTAAGGAGCGAGAAGATCGACGACTTTTATACCGGTTTCGAAAATCTCGCTTTTGGTGCTTTGATCTTCAAAAGCGGGAGCCGGTCTGTGAATGGACCATTTCTCTTTGGATTTTACCGGCTCTCCGTCATCTACGACGTCTCCGACTACATTAAAAATCCTTCCCAAAACCTCTTCGCCTACCGGAACTTGTATGGGAGTTCCCAAAGCTTTAACTTCAAGACCTCTTACAAGACCCTCGGTCATATCCATAGCGATAGTTCTAACTCTGTTGTCGCCTATATGAGCGGCAACTTCCAATATCAATTTTTTATTCTCTCCCTCAACTTCGTAATTTACCTCGATAGCCTCGTTTATTTCCGGGAGATAGTTTTCAAAATCGACATCTACAACAGGTCCCATTACCTGAGTTATTACACCATTCATTTAAATGTCTCCTTTTATTATTCCGTTATTTATTATTTATTTCATTGCTTCCATACCGCTGATAATCTCTATCAGCTCGGTAGTAATAGATTCTTGTCTTGCTTTATTGTAAGAGATAGTCAACTGTCTCACTCTCTCTCCGGCGTTATTCGTAGCCGCATCCATCGCCTGCATTCTGGCGCTATGCTCCGCCGCAAGAGAGTCTATCAAAGCGTAATACATATTGTATTCGAAATACTTCTTAATCAACTCTTCCAAAATGCTCTCGTCGTCCTCCGGCTCGACCTCCATCATCGAACCGCTCTCTTCCGGTTTCATATCCACCGCCAGCTCAACCGGCATAAGATCCACTCTCTTTATCTCTTGAGTAATCATATTTTTATAACCGTTGTGAACGATTATGATCTTATCGGTTGCGCCTTTTATAAAATCTTCAACCGCTTCTTGAACGATCTTTTGAGCTTTTTCGTAACTCGGAGAAGAACTTACTCCGACATACTCTTTCAAAAGCTCTATTCCTCCGAAAGCGTAATACTCTATTCCTTTTCTTCCCACCGCTCTTAATCTGACTTTCGCTCCCTTATCCTTATACTCTTTCATAAGAGCGTTTACGGTTTTTATCGTCTGAACGTTAAAACCGCCGCAAAGCCCTTTATCGGCGGTAATGAAAATGATATCTACTTTAGAAGGATTGTCGTTTTTTTCGAAAAATCTTCCCTGAATGCCTCCGATCTTAAACTGATTGATCTTATAGGCGATTTCGGAAAGAACTTCGTTAATTTTTACGGCGTACTCTTTGGATCTTTTCGCCACGAGCTCG
>CAZPVZ010000010.1:0-3156 GCA_964590185.1 uncultured Campylobacterales bacterium
CTCTTCGTTAGACAGCATAGCCATAAATCCGCATACGGGAGAAGCCTACGGAACGGACGACTATAATTACGACGGAAAAAAACCGAAACTTTACAAAATAGATCTCTCCACCGGAGAAACCACCTTTTTAACGAGAACGAACGAAGTAGTGGATGCGGAAGGATTGGCTTACGCGGCGGACGGAAACTTATATATAGAAAACGAATTAAACTCAAAACATAGAATCTATAAATTAAACCCTTCAAGCGGAATACTGACTCCCGCGGTAAACTACGACTCGGTTTCGGGAGATTTCGAAGCCATCTCCTGTAACGGAGGAGACGCCAATCTTATATTGAAAGAAAACGAAGATATAAATATAACGGAAGGAGACGACGGATATAAACTTTTAAAAGTTACGCTTAAACTAAACAGAGAAGTTCCTCTCGGAGAGAACGTCGAGATAGATTACAACACCTCGGATCTTACCGCAACGTCCGGAATCGACTACGAGGCTAAAACCGGAAAAATAACTATAAATCCGGGAGAAAAAAGCGCAAACATAACCGTAAAAATTCTCTCCGATACGACAAAAGAAAATAACGAAACCTTTTTGATAACCCTATCGGACAAAACCGATAGCGTAATTATTCCAAACCCGCAAATAAAAGTTACGATCATAGACGACGACAAAAACGAAACCTTCGAAAAACCTTTCGAATGTCAAGGAGCCTTTCCGGGACCTTTAAACTCCACCGATCTGCCTTTGGACATTCTATCGGCAAAAATCTACAAAACCGCAAACCACAAACTTATAGCTCCCGGCATAAAGCAGGGAGTTCAAAACGACGTATTGTGCGACAACAAACCGTGCGGCTGGAGCGGGACGAAAGCAAAAAGCATAGATTTTAAAGTGGAAGGAAACTTAGGCAACGGAACGAAAATATTAAAAAACGACGTTACGATAGACGGAAGAGTCAAGTCTCAACAGGAGTATAAAAAGATATACGGTCTTAGCAACAAAACCTTAAATCTCTACGGAGACTTAACTCTCAGAGTAAAAGATAGGATTTCGTACAACAGCGGCTGCACCATAAACGTAAAATACGGAACGGTCGTTATCTATACCGACAAATTCGAATTCGACTCCAAAACCTCTCTCAACATAGACGACGATAGCCGTTTGATCATAATAGCAAACAGTTTCGATTTCAACTCCGGAACGAATAACAACTATAAAAGTCCGAACCAATTTATAGTGCTTGCCAAAAACAAATTGGAGATAGACTCGGGAGGAGAGTTAAAGGGACTGTTTTATTCGGACAATATCCTAAACGCCAGAAGCGGAGGCAGTTATATAGGCTCTTTTACGGGAGCGGACGTCGATTTTAACTCCAATAACGTCATAAATTACGATTTTAACGCCGTTAAGGAGTATTGCGGCGAAGATGAGTCAGTAAAAGTAACTCTATCCGGTAAAATTTACGAAGACGTATTAGGCGATCATACGGATATGAAACCGGTAAAAAACGCCGAAGTAAAACTTTTCGAAGATAACGGAAACGGATATTTGGATAACGAAGATACCTTTATAACCTCTCAAAAAACTTCAAGTTCGGGAAAATACGAATTTTCGGTCGATAAAAGCGGAACCTATTTCGTAACGGTAGTTTCGAAAACGATATCTCCAAGCGCCGGCTTTAACGAAGGCTACGACATAAACGACGTATGGGCGGAGCAAACCTACGCTCCAAAAGGCGGACTATGTGCGGACGGATCGGGAGGAGTGAAAGAATTGAACTCTCCGGGAAGCTGTTACGGAGGGAAAAACGGCTCTATATCGGATAAAGATTCGGATCCGGGCAAAGCCGAGCACATAGCGAAAGTGGAGGTTACCGACAAAAACGTTACCGATTTGAATTTCGGATTCAGCTTCAACGTCGTAACGAACGTTAACGACTCCGACAATCTCCAAGGAAGCCTGAGAGGATTTATAAAAAACGCAAACGCCATAAAAGGTCCAAACCATATGAGATTCGTTCCGATCGTTAAGAAAAACGAAACTTCCTGGTGGAAAATCTCCCTAAATTCGGCTCTGCCGATTATTGAAGACGACAAAACGGCAATAGACGCAACCGCCTACAAAGCTCAAAATCCATCCGAAATTTTAAACGAAAATCAAGGCATCGTCGGAGCTTCCGGCGAAAAAGTGGGAACGGGAAACGACGGAATAGAAAACAGCGGAGACGAAAAGACTCTCCCCGATTTCGAGAAACCGGAACTTGAGATAGACGCAAACGACAAATTCGCTTCGGTCAACTTGGAAGGAGTCAAAAGGGGCGTTTTCATCTTAAAATCTTCCGGCAACATAATAAAAAGACTCTCCATCTTCAACGCCGCCCTCAACAATAAGGAAAACGACGATAAAAGTCCCGCCATCCTGATAGCGAGAGGAGATAACAACAGAGTGGAAGAAAACTTCATAGGCGCAAGAGCAAACGGCAAAGATCCCGGAAAGGGAAAAAGAGTCAACAACGCCGTATATCACAGAGGAAATTCCGCTCTCATTACCAAAAACTACATAGCTTATATCCACTATACGGGCGTTTGGGCGTCAAGCGAATGCGAAATCAGCTATAACCATCTTTATTATCCGGCATACGAGCCTTACGGAGACGGTATCACCTATGAAGACAGCAACGGAGATCTCATAAAAATAAAATACAACAAAATAGAAAAGGCGGAAGCTTACGGAATAGAGGGCTGGGGAGCCGACAGCTCCGTAATCATAGAAAACAATACGATAGAGGAAAACGGACAGGGAAGCTCAAATCCCGCAAACGGGGGAGAGAACGGAGGTATAAGAATTTACGGAAACAACAACAGCGTCAAATTCAACGTCGTAAAAAACCATCCCGGAGCGGGCGTAGTGATAGCGAGCGGAAAAGGAAACCTCATATCCAAAAACTCATTTTACGCAAACAAAGGTCTATCCATAGACATAGATCAAACTCACACGAGCGGAAACATAAACGGAGACGGAGTCAATCCCAACGACGGAAAAACGAGTCTTAGCAAACCGAATAAGGGACTGGACTATCCGATAATCACTTTCGCTTCCAAATCGGGAAATTCTCTACGCGTAAAAGGATACGTAGGAAAAGAGAATAAAAAACT
>CAZPVZ010000011.1:0-3035 GCA_964590185.1 uncultured Campylobacterales bacterium
CTCTTTTAAATATCTTGTTCTATTATCTCTTTAAAGGAGTTGAAATAGATCTCTTTAATCTTTTCGACCTCTTTTTCCATATCGTTGATTATCAATTTATCTTTCGTAACCCGTCCGATTAGTGAAATTTCGATTCCTATCTCTTTAGATAGATTTTCAAACTCTTCCCTGTTTTTCTCCTCCACTTCCGCTACGGCGCAGTGGAAGCTTTCGCTAAATATGTTTCTCTCGTCGTCGCTTTTAAAATCGACTTTCGCTCCGAGAGAGCTTTTTGCGCTCATTTTCGCTAAAGCTATCGCCAATCCTCCGACGTTTATGTCCTTTGCGGCTTTTAAAAGTCCTTTTTTGTTCGCTTCTATAACGAGATTCCAGAGTTTAAGCTCTTTTTCGTAATCTATTTCGGGAAGTTTTCCTCCGACAGTATCGAAAAGCTCTTTCATATACAAACTTCCGCCGAAATCTTTTTTGATCTCTCCTATCAGATATAAAAGATCTCCCTCTTTTTGAAAAACGGAAGGAAGAACCTTCTCCTGATCGTCGTTTACTCCCACCATCGCTATGGAAGGAGTCGGAAATACGCTCACTCCCTCCGTTTCGTTATACAAAGAGACGTTTCCGCTGACTACGGGAGTGTTTAGCTTTTCGCAAGCCTCTTTTATTCCCTCGCATCCTTTGGCAAACTGCCACATAACTTCCGGATTTTCGGGATTGCCGTAATTTAAACAATCCGTTATCGCAAGAGGTTTCGCTCCGCTCATCGCAACGTTTCTACCGCTTTCCATAACCGCCGCCGCGGCTCCGTTTTTGGGATCTATGTAGCAGTATCTCGGATTGCAGTCGCTACTTAAAGCTATCGCTTTTTTATTCTCTTTCACTCTGATTACGCTCGCATCCAAAGAGCCCGGACCTTTTACGGTGTTTGTTTGAACCATGGAGTCGTATTGATCGTATATCCACGATTTATCGGCAACTTCCGCGCTTTTTAGGAGTTTGTCGAAAGCCTCTTCGTTGGGAACTTTTTCGAAATCGTCTATAGTTATTTTTTCTATCTCTTTCAGATAAGAGGGCTCTTTTACGGGTCTGTCCAAAACGGGCGCTTCTTTGGTTATCGGATCTATCGGTATGTTAGCTACCAACTCGCCGTGCCAGTAAAGCTCCATTACTCCCGTATCGGTTACCTCTCCTATGATCTCCGCGTCAAGATCCCACTTTTTAAATATCTCCAAAACTTTCTCTTCGTATCCCTTTTTGGCGCAAATTAGCATTCTCTCTTGCGATTCGCTCAGCATAAATTCGTATGGAGTCATATTCTCTTCTCGAGCGGGAACTTTGTCAAGATACATCTTCATTCCGCTTCCGGCTCTTCCCGCCATTTCGAAAGAGCTTGAGGTAAGTCCCGCCGCTCCCATATCTTGGATACCGATTATGTAGTCGTGTTTGAAAAGCTCTAAGCACGCTTCAAGAAGCAGTTTTTCCGTAAAGGGGTCTCCCACTTGAACCGTGGGTCTTAGGGATTTGTTCTCTTCGGTGAAGCTGTCGCTAGCCATTACCGCTCCGCCCAGACCGTCTCTTCCCGTTTTGCTTCCGACGTAAATAACCGGATTTCCCACGCCTTCCGCTTTTGCGTAGAAAATTTCGTCCTTTTTGCATATTCCGAGAGTGAAAGCGTTTACCAAAATGTTTCCGTTGTAACATTCGTCGAAAAAGGTTTCCCCTCCGATTGTCGGAACTCCCATACAGTTTCCGTAGTGTCCTATTCCTTCGACCACTCCCCTAACGAGATATCTTTGGTAGCGGCTTGTTTTGTCTTTGTTTTTTATGTTTCCGAATCTTAAAGAATTTAGATTGCAAACGGGTCTCGCTCCCATAGTAAATACGTCTCTTAGTATTCCTCCAACTCCCGTTGCGGCTCCTTGAAAAGGCTCTATAAAGCTTGGGTGGTTGTGGGATTCCATTTTAAAAACCGCCGCCATGCCGTCTCCTATGTCTATGACTCCGGCGTTCTCTCCGGGACCTTGTATGACCCACGGGGCTTTCGTCGGAAAACCGCTTAGATACTTTTTGCTCGATTTGTAGGAGCAGTGTTCGCTCCACATAGCCGAAAAAATTCCTATTTCCAAAAGATTCGGTTCTCTTTTTAGGATTTTTTTGATATGCTCGTAGTCGTCTAAGGTAAGTTTGTGAGCTTTTAGAATCTCTTCGATGTTTTGCATAAACGCCCTTTAATTTTTTGTTGTCAAATTAAAGGGCATTTTACTAAAAAAGTGCTAACAAAACTCTTATCTTACGATTTTCGCACCGCAGAAAATCGTATCGGTATCTTTTTTCTTAAAGCAGTAAACTATCTCTATTCTGAAATTTTTCTCTCCGTTTAAAGGTTTATCGAGAATAACGTCCGCTCTCTCTCCTTTGGATAGAGAAGGCAAGTTTCCGTCTTTATAGACGATCGAGAGTCCGCTTACCGATTTGTCGAATACGAACGCTTCGAAAGTTTCGCCTTCGGAAGTTTGAACTTTTCCTTTAACGGGAGGAGCTATAACGACTCTTTTGGCTTCTCTTCTATTTAGTATCACTTCGAATCCGTCGGCGAGGTTTTTAAGATTGCTGCTTTTTATCGTAATCTGTTTGATAGCTTCTTCGGTCGTTTTTGAATTTTCTATCATCATTTTCGTATTTTTCAGGATGTTATCGAGATTCGATACCACCTCTTTTAAAGCTTCGTTCTCTTTGATGAAATCGCTTTTAAAATTTGTCAAGGTGGCGTTGGTTTCGTTGATGCTTTCGTCTATTCTTTTGAAGTTCTCTTGAATTTTTAGGGAGTTTTTATCGAGAATATTTACGATCTCTTTAGTGTTGCAAGCTTCTTTGGTAACTTCGTCCACGTGTTTGTGAATCTTTTTGATAAGGGAGGTTATGTTGTTTGCGTTTTCCAAGGATATTTCGGCAAGATCTCTGATTTTTTCCGCAACTACCGCAAAGCCTCTTCCGTGAACTCCGGCTCTTGCCGCCTCTATCGCCGCGTTTAGGGCGATTAG
>CAZPVZ010000012.1:0-9746 GCA_964590185.1 uncultured Campylobacterales bacterium
GCCTATCTCATTATTTTCGTCATAACAGATAGCGGCCAAATCGGCATTAGGACTAAGACCTACGGCATAAACCAAAAAATTGGCTTTTATGACTTTATAACTTCCGCTTGCGACATCGTAAATGCTCGCTTGCCTATCCTGCCCTCCTCCCAAAACCTTTCCTTTTTTATAATCAACTTTAAAAACTTTATCTTTGTTGGCTCCGCTTAAAACTTTCAAAACTTTACCATCTTCAACATTTACGATAAAAATTTCTCCCGATTCACAACTAACCGCCGCTTTCGTTTTATCTTCGTTGAAACAGAAATCTCCGAAAGAAGATTCGCTAAGCTGTTTTATGTAAAGAGGCTTTTTGCTCTTTAAATCGTAAAGAACTATTTCGCTGCTCAAAGAAACTATAAAAATTTTATCTTTAGAAAGAAATCTAACTTTATTCATCAAAACCGAAATATCTTTTTTATCTATCAATTTAGTCAAATTGTTATCTTTATAAAGATAAAGATTATTTCCTCCTCCCTCCGCTTGAGCCAAAATCAACACTTCCTTTTTATCGTCGGAAACATCTATGGAAAGCACTTTCGCTCCCATGATATCTCCCATAAAATCGTGGATTTTAGGAAGTTTTATCTCTCCGATCTTTTTTCTGCCCTTCCAATCGAATATATCGACTATACCGTTATCGGTAGCCGCAAAAAGAGTATCTTTTTTAACCACTATTTGAGTAACGTTGGCGGAAGCGTTCAATTCATACTGGTAACCTATCTCCTTTGCGGTAAGAAAAACAAATGAAAAAAGAAGCGTCAAAAAAAGTTTTTTCATATTTCCCCTCTCTCTTTCATAGTTATAGCCCTCGTAGGGCAAACCCCGTAACAAAAACCGCAGCCGGTACATTTGTCAAAATCGACTTCGGGATTAAAAAGCCCCGTAAAAGTTATGGCGTCATCCAAACAAACGTCTTTGCAAGAGTAACATATCGTTTGATGCCAAGCCATACAAGATATTACATTTATTTCGGCTACGGCAAAAACTTTTGAAGGGTTCTCCAAACTCAAAACCCCTCTTTCGCAAGCTTTGGCGCAATCGTCGCAAAACTCGCATCCGCTTTTAGAAAAATCAAGATATACGCTCCCGTCTTCCGCCACTTTAATAATCTCTTCTCCACAAGAAGCTACGCACGGCTTATCTTCGCATTCGGGACACTCATTGTGAAAAAGAGATGGATCTAAGTTGTACGGAGGGCGTATAAGAAGTTTCTCTTCAACCTCTTTTTCCTCTTTCATAAGAGGATTGAGGGCTTTTTTAAAAAGCCCTCGTCTATTTTTATCAACCACGACTATTTTACGCCTTCGTTCAAATCGTGAATAAGATTCGATCTATATTTGGCATCTTCGCTTTTGTATCCTGGAGTGAAGTTATTTTTTACAAGAGGTTTAACGTTTGCTTGAGGAACGTGGCATTGAGAACAGTTATATCTTTGCTCTGCCAAATGATCTAACATTTTTTGACTTCTAAAATCCATAAAATGCGTTTTAGGAATAGGCGTAGCGTTCATGCTTTTAGCCACATTAGGCATATGACAACCCAAACAGGCATTATTTTGTTTAGTAATAGGTAATAATCCCTCTACACTGTGCGGAATCAAAGGCGGAGCATCTTGATAAGATCTCTCAAATCTTTTAGCTTGTCCCGGCTGAGCCTTAGAATATTCAAAAGCCGGTGGCTTAATGCCGCTCTCGCTAAAAAGATTCGCTTTTCTTAATCCCAACGACGTTTCGTCAATCGTCTTAGTCGCGGAAGAAGAGCCTGCCGCACATCCCGCCACAACCAATGCTGCAAGCGTTAATAAACTAACGGTATATTTTTTCAATTTCATTCCTACTCTCCTTTATTTTTTCTAAAATAATTTCTAATCGAAAAATTGAGCGCATCATCATCGCAAACTTCTACGCATCGTCCGCAATTAGTACACTCTATATCACTGACCGAAAGAGATTTTTTGCCTATCATATGAAGCACTTGACTCTCCGGACAAACCTCTTTGCATTTCATACAAAGAGTACAATTTGGAGCGTTATGCTTTACTCTTATAATATTAAACTTTCCTATTAAAGAGTAAAAACCTCCAAGCGGACAAATATGACCGCACCAACCGTTTTTAACGGCAAAAAGATCGAATAAAAATATAGCCAAGACGGCTGCGCTTCCCATACCCATACCGAAAACTATACCCCTATGGAGCATAGATATGGGACTTACAAATTCAAAAGCCGCTACTCCGGTTAAGAAAGATAATATAAAAGTTAATCCCAAAACCCAATATCTAACGTTTCTGCTTAACCAAACTTTTCTTTCTACTTTATCAAGATACAAAACCCTTCTTAACCAATTGGCAAGATCCGTAACCATATTTATGGGACAAACCCAGCTACAAAACGCTCTACCTCCAACCAAAGCGTAAAAAACGGCTATTATCAACGCCCCTATAATTACGTTACTTGCCACAACGGCTCCGGCGGCAAACATCTGCAACAAAGCGAAAGGATCGCTTAAAGGAATAACATTTACAAAGGTGGAAGAGCTAAGATTTCCGGTAAGGATCGTCCAACCCCATGCATTAGCACCGAAATAGAGAAGAAGAATGCCGATTTGAGTAAGTCTTCTTAATATTAAAAAACGATATTTTTTTAGTTTACTCATTGAATAGATCTCCGCTATTTAAATAGTCCTCGGCAGATCTTTTACTTCTTTCCGTTTCAGTGGTAACGTCGGTTGAAACTCCTTTCAATCTCTCTTCGTCTTTCTTCTCCCATCCTTTGATATAATAATCTCCGACCTTTCCTAAGGCTATTTCTCTCGGCAATACATAAATAGCCGGCTTTTCGGTAACGCAGGCATGTTCGCAAAGTCCGCAACCGGTACATACTTCTTCATCGACAACCGGCAATAAATAAGCGTGCTTACCGGTTCTTTCGTTCTGTCTGTATTCAAGTTTTATAGCCTGATCCAAAAGAGGACAAGCCCTATAACAAGCATCACACTGTATTCCCCAGAAAGCTACGCAGGAGTGCTTATCTACCACCGCAACTCCCATTCTCGCTTTATTGATATCCAAAACCTCTTTGCCATCTACCGTATTACTAACCGATTTTATATCTAAAGCCCCGGTAGGACACGGAGGAACGCAAGGAATATCGTCACACATATAACAGGGAATATCTCTTGCTATAAAATAAGGCGTTCCGACCGGTTTATTATCACCCGGTTTTGCTATAATAAGCGTATCATACGGACACGCCTCCGCACATTGCCCGCATTTGATGCACATCTTTAAAAAATCTTCCTCTTTAACGGCACCCGGCGGTCTAAGAGTTAAAGGAGAAGCTTTCGCTTCATCGACGTAAGCTCCCCACATCAATCCTCCAAGTGCGGAGAGTCCGACGCTTTGCGCCATCAATACGATAAATCTTCGCCTTTCCGTAATCTCCACTTTAGGCTTTTTAACTTTTTTTGATTCTTGATTGCTCAAAACAATCCTTCCTCTTTTTTATTTTAAAAGGGAGGAGACGAACTCCATCCCTTTGAAGATTACGCTTTGTAAATTTTTACCGCGCATTTTTTATAATCGGTCTGTTTAGACATAGGACATGTCGCATCAAGAGTTACTTTGTTGATAAAAACTCTCTCATCAAACCAAGGAACGAATACCAATCCTCTCGGAGGTCTGTTTCTTCCTCTCGTTTCAACTCTTACTTTAACTTTACCTCTTCTACTCTCTACCCAGACCATATCTCCTCTTTTAATGCCTCTAGCTTTAGCATCTTTAGGATTCATAAAGCAAAGAGCCTCAGGTACCGCTCTGTATAGCTCCGGAACTCTCATCGTCATAGTTCCGCTATGCCAGTGCTCGATAACCCTTCCCGTACATAGCCAAGTATCATACTCGTTATCAGGCATCTCCGGTGGATCCATATAAGGTCTGAAGAATATTTTGGCTTTATTAGCAAGATTGATTTTACCTTTTGCCGGATCGATAGCTTTCAATGTTCCTCTTTTAATAGTTTTCAAAGCAGGTCCGTAAAATGCGAACTCTTCACCCGGTTTAGCATGTTTTCTAGCATACGGATCATATTTTACGTTAAATCTCCATGGAGTATCTTTACCGTCAACGACAGGCCATCTAAGTCCTCTAACTTTATGATAAGTATCGAAATCCGCTAAATCGTGTCCGTGACCGGCTCCGAATTTTCTATACTCTTCCCATAGAGCTTTTTGGATAAAGAAACCGTATCCTTTAAATACTTTTCCGTCGCTTCCTTTTACGTTTCTATGATCTCCGAATACTTCGGTATTATCAAATCCCTCCATAATAGGATCGTCGGCTTTAAAACTTCTGTAAAAATCGTTTGCGAAAAGAACGTCGAACATAGTATCTGTTTCTTTATAACCCATTTTCTTAGCGGCTTCTATAACGTTTGGAAGTTTTTTCTTTCCGCCTGCGATAGGAGCTTCTCCCCAAAGATCTTTTATAGTAAATCTTTTACTAAGCTCTACCCATTGCCAAGTATCGCTCATAGCTTCGCCGACAGGAACAACTTGTTGTCTCCAATGCTGAGTTCTTCTCTCGGCATTTCCGTAAGATCCCCATTTCTCGTAGATCATAGCGGAAGGCAATACTAGATCGGCAACCATAGCGGAAATTCCGGGATATCCGTCGGAAACGACTATAAAACAATCTTTTTCTCTAGCCGCTTTAATCCAATGGTTTGCATTTGCGGTATCTTGCCATGGGTTACATACGTTAGCCCATACAAATTTCATTTTACCGTCTTCAATCTCTCTATGGATTTTTACCATATGTTGTTTACCGACAGGATTTACGGTTCCCTCCGGAACTTTCCAAATTTTCTCGCAAACTTTTCTGTGTTTAGGAATTTTAACGAGCATATCGGCAGGAAGTCTGTGAGTAAACGTTCCAACCTCTCTTGCCGTTCCGCAAGCACTTGGTTGTCCTGTCAAAGAGAATGCTCCCATTCCCGGTTTAGCTTGCTTTCCTAAAAGGAAGTGAACCATATAAGATTGCTCGTTAACCCAAGAACCTCTTGTGTGTTGGTTCATTCCCATAGTCCAGAATGAAACCATTTTTCTTGATTTATCGATATAAAGATCTTTCAACGCAACGAGTTTTTTCTTGAACTCTTCAAGACTCTCGTCAGGATCTCCTTTTGCTATTTTAGCTACGTAATCCAAAGTATAAGGCTCCAAACCTTTTTTGAACTCTTCGAAAGGAATCTCCCAGTGTCCGAGAGCGTGAGTTCTGTGTTTCATAACCATCTTATCGCCGGCTTTATATCCTAAAGGAGCAAGTCCGGGAGCCTCTTTTTCGCTAACTATTTTAGCGTCTTCGTGTCTGATAGTCTCGAGCTCTTTTGCGGAATATCCGAGTTTTTTAGCTTCGGCCGCAGTTCTCATTCCGTATCCGGTCTCAACGAATCCTGTCGCAAAAATAGTATGTTTTTTAACGAAATCCCAATCAATCACATCCGGATGATCATAAACGATACTTCTTGCTATATAGTTCCAAATCGCAAGGTCGGTTTGAGGAGAGAAAATAATCTCCATATCGGCAAGGTCTGAACATCTGTTTCTATAAGTCGATAGGTTTACTACTTTAACTCTTTTAGGATCGCTAAGTTTTCTATCGGTAACTCTCGCCCAAAGAATCGGGTGCATCTCCGCCATATTGGCGCCCCAAGTAACGATAGTATCGGTAATCTCGATATCGTCGTAACAACCTGAAGGCTCGTCTATTCCGAAAGTTTGGAAAAATCCGACAACCGCGGAAGCCATACAGTGTCTGGCGTTCGGATCGATAGCGTTGGATCTAAATCCTATTTTCATCATTTTATGAGCGGCATATCCCTCTTGGATCGTATATTGTCCGGATCCGAATACCGCAACCGCTTCCGGTCCGCCCTCTTTCAAAGCCCTTCTGATGGCTTTTTCCATCTCGTCGAAAGCTCTTTTCCAAGAAACCGGTTTAAACTTACCTTTCTTATCGAACTCTCCTTTTTCGTTTACACGAAGAAGAGGCTTGGTAAGTCTGTCCGCACCGTACATAATTTTCGCGTTAAAATAACCTTTAATACAGTTAAGACCTCTGTTTACGGGAGCGGCGGGATCACCTTTAACGGCAACTATCTTACCTCCTTTCGTCGCCACCATAATACCGCAACCGGTTCCGCAGAATCTACAAACGGCTTTATCCCATTTCCAGCCTTTTTCACCCTCTTTTGCGGCAGCTTCCATCTCTTTGGGAACAGAGATACCAACCGCAGCAGCAGCTGTAGCGGCAGCCGTCGTCTTTAAAAAATCTCTTCTTGAAAGCGACATTAAAACCTCCTATTAAAAATATATGATTATACATTTGTATTTTATCATATTAAAAATTCATCAACCTTGATGTAAATCAAATCGGTTTTTTTTTAATGTTATTTAAAAGAAAAGCTTCCTATAGTGACTATTTTTTGATACTAAACTCTTTTAAGTAACAAAATGGTCGTTTTAAAATTGATTTACATCAATTTCTAAGATATAATAAACAAAAACAAATTCAAAAGGCAAGTTTTTTATGGAAAGAATAAAAGATATTCCCCTATTTAGCAAACTTAGTGACGAAAATATAAAAAAACTTGAAAAAATTTCGTCGTTTAAAAAATACAAAGCGGATGAAATTCTATTTTACGAAGGAGACAAACCGGGAAGTTTGTACGTACTCTTAGACGGGATACTAAGACTCTACAAAACCGACTCCAAAGGACACGAACTCTATATACACCAATTCGTTCCCATCTCTTTAGTCGGAGAGCTCGCCTGTTTTGAAAACATACCCTTTCCGGCAACGGCAAGATTTATAACCAAAGGAGAAATCCTCAAGATAGATTTCAAACAGCTCGAAAAGGATTTTTTCCAAAACCCTAACGTTTCGATGGAAATAATAAAATCTCTAACCAAAAAAATAAAAATATTATCTAACGTTATCCATAAAGAGATGATATTAACCGCCGACGCGAAAGTGGCTAAATTCATAGTGGATAATTACGAACTATGTCAAACTTTGAAAAATACGCAGATAGCCTCCATTTTAAATATCACTCCGGAAACTCTATCCAGAATTCTTACGAAATTTAAAAAACAAGGCCTGATCAAAATAGAGAAAAACCATCACATACAAATTCAAGACATGGCTTCGCTAACGAAACTGTTCCAATAAAAAATTCAATCGGAAAAAAATAGCCCTATCGCAAAAAACAGCAATATCGTCCCGAGAGGAGAAAACAAAAAATAAAAATTCGCCTTTTTGGCAAATACGTATCTAAAAAGTTCTATCCAACCGAAAACCAGCAAAACGGCGTGTAAAATCAAAAGCGGTTTATACACGAAAAGATATTTCGAAAAAACGCTCGCTCCGATCATAAAAACCAAAAACAGCACGCTAAGCGCCGCCCCTTTTTTGTCTCTCTCTTTCGTATATCGATAATAAATCATTCCGGAAACCGATAAAAACACCACCGAGGCGGCCGCAAAAATAATCGCGTAAAGTTTCATCCTCTCTCCTTGAAAAAGGAATCTACGAAATTTTTAGCCTTTTCGTCAAGCATTTTCATTCTCTCTTTCCCTTTGGGCAACTTCTCTCTTAACTCTCTCATCTCCTTTAAAAAATCGACCACCTTATCGGGTATGACTTTTTGAAGAAAAATCCTCAAATGTTTGGAAAACGCCGGAGAGCTTCCGGAGGTGGAAACGGCTATCGTCAAATCTCCCTTTTTTATATAAGAAGGATATATGAAATCGCAATAATCCAAACTATCAACGCTATTTACAAAAACTCTTTTGCCTCTCGCTTCTTGAAAAATCTCCCTTTGCACGTTTACGTCGTCAACGGCTACTATCACTATCAAAAAACCTTCCAAATCCCCTTTTCGATACTCTCTCTCTTTGAAAGACAGATTATGCTTTTTTATAAGCTCCGTCGCTCTTTGGCAAAATTTCGGAGAGATAAGAGTTATGTTTTCGGTAAAATCGAGCATATGGGAGAGTTTGTCGCTCGCTATCTTCCCTCCGCCCACGATCAGAACTTTTTCGTTTTTCAGATTTAAAAAGAGGGGAAAAAATTCGCTCATAAAAAATCCTTCGCTTATTAATCGTAAAAAACAATCATACCATATTATTTTCTAAAGAGTGGTTTTAAAAATTAAAAGGTATAATCCCCGAAAAACATTTCAAACGAAAAAGGTGAACAATGTTTCGTTTTGCCCCTTCTCCGACGGGAGATATGCACATAGGAAATCTAAAAGTCGCTCTTTTAAATTACATTATGGCTAAGAAAACGGGAGAAAAATTCGTAATCAGAATAGAAGATACCGACAAAGAGAGAAACATAGAGGGAAAAGATAAGGAGATTTTGGAGCTTTTGGACAAGTTTCGGATAAAATACGAAAAGGTATATTATCAAAGCCAAAATCTAAAATTTCACCAGCAGTTCGCATCCCATCTTTTGACTCAAAAAAAAGCTTTCGCGTGTTTTTGTTCGGAAGAGGAGCTTGAGAAAAAAAGAGAGGAAGCCAAAAAAAAGGGAGTGGCTTACAGATACGACGGAAAATGCGAAAAGTTAAGCGACGAAGAGGTTTTAAACAATCAAAAGCCTTTCGTCGTAAGGATAAAAAAACCGGATCATAACATCTCTTTCAAAGACGAAATAAAGGGAGAATTTTCGTTTTCTCCGGAAGATATAGACAGCTTCGTAATCCTTAGAGCCGATAAGACTCCCACTTACAATTTCGCTTGCGCGATAGACGATATGCTAAGCGACATAAGTTTCGTAATAAGAGGAGAAGATCACCTCTCAAACACTCCCAAACAGATACTTATAAGAGAGTATTTGGGATACGACAAAAAGATAAAATACGCCCACTTGCCCATAATTTTAAACAAAGAGGGCAAAAAAATGAGCAAAAGAGACAACGCTTCAAGCGTAAAATGGCTTTTGCAAGAGGGATTTTTACCGGAAGCGATTACGAATTATCTCATACTTTTAGGAAACAAAACTCCCAAGGAGATTTTCACGCTGGAAGAGGCGATAGAATTTTTCGAGATAAAAAATCTCTCCAAATCGAGCGCAAAATTCGATCTTGACAAATTAAGATTCATAAACAGAGAGCATATACGAATGAAAGACTCTCTAAAACTTGCCAAACTATTGGGATATCACGATAAAGACATCGGGGAACTCGCTAAACTCTATACGGAAGAAGCCAGCACTCTAAAAGAGCTAAAAAACAAAATAGAGAAAATATTCTCCGAAAAATCTCCTCCCGAAGAGTTTAAAGAAAGTTTCGATAAAATTATAAACGCAATCAGAGAGGCTCCGTTTTTTGAAAATTTCGAAGATTTCAAAAAACACCTCATAGAAAAAACGGGATTGAAGGGAAAAAGTTTTTTCAAACCGTTAAGAATCGCTTTAACGGGAGAGGAACACGGTCCGAATCTTAGCGACATTTATCCTCATATAAAAAATTATTTAACGGAGATAATAAAATGATAGTGATAGCGACTTTCATAGAGGCTTTAGCCCAAATACTGCATATGATTATAAACATCTACATCTGGATAGTTATCATAGCGGCTTTGATAACTTGGGTAAGACCCGATCCTTATAATCCGATAGTTCAAGTTCTAATGAGATTGAC
>CAZPVZ010000013.1:0-5543 GCA_964590185.1 uncultured Campylobacterales bacterium
GCGCTTTTGTCCAAAACGTCATGCGAGAATCTCTCGAAATCGTAAAAGTCTCCGTAATACCAAGAGGGGGCGGCTACGCTTAGGATTTTGTAAAAAGAGAGCCAATGTTTTGAGAGTCCGAAAAGCATCGCAAACGGAAGCGTCTTTTCAAGATATAGCGGATCTTCCTTGAGTCTTCTTCTTATCTCGTCCTCCTTGACTCTTTTCATAAATTCTTTAAAACCTTTTAGTTGAAGGTAGGCTTTAACTCCTTTGGGGGTAAATTCTCCTATATTTTTATAGGATAGGTATATCCCGATAGCTCCTAAGATTATGAGAGGAAGAGGCGATAGCAGGAGGGATTTGATATCGGTAACCGGCAAAACGGTGATGAAGGAGAAGACGATAAATAAGGCAGCGAAAATTTTGCCTCCGTAGTCTTTCGTTTTCGTAAATATAAACAGTCCCGCCGCAATGAAAATAGAGATGAAAAGGGATGCGTAGAGTTTTTCGTATCCTATGATTTTTCCGGAAGTGTAAGAGACGGCTATAAGAATGAGTACGAAAACGGGGACGCTTTTTAGAAGAAAAGAGATTCTTTGTTTTTTAGGATTTTCTCTTAGGTATCCCTCTTTTACCGACCATTCGTAAAGCATATCGTTTATTTTTTCGAAACCTTTTTTAAGTTTCGAGATATCGGAGGGATCTTTCGTATTTAAAACGTATATCTCCGAATCGTTCGGGAAAAGGATTTCGTTTAGGAGATACCTTTCGTCCTCGGAGAGGTTTGATGAATCTTTGGGAATTTTTTTCAAAACCGCGACGCTCTTTTCGGGATAGATCTCAAGATACCCTTTTTGAGCGAGTTCCACCACGGCGGCGGAGAAATCTTTCGTATCCGCAAATTTGTCGTAGATGAGTCCGGCTTGCAAAACGTCCATCTTTTCGGGAGGTTTATAATATACGGGAACGGATTTTTTATAGAGCGTGGAGTGTTTTTTGGTAAAGGAGTATAGGAAAAACAAAAAGGCTCCTATCGCTCCCCATCCCCAGAAAGCTTCGGCGTATTCGCTAAGGGAGGTTTTTATGTTGTCTTTTGAGTTTTGAAGGAGTGCGCCTTTTGGAAATAGAACTTCTATCGTTACTCCTTCGTGAGGATTTAGCTCTTTGACTTCAATTTCGAAAGTTCTCTCGTTGAGCCATTTTTTTTCGGCTTTTGAGGATTTTGAGCCGTAAACTCCGGTAAAGATGAGAAATTCGGCGTTGTTTTCGGAAAGAGTGGATGGGAGTTTGAATCTTATCGAAACTTTTTTTATCGGAACGCTCCATCCGACTCCGACGGCGTTTAGATTTATCATATCCGTTCGGTCGTTTTTCGGCAGGACGGCTTTTTCGATACGGTATCGAATGGTGTATTTGTGAACGCCTTTTATGAATTTTTCGGGATCTCCTATTTTTATTCTGAGAGCTTCTTGGGCGCTTGTGTTTACGAAGGTTTTTTCCCATTTGACTTTTTTCCCGTCAAGTAAAACCTCTAAGACTTTCAAACCTATCTTTTTAGGGAGAAAGTCGGTTTTTATCAGATGGGGAATGTCTCTGTATATGCCGTGATGGGGAGAGTCGCCGAAATCGTATAAAATGTTCTCTTCTATCGTTAAGACGCCTTCTTTCGATAGAGATACCTCTATGTCGTATCGTTTAATCTCCTCCGCTTGCAAAAGAGATAAGAGAGTTATAAATAAGATTAGGAATCTTTTCATAGTTTTATTTTCGGCATCTCTTTTTCTTTTTCCTCTTCGAGTTCGAAATAGTCTCTCGGAGTGAAATTGAATTTTTTGGCTATCAAAAGATCCGGGAAACTCTCTATTTTGGCGTTATAATCCCTAACTACGGCGTTGTAGTATCTTCTTGCGTTTTGCAAAGCCTCTTCTATGTTGGTTAGCTCCTCTTGGAGTTTCAAAAAGGTCGTATTGGCTTTTAGATCCGGATAGGCTTCCGCTAAAGCGAAGATTTTTCCGAGAGCGTTTGAAAGGTTTTTTTCGGCTTTTTCTTTCTCTTTCAAATTTGAAGCGCTCAAACCGGCTTCTCTGGCTTTTATAACGGCTTCCAAAGTGGATCTTTCGTAATCTTTGTAGCCTTTTACCGTATCGACGAGGGCGGGAATCAGATCGTATCTCCTTTTTAACTGCACTTCTATATCCGACCATGCGGCGTCTATCCGAGCTTTTAGGGATACGAAACCGTTGTAGATGGATATGAAATAGAGCGCTAAAGCCGCTATAACGGCTAAAAAGATATAAAGAGCCGTCATCTTTTTCTCCTAAAGTTTTATGAAGAGAGATTCTTTAATAGATCGGTTAAAATTCTCTCTCTTTTATTTATGTATTTTATCAGGTTTTGAGACTTTTTTACATCTATCTCGCTTTCTCCTCTCGGATCGTCTTCGGGGCGGATTCTTTTTTTGTATTTTTGAAATATTTTATCAAGCTCCTTTTTCGGTTTGAATTCGTTTAGGAACGAGAAAAGCTCTTTATTTAGATTTCCCGTAGTGATGATGGAGAGATTTTTCGGCAGAGAGTGTCTTTGCCAAAAATTTTCGACGCCGTTTTTTAGGATATCTTCCAAAACGGGCTTAGGTTCGTCGAAAATGTATAAAATCGTCATATACGAGAGTTTTCCGAAACTCTTTTCTTCGTCGCTAAAGGCGTCCCATCCTCCGCTCCAGTGAGCGTTCCATTTTTTTACGAAATCGAAAAAAGAGAGTTTATCTACGATCTCTTTGCTAAATCCGGGAAAAGTTTCGGGATATCTTCTCCACCAGCCGTAAAGATAGTGAGATTCGTACCAGCTTACCGGTTCTCTAAGAGATAGGAGTCTTAGGAGAGATTTCAGATCTTTTGGGATATCTTTCGCGTAAGCGTGTTTGTCGGCTATCTCTTTTGCATTCGGATAGAGCTCTTTTAATATTTTAGTTATGAAGGTTCCGCCGGTTTTTGGGGCGTGAATGAAAATGAAATCGTCTGTTTTTAACATTTTGAAATAATCTCCCTTTCTTTTAAAAAATCCATAATTTGATCTACCGAAGAAATTATATCAAGTTTTGAAGTTTCTATGTGAATGTCGGGAGAGAGGGGTTTTTCGTAAGGAGAGTTTATCCCGGTGAAATTTTTTATTTCTCCTTTTAGAGCTTTTTCGTAGAGACCTTTCGGATCTCTTTTTATGCACTCTTGCAAAGGAGCGTCTATGAATATCTCTATGAAATTTTCTTTGTTTATAATTTCCTCGGCTTTTTTTCTATCTTTTTCGAAAGGAGAGATGAAAGCCGTTATCGTTATCAAACCGGCGTCTAAAAAGAGTTTCGCAACTTCGGCTACTCTTCTTATGTTCTCTTCTCTATCCTCCTCGCTAAATCCCAAATCTTTGTTCAGTCCGAGGCGGATGTTGTCACCGTCCAAAAGATAGGTGTGGTATCCGTTTTTGTAGAGTCGATATTCGAGTTCGTTCGCTATCGTGCTTTTCCCGCTTCCGGATAGCCCCGTAAACCACAAAACGCAACCTTTTTGCTCTTTTATCTTCTCTCTTTGGATTTTCGTTATTTTATGCGGATGCCATGTGAGATTTTTTGCCATAGGGTTACCTTATAAGATGAGTTTTTACATATTTTACTATTATTTCGCTTGCTTCTTCCGGAGAGAGTTTTAGAGTATCGATGACGATATCGGCGTTTTCGGGCTCTTCGTAGATATCGCTGATGCCCGTAAAATTTTTGATTTCACCTTTTAAAGCTTTTTCGTAAACGCCTTTGTAGTCTCTTTTTTTGCAGGTTTCAAGATCGGTTTTGATATGGATGATGACGGGATTTTTCGTCATCCGTTTTACGATCTCTCTGGATTCTTCATAAGGGCTTACGAACGAGCATACGGTTGAGACGGAATTTTTTTGGAGGGTTGAGATAAGATGCGCTACTCTTTTGATGTGTTTTAATCTCTCTTTTCTCGTATAACCGATATCCGGTATTAGCTCTCTTATGTCTTTGCTGTCGATTCTTTCTATCGGGATGTCGAGTTTTTGAAGCTTTTCGAAAGTTTTGTCGGCGACGGTCGTTTTTCCCGAAAGAGGCAGTCCCGTAAACCAGAGATTAAAGGGAGTTATTCTCTTTTTTCCCCATCTGATTTTTTGCCATACTTTTTCGTGTCCCCAAAAAAGGGCTATTTTCGCTACGGTTTCTAAAATTCCGGTCGCAACCGCAAGTTCCAAATTTCCGAAAAACAGATATACGATCGTCATCGTCGTACCGGTCGCAACGACTCTCCAACTAATACCTTTGACGATTGAACGGGTGTTTGTTTCTTTATACATTCGTTAGACTCCAGACGATAGACTGGATAGACGATAGACAACAGTTGATAGTCATTTTGAAGTCTTTTTAATGGAGTTTATGAACGAAGTTATCATTTTCGATATCTCTTCATATTCATCTATCCATTTAAGCCCTATATTGTTTTCAATAATATTCAATTTTAATTCCTATATAGATTTGAGTTTGAACTTCTGCAATTGAACCTCTTGCTATATCTAAAAATTTGATGGTATCTTTATCTGAAAATTTTTCAACGCCTTCCGCTATATTACTCGGAATGCTTAAAGCGCTTCTAGCAATTTGATCTTTAAAGCCGTAATCTTTACAATCTTTGAAATAAATATAAATATCGCTACAAATCTTACTTGACCTTTTCCATATATCTAATTTTTTCGCCTTCACTCTCCCCCCTCTCTATCGTCTATCTCGTCTATTGTCTATCGTCTATCCCGTCTATCTCGTCTATCTCGTCTATATCCTTACATCCCCACTCGGGGAAATGCTCTCTTATAAATTTATTTAATGCAATTTCCGATTCGGTATAAATTCTTTTTTTAGCCGTTTTTGTAGCTTCTCCTACAATCATTCCGGCGGCCACCGTATTATTCGTTATTTTGTCTATCAGGATGAAAGCTCCGGTTTTTCTGTTCTCTTCGTAAAAGTCGAACGCTATTTTTTCGCTCGTGTCTATTTTTACTCTCGCTATGTCGTTTAGTTTCAAAACTTTCGTTTCTATTTTTTCCCAGCTGTTGACGTCTTTTTTAAAAAGGATTTTACTAACGAAAGCCAAGGTCTCTTTCGTATAGATTTTTAGGATATATTCTCTGTTTTTTAAAGGCTCTTCGTCCATCCACACAATCATAGCTTCGAAAGAGTCGTTAAATTTAGGCTCTTTTTCCTCTTTTTTTACGATCAAATCTCCTCTGCTTATGTCGATTTCGTCGTTTAGGGTGAGAGTTATGGCCATAGGTGCAAATGCTAAATTAGACGATAGACTATAGTCGATAGACGATAGTAGTTTTTCATTCCATTTGCCGTTATCTATTATACTTTTAATAGTTGAAGTTTTTTTTGACGGATATACGATTATTTCGTCGCCTACTTTTATCTCGCCGCTTGCAATAGTTCCGCAAAATCCTCTAAAGTCTAAGTTCGGTCTGTTTACATATTGAACCGGATATCTAAAATAGTCGATAGACGATAG
>CAZPVZ010000014.1:0-2568 GCA_964590185.1 uncultured Campylobacterales bacterium
CGGCATCGGACCTATCTGCCTAACGTCAAATCCAACCGCGGTCAATCCGGAAACTATCGCGTTTTCTATCATATAACCGCTTCTTCTCGTATCTTTTCCTACGATAATCTTATTGGTTATCGAATTTCTTCTAAAATAGATTCCGGCGGCCATCGCAAGTCTCATCGCCAAAGGAGCGGTAATCTTTTTGCCGGCTTTTCCTCTAACTCCGTCCGTTCCGAAAAGTTTCATTACGCAACCTCTCTAAAGATAAATTTATTTTTACTTTATATAACAAATTTTACGCTATATAGTGCTTAAGCTCCTCTTCTAATTCGAAGATCGCCTCTTTGGTTCTTCTTTTTATAAAACTCCCTATTCTCTCGTCGTTTTGAGGAGAGGATATGACGAGGAAATAGTAGTAATACCCGTTTTTAAAGTATTTATCCTCCACTCTCGCGACAATTTCGGTTACTTCCCCGCTCTCTTCGAAAGAGAGTTTTATAAAAATCTCCTCCTCCTTTTCGCAGATATCCTCTTCGCTCATCAAAGTGAGCTCTTTAAGAGAGATATTCAAAATCCAGCCGTTAAATATCGCAAGATTTTTCCCCGCCTTAACGGAAAGCGGAAATTTAGGCTCTATCTTCAACTCCTTAACGCTCTTTTGCAATCTGCTTGAAAAATAGTACCTGGGATTTTTTATCGTAACGCTGTTATTCATAAAATTAACAAGCTCAACGTCCGCTTTCACCGTCTGAGGGAAAAAATCACCCTTTTGAACGAAAACTTTCCCGTTTATCTTCATAACTATCTCTTGAAGATGGGAAGTTCTAAGTACGACCAATTCGTCGTCGCACTCTAAAACGAAAGCTTCGCTCTCTATCGGAACGCCTCTATAAAAATTAAGAAGCTTTACCGATTGTCTATTTTCTTGGATATTTTTAAAAATATCCAAGATGCTTTCCGCTTTTTTTCTCTCTTTTATCAGAGCCTCTTTATAATTTCCTTTAGAATTTATAAAAAATGATTCTATAATTTTAACTTTATTTTCTAAAAAAACGATAAATTTTATAGCCTCCTCTTCAAATTCGTATCCGGCGTTTTTTATATGATTTAGATACTCCTTTTGAAGAAAAAGAGCAAGATTTAAAAATAAAATCCCAAGATCGACTCCCTTCCTCTTTAAAGAGAGAAAATTTTTCTTAAAAGGCATCAAATCGCTTTCGTTTTCGCTCGCAAAAAACTCGTAAATTATTTTAGCGGATTCGTTAGGATCTTCGTTATCCAAAAGAGAGCCTTTCAATTTCACTATTTCATTTTTGCAAAACTCCAAAAACTCGCCTTTTACAGAAAACAGAAACTCCTTAGAACGCAAAATCGTTTCTCTATTCTCCATTTATCACACCTTTATTTTGGCAAGATCGAGGATAAATTTCGTTCCGACCCCTTTTTCGGATTTGATGGAAAGTCCTATCATGTTTTCGTCGCAGTAGGACTTAACAATGTGCAAACCTATCCCGTAACCTTTTTTATTTGAATCACTTTGATAATATCGGTCAAAAATCTTAAATATTTCCTCCTCGCTCATTCCTATTCCGCTATCTTCGATAACGAGCCTGCAATCTCTCAAAACGATTTTTACGAATCCCCCCTTTTTGTTGTATTTAATGGCGTTAGAGAGCAGATTATCGAACATTTTTACAAAACCTCTTCTATCCGCATAAACTACGCAAGAAAAAAGCTCGCTTTTTATTTCTATATCTTTTTGAATATCCAAAAAATGAGGTATTTCGTTCTCTATAACCTCTTTAGCGTCAAACATCTCCTCACTGGCTCTCTCTATCTCTTTTTTAATCATATAATCCACCTCTTCGTAAAGAGAGAAAAGTTTTTCCGAAGCCTCTTCGATCCTCTCGAGCCTTTTCATGTTCTTCGGATCTTTCTCCCTCTTTTTAAGCATCGAAACATTGGCTTTTATCGTGGAGATGGGAATATTGAGTTCATGAAGAGTATCTTTCAAAAGCTCGTCCAAAGCTTCGTTTTTTTCAAACATCGGTTTCAGCGCGAAAAAGGAGATGAAATATCCTCCGGCCACGCTAAACAAAACTATAACCGCAAAAACCAAAAGAGAGTTATGAAAAAAAGCCGTTTCGAAAAAATAGTAAAAAAGAGACAAAGAGATAAGAAACCACAAAGAAAATAACGCAACGACTTTTAAAAATATAATCTTTTCTCTACTTTTCAAATTTATAACCGATCCCTCTTATGTTTTTTATCCACTCTTTGGGAAAAACTTTCTTAAGATGATTTACATACACCCTTATAGCTCCGAAACTCGGCTCTTCGTCGCTGGTCCAAAGAGTTTCCAAAATCATCTCCTTGGTTACGACTTTGCCTCTGTTTTTCAACAACAAAGATAACAGCTGAATATCTTTAAGTTTGAGATCGACCTCCTCACCGTCTTTGTAAAGCCTCTTTCTTTTTAAATCCAAAACGAAACTTTCGTCTATTTTTATGATTTTTTCGTCGCCTCTTCTTTTTAAAAGAGCGTGTATCCTATAAAGAAGCTCCTCTATCTCGAAAGGTTTC
>CAZPVZ010000015.1:0-3660 GCA_964590185.1 uncultured Campylobacterales bacterium
GGAGCTGTTTAACGAACAGCCCAAAGAGTATAAAGAGAAAGTGATAGACCCAAATACCAAAGTCTTGGCGGTGGAAGCGGCAAGCGGCATAGAGTGGTATAGATACGCCGATGAGGTTCTTTGTATGAACTCTTTCGGAGCGAGCGGAAAAGCAGGAGAATTATTTAAACACTTCGGTTTTACGATAGAAAATATTAAAAACAAAGCGAAAGAGCTTCTTAAATAGCCCTCCGCTTCGAAGCGGATCCCCTCTCCGCCCTTCATTTTCTTCCAAAATATCCGATTTATTAAAAAATCGTAGATAGTAAAATTTATTTTAAATTTTTCCTAAAATATTTTTTGTTATAATCATTAGCTAAAATGCTTAATGATATTTTAAGGTTGTCAAAAGGAAGCAAGTGCAAACGATAAATTTTTTAACTTCCCATTTCATACCGGAAAATACGGCGGCCACAAACAGAGTGAAAGCTTATGTGAAAGAGCTCGAAAAGTTCTACAAAGTAAACGTATTCGCCCTTACGGAGAAGGGAGTAAAACAACCTGAAAGCAAAAAATTAAGCGAAAACATAACCGTTTATTATATAAACCAAAAAGATTTCGATCAAAAGAACTTTATAAAAAGAGCCATTAACGAGATACAACATCTTTATAAACTAATCCAAAAATCAAAAAAATATAAAAGCGATATCACTATTGCAACAACTCCGTACATGTTTATGATTCCTCTCGCCGCACTGCTTGTAAAAGGTAAAAAAATCATAGATATAAGAGATTTGGTATGGGAATATTTACCGGAAAAGGGCTTTTTTCATAAAACGGTAAAAAAAATTTTAAGAAAAGTTATGATTTTAAGCTTAAAAAAGTATAATTTCATAATCGTTACGAACAAAAACGAAAGAGAATGGATCAAAAAAAACATAAGAGAAGAGAATCTTTCAGTAATTCCAAACGGTATAGAGAGAGAAAAGTTTAAAATCCTTTCGTCCTTAAAACCGAACGAAAATATACCTTTTACCGTAACTTATGTGGGAAACATAGGAATAGCTCAAAATCTTAAAACTTTGCTCGAAGTGGCCGAAGAGATGAAAGAGGTTCGCTTCAACATAATAGGAAGCGGTGCGGAATACGAGGAGCTAAAGGAATACGCTTTAAAAAAAGAGATAAAAAACGCGACTTTTTGGGGCAAAAAATCTTGGGAAGAGATATTGGAGTTTTATAAAAACTCCTCCCTTCTCTACGCTCAGCTTGACGAGAAGTTCGAATCGGCAATGCCCTCAAAACTATACGAATACGCCTCCACTTCCCTTCCCATAATCTACGGGGGAGTCGGAACGGCGGCGGAATTTGTAAAGGAGCTTGAAAACGCGATTTTGATTCCGCCCGATAACAAAGAGGAGCTCAAAAAAGCGATAGAGTTTTTTAAAAACGGGAAAATTCCTCTATCGGAAAAAAATAGGGATTTCATAAAAAGAAACTTCATAAGAGAAGAAGAATCCAAAAAGCTCGTTAAAATATGCGAGCTTTTACTTAAAGAAGGGAGGAAGATTTGAAAGTATTGGTAACCGGAGGAAGCGGTTTCATAGGCACGAGGCTTATAGACGAGCTTTTAAAAGAGGGACACGAAGTAAAGATTTTCGATAAGAGAGAGAGCGAAAAATATCCCCATCTCGTTACGATAGGAGACGTAAGAGACCAAGAGGCTTTAACGAAAGCGTGCGAAGGGATGGACGTAGTTTACAACCTTGCGGCGGAACACGCGGATAACGTAACTCCCGTCTCCCTTTACGAAGAGGTAAACGTGGGAGGAGCCGAAAATCTCGTAAAAGCCGTCGAAAAAAACGGGATAAAAAAGATAATATTCACAAGCTCCGTCGCTATCTACGGACTAAACAGAGGCGAACCCGACGAAACTTTCGACGCCAGACCTTTTAACGAATACGGAAGAACCAAATACGAAGCGGAGAAGGTTTTCATCAAATGGCAAGAAAGCTCTCCCGAAAACTCTCTCGTAATCATCCGCCCTTGCGTTATTTTCGGAGAAAATAACAGAGGAAACGTTTATAATCTTATGAAGCAGATATACACGGGCAAATTCATAATGGTCGGAAGCGGAGAAAACAAAAAATCGATGGGATACGTGGGCAACATAGCAAAACTCCTCTCCTCTCTAATAGACGCTCCAAAAGGCCTTACGCTATACAATTTCGCCGACAAACCGGATCTAAAAGGCATCGAAATAGTAAACATCATAAGAGACGAAATGGGAATGGATAAGGTCAAATTTAAAATTCCCTATTTTATCGGACTTTTGGGAGGATACGCTTTCGATATCGCCTCTAAAATAACCGGCAAAAAATTTCCGATAAGCTCCATAAGAATCAAAAAATTCGCCGCGGATACGACGATTTCGACGAAAAGACTCCAAGAGAGCGGATTTAAACCTCCATACTCTTTGGAAGAGGGACTTAGAAGAATGGTAAGAAGCGAATTTTTGGAAAAGGAAAAAAGATGAACATACTCGTAACCGGAGGAGCCGGATACATAGGAAGCCATGTCGTAAAACAGCTCGGAGAAAAAACGAATCACAACCTAACGGTGATAGACAATCTCTCCACCGGATTTAGAGAATCCGTACTTTACGGCGATTTCATAGAGGCGGATTTAAGCGATTTTAGCGAGATGGAAGGGATTTTCAAGGCAAGAAAGTTCGACGCCGTCATCCATTTTGCGGCAAGTTTGATAGTTCCCGAAAGCGTCGTAAATCCTTTGAAATACTATCTGAACAACACGGCAAACACCGCAAACCTAATAAGGCTTTGCGTAAAATATAAAGTTAAAAATTTCGTATTCTCATCCACGGCGGCAGTTTACGGAGAACCCGACGTCTCCAAAGTTCCGGTTACGGAAGAGAGCGAAACGGCTCCGATAAATCCCTACGGAAGCAGCAAACTGATGAGCGAAACCGTTTTAAGGGACGCTTCAAAAGCTTATGAAGATTTCAATTATATAGCTCTTAGATACTTTAACGTAGCCGGAGCGAGCATAGACGGCAAGATAGGACAATCCACGAAAAACGCCACGCACCTTATAAAAGTGGCCGCCGAAACGGCTCTTGGCAAAAGAGAGAAGATCTATATTTTCGGAGACGACTACCCCACTCCGGACGGAACCTGTATCAGAGATTACATACACGTAGAAGATTTAGCCGACGCTCACCTAAAGGCTTTGGATTATCTGCAAGAGAAGAAAAAAAGCAATATATTCAATTGCGGCTACGGGCACGGATTTAGCGTAAAAGAGGTTATCGATACGATGAGAAAAGTAAGCGGAACCAATTTCAAAGCCGAAATCTCTCCGAGAAGAGAAGGAGACCCCGCAATATTGATAGCCGGCAACGAAAAGATAAAAAAAGAGTTGGGCTGGAAACCGAAATACGACGATTTGGCTTTGATTTGCAAAACCGCTTTGGAATGGGAAAAGAAAATATAACCGTATGTTGGAAAAAATCAAAAATATAATCAAACACGAAAGTTTCATATACCTTCTATCCAACATAATTTACAGTTTTTCGACATACATAGTTATACTTTCGATTCCTTACGCTTTGGATAAAGTCTCGATGGCTCACTTCTCCTCCGCTTTGAATGTGGTAATGCTTCT
>CAZPVZ010000016.1:0-6061 GCA_964590185.1 uncultured Campylobacterales bacterium
GAGTTATGCCGTTGTGTCCCCAATTTTTGATGTCGCACCTTTTGACGATCGATTCTCTTACGTTTCCCAAGAAAAATATTCCATCTTGCGAGCCTCTTGAAGAGTAGTATCTATAATCGAAATTGAATTTCGAATCTATAAGGGAGTCTTTAACGACGATTTTCGAAGTTATGGCTTTATCTCCTATGGCGTATATGCCGGTAAAAGAGTAGTTGCCTATTTTCATATTTAAAACTTTGATTTTAGAGGAGTCTTTTATCATCAAGGAGTATTTGCCTCCTCTTAAATCGAGTCCTTTGATCGTTATCTCTTTGCAGTTTTCTACGATAAACGGAGATAGATAGTCGTTATTTATGAAAAGGTTGTTTATAACTTCGTTCGGATCCGATTCGTTCGATAGAAAAAAGAGATACAGATATCCGCTTTTTCCTTCGAGGTACCATCTTATCTTTTCTTTGCAATTGTCGCAGTTTAGCTCTTCAAAAAATAGAGTTTTTAATATCTCTTTGTTTTTATAAAATATTCTTACGGCATTCGGATCGTAATATCCGTATTTGGGAAGAGGAAGTTTGATTCTCGCCATCGCCGATAATTTATCTCTTATGTCGTAAAAGCTTTTTGCGGCTTTTTTTCTGAGAGAGGTTTTCAATATCTTTAGATAGTTTTTGAAATCTCTTTCCAAATTTCTCCAACTTTCGTCTCGAAAAGAGAATTTTTTCGGTTCGGTTATTATCGTCGTATATTTCTCTTTCGGTTTTATTTCGGTTAAAGTCTCTATGATGGGAGCGGGTAAAGTTTCGTCTCCGTAGGAGAGGAAAGATAGTCCTTTTTTGTTTTTTATTTTAACGGGCGTTTTGAAAACTTCTCCCCTTTTGAAAAAAAATCTGTCTCCTTCCTCGGCGTTTTTTAACGCTTTTGAGAGATTTATATCCGAATTTTCGTTTTCGGAGCGTATTTTTATTACTTTTTGGGAGTTTAAAAAGATATAATAATCCCGTGCCGATAATAAGCAGAAAGAGGAGAGCATGAAGATAAGCAATCGTTTCATGATCTGTTCCTATTATTTATTATGAGAAAATATTTTTAATTATAACTCTAAATAGTTAAAGTAAATAGAAAAATAAAAATTAACTTATATTTTTACGGAGGAATTTTATGAAAAGATTCTTAGGCAAGAAGAAACTTCTTAGGATTTATATAGACAACAACGACAAATACGGACGCAAAGCTTTATGGGAGGCTTTGTTGGAAAAGAGCAAAGAGTTTTCTCTCGCGGGAGCTACGGTTTATAAAGCGGTGGCCGGAATAGGAGCTCATACGAAGATAAGAGCTTTTAACGTTTGGTCTTTATCTCAAGAGATGCCGATAATCGTTGAAATAATCGACGATAAAGACAAGATAGAGAACTTTTTAAAAAACGTTGACGATATGATAGAGGAGGGGCTCGTTACCTTAAGCGACGTAGAGGTTATCTCTTATAAACACGGCGGATTTTCAAAATGAGCTGGAATATCGTTTTGTTTGTCGGAGCGGGGGGCTTTTTGGGAGCCGTTTTAAGGTTTTTGTTATCGACTTTTATCCAAAGAGGCGTAAATACTCTTTTTCCGGTAGGAACCTTAAGCGTCAACGTTTTGGGAAGTTTTATCATAGGTTTTTTGGCTTTGTATTTCGAGGAGGTTATAGCTCCGGAATATAAAGCGCTAGCCGTTACGGGATTTTTGGGAGCTTTGACGACCTTTTCCACTTTCAGTTACGAAACGGTTTCGATGCTTCAAAGCGGAGAGTATTACAAAGCTTTTTTGAACGTCGGATTGAACGTCGTTTTTTGTGTGGGAGCCACGATAGCGGGAATGTACGTTTTCAGACTCGTTTACAGGTAAAAAGAGAAAGGAGAAAACCTTTTTCAGGCTATGGAATGGGCTTTCTCTTTCGCTTTTACCTCTTCGAAGGCGTTTATCAATCTTTTTACGAGCTCTTCGTAAGTGTGGTTTTTCAAAACGTAATCTTTTGCGTTTTCGCCTAATTTCTCTCTTTCGCTTTTGTCCGTATCGTGAAGTTTCATAATCCCTTTTGCGATCTCTTGAGCGTTTTCGGCTTCGACTTCTATACCGCAATTTGCCTCTTTGACGGGTCTGTTTCCGGAATTTATCGCATATAGTATCGGTTTTCCTGCCATCATATAATCAAACAGTTTGTTAGGAGATACTCCGAATCTAAATAGAGGCTGATTGATAAGTCCGATGTAGCATACGTCAAGCATCTCGAGGATTGACGAAACTTGCGATTTTAATATCTGATCTATGAAAGTTACGTTGTTTAATCCGTATGATTTTGCCATATTTTTTAGATACTCTTTATCTTTTCCGTTTCCTACGATAATAAAATGCGTATCCTCGTAGCCTTTCTCTTTTACTATTTTGGCGGCTTCTATGAGATGTCTTAGCGCGTTTGCGTGACCGACCGTTCCCGTATAGCCTATTAAAAACTTGTCCGTAGGTATTTTATCTCTTATCTCCTTTTCAAGTTCGGTTTTCTCTTTGTAATCCTCTAAAGCTATCGCGTTTGGAAGATAGATGAATTTGTCTTCGTCCATTCCTTGACTCATCATATGCTCTTTGGCGTTAGGGAGAACGGAGATTACTTTATCGGCGTTTTTATATCCGTATCTCTCGAGCCAATCCATAAGCCTCATAAACGGATGTTTCGGAGAGTATCCTCCAAGCTCTATAAGAGAGAGAGGCCAGATGTCTCTTACTTCGAAAAAGAGTTTCGCGCCGTATCTTTTTGCGAGCTGGTGAGCCGAGTAGATATGAAAAAGGGATGCCGAAGAGTCGATGATAAAGTCCGGTTTATCCATCTTCTCTACCGGAAGCTTTAAGACTTTGGCTCCGAATTTGAACCATTTATAGACTCTTTTTTTATCGTGAGCGTTTTCGTACTTGGGAACGTCAACCCAAACGTAGGTTATTCCGTCTATATCTTCGAAAGTAAAATCCCCCTTAACTTCCGGAAATACTTTCAGATTGTGATGATAAGCGCCCGAAATCACATAAACCTTGTACCCTTTTTTGACAAGCTCCCGCCCGTAATAGTAGCTCCTAAAGACCATTCCGTGGTATTTGGAACCCGCATATTCGTTGATAATCCATACCGTTTCCATTTTAGACACTCCTTAAAGTATTTACTATATTTTGCGAAGCCTTTCCCCCTCCGTAAAGGTCGATATCGAAATTCAAATCTTTGCTTTTTGCGTTTTCGTAAGCTTTTATTATTCTCTCTTTGTCGGCTCCCGCTATCGCGTTAAATCCGTGCTCCACAAGTTCCGCCCATTCCGTTTCGTCTCTTAAGGTAACGCAAGGTTTTTCGAAGAAGAAAGCCTCTTTTTGAAGTCCTCCGCTGTCCGTCATTACCAAAGAGCAGTGTTGAAGGAGCCATACCATTTGAAGATATCCGACCGGTTCTATGATTTTTATGTTGCTTCTTTCTATGTTTAAATTATTTAGGATTTTTTTTGTTCGGGGATGAAGAGGCAAAACGACCGGAGTCTTTTCGGATATTTCGTTTAAAGCTTCGAAAATGTTTCTAAGTCTCTCTTCGTTATCGGTATTTTCCGCCCTGTGAACCGTGCTTAGGATGAAATCGTTTTCGATTTCGAGATTTTCCGGTTTTTTGGAAAAACTTTTATAAAAGATCGCCGCATCCTGCATTACGTCACCGCTTTTTACAATTTTTGCGAAGGCGAAATTTTCAAATCCCTCTTTCTTTAGATTTTCAACCGCCAAATCGGTGGGACAAAACAGAAGATTGCTGATTCTGTCGGTTAGGATTCTGTTTATCTCCTCGGGCATTTTCATATTAAACGACCTTAGCCCCGCTTCCACGTGAGCCGTTTTGATATGAAGTTTAGCCGCCGCCAGAGCTCCGGCGATTGTGGAATTGGTATCTCCATATACCAAAACCCAATCGGGCTTCTCTTTTAACAGCACATCTTCTATCTTCTCAAGCATCTGTCCCGTCATAGCTCCGTGACTTAAACCGTGTATGTTAAGATTGTAATTCGGTTTTGGTATATGAAGCTCTTTAAAGAAGATATCGCTCATATTTTTGTCGAAATGCTGTCCGGTATGAACGATTATCTCCTCTACGTCGTTATGTTTTTCCATCTCTCTGCTAACCGCCGCCGCTTTTATAAATTGCGGTCTCGCTCCGATGATCGTAACTATCTTCATCTCTCAAGTTCCTTTATGGCGTCCGTGTATGATATGAACTCTATTCCGTTTGATTTTAGGTAATCTATGACGAAGAAATACCACTCTTTCCAAGTCGAGAAGCTCTCGCTAAAATATCTGTCGTGAAAAAGTATCGTGATGTATTTTAGCCCTTTCTTATCTATGAGGTCTATTTTTCTTTTCGTAAGATCCTTTATTTTTTCTATTTTCAGATATTGCCAAGGCTTTCCTTGAAATATTTCGTATCCGTCCATAATGTGCAGCGGAAACTCCCACATATCTCCCACTTTATACGGATCTTTCAGTTCGTAAACGGTGGAGTCGAAAAGATATCCGCATTTTGAGAGATTTTCTACGGTTTTATCGTCGCTTCTTAGATAGTGCATTCTTATTCCGAAATTTTCCAAATGGGAGATCTCTTTAAAAGTGTCGTATTCTTTTTGCATATCTTGTAAATTATCGTAAGCTATGCCGTGAACTCCGGCGTCGAATCCTAAAGAGACGATTTTATTCGCCCATATTTTTGCGTTTTCCAAAGAGTAAACGAGTCCGACTCCGTTATTTACTCCCAAAAAGAAAGTCGAGGGGATGCCGTTTTTGGTATTGAATTTTATAAGCTCTTCGATGTTTTGCCACTTGTTTTTTATCAAATCTCCGTATCTTAAAATATAGTCTCTAAAGGGAATAGTTCCGCTTAAGAGTTCTATCGTGCTTTTTATAAGGAATTTGGGAACGATAAGATCCTTATGTTCCCAAACCGTGATGTGATCCACATCATGAGAGATGATAGCTTTCACGACGATTCCTTAAATTTTTAGTGAACGAACATCGTTTTAAGCGTATCTTTGATATCGTGAACCTTGCTGTTTTCTATTTTTTTGCAAAAGGGGTGATACTCTCCCTTCAAACCTACCGGTTCTAAATTTCTTATCGTGGAGACTATCTCGATGGCGCTTCTTGCTTCGTTGATTCTAAAACCGTTTCCTTTTAGAATCTCTTCGTAACTTCTTGTGTGAAGATCCGTAAAACCGCCGCTAAACTCTATCTCTTCTTCATTTATCGTAATGCTTCTGTAGGTTCTTTGACCTTTCGCTTTGATTTCGTCGGGTATGTAGTCGTATATCACGCTTAGAAACCATCTTACGTTTGCGTGTTTCAATTTTAAATATCCCGCGTTTGCGAAGGGAGTTTTGCAGTGGACTACGTTCTCTCGGACTTCTCCGAATATCCAAGATAGCATATCGAAAAAGTGAACTCCGATGTTGGTGGCTATTCCGCCGCTTTTGCTTTCGTCTCCCTTCCAGCTGATGAAATACCACTTTCCTCTGCTGGTTAGATAGGTTAGATCTATATCGTAAACTTTATCGGGATCCTCTTTCAGCTCTTTTTCCACTCTCTCTTTCAAAGCTATGATAGAGGGGTGGAGTCTTAGCTGTAAAATGTTATAGATGTTTTTGCCGCTTTCTTTCTCTATCTCTTCCAACGCGTCTATGTTCCAGGGATTTAAAACTATCGGTTTTTCGCAGATTGCGTCGGCTTGGTTTCTTAAAGCGAATCTGATATGCGCGTCGTGAAGATAGTTCGGGGAGCAGATGGAGACGAAATCGACTTTCGTTCCCTTTCTTCTAAGCTTGTCTATGTGTCTGTCGAATCTTTCGAATTCCACGAAGTAGTCCGCATCCGGAAAGTAGCTGTCTATGATGCCCACGCTGTCGCATCTGTCCATAGCGGCTACAAGATTGTTGCCCGTATCCTTTATAGCCCTCATATGTCTTGGGGCTATATATCCCGCCGCCCCTATCATAGCGAAGTTTTTCATACCGCACTCCTTT
>CAZPVZ010000017.1:0-4719 GCA_964590185.1 uncultured Campylobacterales bacterium
CGTCGAACTTATCCAAAAAATGGGATATCTCGCCGCACAGGTAAACAAACACCCCATCTCCAGCATAAAACTCATAGGAGAGGGAGAAATTTCCAAATATTTAGATTCTCTTTTAACTTTTGCCGTAGTCGGCGCCTTAAAAGAGTCTTTGGGAGAGCAGGTAAACTACGTAAACGCCGACTTCATAGCAAAAGAGAAAAACATAGAGCTAAAAACGAAAACTCAGCCCAATATGAGCGCATACAAAAACAGAATAACGGTTCAACTGACGACGAATGAAGGAGTAACCAAAATATCCGGAACCGTTTTCGGAGAAGATATACAAAGAATCGTAGAGATAAACAATATAAAACTCGACGTGGAGCCAAAAGGCAAAATGATTATATTCGAAAATAAAGACGTGCCGGGCGTAATAGCTCAAATAAGCACGATTTTAAGCAACCATAATATAAACATAGCCGATTTCAGACTCGGAAGAGACGAACAAAAAACCGCTTTAGCCGTTATTTTAGTGGATCAGGAAATTCCTAAAGAAGTTTTAAAAGAGCTAAAAGAGCTAAAAAGTTGCATATGGGTAGCATATGCGGTTTTATAAATATTACTCAAACAAATAAAAAGATTTTTTAAAACTAATTTTGTATAATAATTTTTTATTATGCGAAACAAGGTTCTATTATAAAAAATAAAATACGGAGAGGTGAATGAAACGGTTTCTACTACCAATGGCAATCGCGGTCTGTCTATACGCAAAGCCCTACGAAAATCTAACCCTCGAAGAAGCTTTGCGTATAGCTAAATCGGAAAATTTGGAAATTAATATAGCCAAATTCGACGAAAAAGTCAGAAAACTCGACGTCAAAATAGCAAAAGGATACAATTTCGGAAAACTCGACGCAACCTTTATGGGAATGCGTTCCAATGACGCCGGAAACGTATTCGGTTTCAAACTTCAAAGCAGAGAAGCTTCCTTTGCGGATTTCGGATTCGACGAATTTTTGGCGCCTCTTGGAGGAGCCTTGATGATGGCGAACAACAACGCCCTAACTCCGGAAGCTTTGCAAGGAATGGGCTCGATTTTGGAGATTCAGCCAAAAAAACTAAATTATCCCGACGCCCGAAACCACTTCCTAACCAAACTCTCTTTGATGTTACCGATATACACCGGCGGGAAACTTAGCAACTACAAAAAGATAGCTCAAGAAATGGTTGAAATGAGCAAATACGACAGAGAAAAGGTTACCGCCCAAAAACTTTTCGAAATTAAAAAGAGCTTTTACGACATCTCTTTGTTGGTAACTTTGGAAAAAAATCTGCTAAAAATAGAAAAAAACATAGAAAAACTCAAAAAAACCATCAAAGAGATGAAAAAAGAAGGGTACGCCAAAAAAACGGACATCTTGGAAGTAGAAGCTAAACTCTCCAACGTGCAGAGAATGGTCAATCAAACGAGAGCTTACAAAGCTTTGGCTTACGAATTTCTCTCTTTTTTACTGGATCACGAAGTAAAATCCATAAAAACGATATCTTCCGACGCCGAATTTAACGACATATCGCCCGAAGAAGTGGCAAAAAGAAACAGAGACGTCCAAAAAGCCAAAACCGGTCTGAAAATCCAGACGAAAATGGTTGAAGTGGCCAAAGCCTCTTTTAAACCGGAAGTCGGAATTTTCGGAGAATATTCAAGCTCCGACAACACCCCTTTCGGAGATTTCAAAGATCACGACGCCTATACGGTAGGTTTTGCGTTTAAATACAACCTCTTTAACGGAGGAATAGACAAAGCCAAACTCGAGCAAGAAAAGCTCAAAAAGCTCAAAGTCGAAAATCAAGTCGCCTTGGCCAAAAAAGGCATAGCCTTAAAAGCTCAAAAAATAAAAACGGAAATAAAAAGCTACGAATACCAAATAGACGCCTTAAAAAAAGAGCTCGCCCTCGCTCAAGAGATATACGATACCTATCTCGAAAGATATAAAGAGGGACTTGCTTCCATAAACGACGTTTTGATAAAACAGTCTCAACAGATAGAAAAACTTCTCAAACTTCAAGAAGTTCAAAACAAAAGAAACGCAAAAATCTTAGAGTTCGAAAAATTAGCATACGGAGAGGATAAATGAAAAAAATAATACTGATAATGGCAACTGCGGCGGCACTGTTCGGAGTCGAGATAAAACTTTCCGGAACGGTCGTTTCGGACAATCAAAAGATGATTACGAGCCGATACATGGGATTTGTAAAAGAGGTTAAAGTAAGCGAAGGAGACAGAGTAAAAGAGGGACAAATCCTCTATATCATCGATTCCAAAGAGATAGACAGCGCGAAATCCCAAGTGGAACTCGCCATCCAGCAGGCAAGACTCTCTTTGCAAATGTATCAAAACCAATACACCAACGTTCTTTTGAACTTGGAAAGAAACAGAAGACTTTACAAAAAAGATATGATCTCGAAATATCAGCTCGAGACTTTGGAGCTTGCGGCCAAAAACTTAAAAGACATGGTGGAAATGGCCAAAAAACAGGTCGCTCAGGCAAAAGCTAAAATGCAAGAAGTCTTAAATCAATACAACTATTTGAAAATAAAAGCTCCAAACGACGGAGTCATCATACAAAAAAACGTAAATGAAGGAGAGATGGCCATTCCCGGAATGCCGGCAATGGTTTTAACGGATCTTTCGAAAATCAGAATTCAAGCCGAAATAGCCGAAAGCAACTTAAAAGACATAAAACTAAATATGCCGGTTAAAGTATCCATCCCTTCGATAGGATTGAAAACCGACGGAAAGATAAGCGCCATCATTCCAAGTTCCAACCCTTTGACGCACTCTTTTAGAATCAAAGTTTCTTTCGACAAACAAGGAAAACCGGTATATCCGGGAATGTATTCCGAACTAACCATCATAACGAAATAGGATTGGGAAAATGGAGAAAAGTTATCAACCAACAGATATAGCCGGTAAGCTCGCTAAAGGATTCCTGCACAATCCTTTAACGATGCTCCTTGGTATCTTCCTGTTAGGAATAGGTTTTCTATCCTTGCAGATAACGCCCCGAGAGGAAGATCCTCAGATAGAAATAAGCGGAGGAACCATAATAGTCGCGCTCCCGGGAGCTACTCCTAAAGAGGTGGAAAACGTTATCGTAAAGCCCCTCGAGAGAAAAATAAGAGAGATACAGGGAGTGGAGCATATCTACGGCATAGCGGCCAAAAACGTGGGTATCGTAAACGTCATGTACTACATCGGACAAAACAGAGAGATATCCAACCTCAAACTATACGACAAAATCATGCAAAACATGGATCAACTGCCCAAAAACGCCATGCAACCTCTCGTAAAACCGTTCGATATCGACATAGACATTCCCATCATGACGATAGCCTTTTACGTAAAGGATCGAAACAAAATAGACGAAATAGGCATGTTTAAAAAGATAAGAGACCTTCAACAAGAGATAAACAGAATAGAAAACGTCGCAAAAACGACGCTTAAGGGAGCCAAAAAGGAGCAGTTTAACGTCGAAGTCGATCTGAACAAACTATCGGGATACCATCTATCTCTCGGACAAATCATGCAGGCTTTAAAATCTCTCGCGGTAAGCGTTCCGGACGTTAAAGACAAAACGAAAAACAATCGTCTCGTAGTTTTCGGAGTCAAAAACGCAATCGAAACCGTAGACGATCTCAAAAACGTCATAGTAGCCCAATATATGGGAAGTCCCATATATCTAAAAGACGTGGCCAAAGTCGAGAGAGGATACGATATCCAAAATTTCCAAAGAGCGAAAATCTCTTTCAAAGAGGGAGACAAATTCACTCCGATAGAGGATCAGCTAACTCTCACGATAGCGAAACTTAAAGGAACCAACGCGGTTACGATCGCAAACGACGTTTTGAAAAAGATGGAGGAAATAAAAGACGAACTCGATAAAGAGGGAATAGGTTACGTAATAACGAGAAACTACGGAGAGAGAGCCAACAAAGCCGTTAACGAACTCGTTTTTCACCTTCTCATATCGATCGTCATTATCGCCATTTTGCTTGCTTTCGTATTGGGATGGAAAGAGTCTTTGATCGTAACTTTCACCGTTCCGGCGATTTTTGCGATCACGCTTTTCATAGCCTATCTAAGCGGTCAAACGATAAACAGAATTACGCTGTTTGCGTTTCTTTTGAGTTTGGGTCTTTTGGTTGACGCGGCGATCATCGTTATAGAAAACATCCACAGACACCTGCATTCTCACGATGCGGTCGATAAAGATATGGACGAAATACTCATAGAAGCGACCGACGAGATAGGACCTCCTACCAACATCGCCACTTTAGCGATCATATTAACGATGATTCCGATGGGATTCGTCGGAGGAATGATGGGACAGTTCATGAAACCGATTCCTCAAAACGTTCCGGTGGCTCTTTTTGCGTCTTTGATAGTCGCTTACATATTTACGCCGTATCTATCCAGACTTCTTATAAAGAAACCTAAGATGCACCATCACCGCCACCATTTCCAACACGATGCGGCAAACAAAGGAGATAGAGCATGAAATTTTTCGAAGAGTTCATATATAAGATCTTAGGAAACAGATCCAAAAGATTTCTGGTGCTGTTTCTAACTCTCTTGGCGTTTGTCGGATCGATAATGATGCTTCCAACCAAAATCGTAAAAGCCAAAATGCTGCCCGGAAAAAGCGCCAACACCTTCTCCGTTTACGTTGACGCTCCTAC
>CAZPVZ010000018.1:0-3199 GCA_964590185.1 uncultured Campylobacterales bacterium
GGAGACGAAAGAGGATAGCGATCTTCTTTTGCCTCTGATAGAGGAAGCGGTCAAGAACTTAAACGCCGAAAATATTTTCAAAATCCACTCTTTCGAAACTCTCAATCAAAACGGCGATAAGACGGACACTTTTATAGAAGGCGATTATGCTTTTATAGCCGTAACTTTGGAATCTTTATACGATATCGGAAACATCTCCTTAGCCGTCGAAATAAAGGACGCCGGTGGATTGTTATTGACGGGAGAGAGTATCTTCAACAAAACCGGAAGGTCGATCTTTTTTCAAAAAGGGGTTAAGAAAAAAATCGTTTTCAAGTTTAAGGTAAACCTGATCGCGGGACAGTACGCTATCCGTTTTAGAATAAACAAAATAAAAAATTGGGATAGGAGCGATAATCTGCTTTTGCATTTGGATGAAGAAGCGGCTATCATATATGTGGCTCAACAGCCGAATAGCTTTCTTTGGTTCAAATTCAGACACGATTTCGATATAGAGATTTACGATCTTAAATAGATTTTTCCTCTTATTCTCTTCTTTTTATAAAATGCTATAATACTCCCAAAAACTCAAGCGGGATGTTTTTATGAAAACTTTAACGGTAATAGATACTTTCGGATTTTTTTTCAGAAACTACTATGCGCTTCCGGCTTTGAAAAGCTCAAGCGGTTTTCCTACGGGGCTGCTGACCGGATTTTTAAATTTCATCTCCTCTTTGGAGAGAGATTACAAAACCGACTATATCGTTTTCGCTCTCGATAGCAAAGAGGAGTCTTTCAGAAAGGAGATAGATCCCGATTATAAAGCCAACCGTCCGCCTGCTCCCGAAGATCTTCTCGCTCAGCTTCCAGTTGCGATCGATTGGATAAAAAGGATGGATTTTAAGCAGCTTGAGGCGGAAAACTGCGAAGCCGACGACATAATCGCCTCTTTAGTAAAATATCTGAAAAACAAAGATATCAAAATCAGAATCGTCAGCCACGACAAAGATCTTTATCAGCTTATAGACGACGGGAAAGTCGTGCTTTTCGATCCCGTTAAAAAGATAGAGATAGATGAAGAGGAGTGTAAGAAGAAGTTCGGCGTTTATCCCGAAAAGATTCCCGATTATTTGGCTTTGGTCGGAGATAGCGCCGATAATATTCCCGGAGTTAAGGGTATAGGGGCTAAAACGGCTCTGAAACTTTTGGAAAAATACGAAAGTATCGAAGATATTTACGAGCATATAAACGAAATGGAAAATAAGAGAGTGAAAAAGCTTTTGGAGGAGGGGAGAGAAAAGGCTTTTTTGAGCAAAAAACTCGTTCGTTTGAGAGACGATCTGTTTGATTCTTTGAATCTTGAGGAGTTTCGTTTCCCGCAAGAGGAGCCGATAGCCAAAATAGCCGAAGATCTTGAAAAATACGATATCAAAGCGGTTTTGAAAAGATTGAAAATCTCTTCTAAAAGCGATCCGGCTCAAAACGAAGATTTCGGATCCCGCTCCTCTTTCAAAGCCGTTTTGGTCGATAATTTTGAAAAGCTTAGAGATATTTTGAACTCTCTTAAAAAAGATAGCGTGATAGCTTTGGATACCGAAACCGATTCGTTGGAGAGCAAAAGCGCCAAGATAGTCGGTTTTTCTTTTTGCGTAAATGAAAGGGAGGCTTATTACGTTCCCATAAATCATTCCTATTTGGGAGTCGGATCTCAAGTATCTTTCGATGAGGCTAAGGAGGCTCTCGCAAAAATCCTCTCTTTCCCTATAATCGGGCACAATCTGAAGTATGATCTCGTGGTTTTGGAGAAGAATTTCGGTTTTTGCGATTTTAACATAAAAGCCGACACGATGATTTTGGCGTGGCTTACGGATCCCGAATCGAGCGTTTCTTTGGACAATCTCGCAAAGAGGCTTTTTAACTACGAAACCGTTAAATTTAAAGACGTCGTAAAAAAGGGAGAGAACTTCTCAAGCGTCTCTTTGGAAAAAGCCGCCGAATATGCCGCGGAGGATGCGTGGGTTACTTACAAACTCTATTATAAATTTAAAAATCTTTTGGATCCGACTCTTTGGAAGGAAGCGAAAGAGGTGGAGTTTCCCTTCATAAAGACGCTTATCGATATGGAGAGAGAGGGGATAAAACTCGATGTGGAGTTTTTTGAGAAGCTTCTTATAAAAAGCAGAGAGAACATAGAGAGACTTACCAAAGAGATTCATAGCCTAACCGGAGAGAATTTCAATATAAACTCAACGAAACAGCTCGGATACGTTTTGTTCGAAGTTTTGGGTTTGGATGCGGTGAAAAAAACGAAAACGGGCTACAGCACGAACGAGAGCGTTTTGCAAAAACTGAAAGATAAACATCCTGTTATAGAGAAGATTTTGGAGTATAGGGAGATACATAAACTCCAAAGCACCTATATAGAGCCTCTTTTGAAACTTGCTAAAAAAAGTGAAGACAACAGGATTCACACATCTTTTATTCAGACGGGGACGGCTACCGGAAGGCTTAGCAGCAAAAATCCGAATCTTCAGAACATTCCGGTAAAAACCGAGCTTGGAAGAGAGATACGGTACGGATTCGTAGCTAAAGAGGGTTATAAACTCGTAGGGATAGACTATTCGCAGATAGAGCTTAGACTGCTTGCCCATTTCTCTAAAGATCCCGCTCTTTTGGAGGCTTTTTACGAGGATAAGGACATACATCTTGAAACGGCCGTAAAGATTTTCGGTAAAGAGAGGGCGAGAGAGAAAAGAAACATAGCAAAAAGCATCAATTTCGGGTTGATTTACGGGATGGGAGCGAGGAAACTTTCTCAGACGATAAACGTTTCCCAAAAAGAGGCGAAAGCTTACATAGAGAGCTATTTTGCCTCTTTCCCTACCGTTAAGGATTTTATAAACAAGGTTCAAAAGGAGGCTAAAGAGAGAGGTTTTGTGGAGACTCTTTTAAAGAGAAGAAGATATTTTGATTTTAAACACGCAAACGCTTTTCAGACGGCCGGTTATTTGAGAGAGGCGGTCAATACGGTCTTTCAAGGCAGCGCCGCGGATCTTATCAAGCTTGCTATGAATAAGATAAACGAAACTTTGGAAAAAGAGAGAGGAAAGATGCTTTTGCAGATTCACGACGAGCTTATTTTCGAAGTGAAAGAGGAGGAAGCCTCTTCTTACGCTTCGGAAGCTAAGAAAATAATGGAGAATATCTACGAACTTGCCGT
>CAZPVZ010000019.1:0-9873 GCA_964590185.1 uncultured Campylobacterales bacterium
AGTTCTCTATTTCCTTCGAAGATGTTTTTTAATGTATCGAGAAAGAGGCTTTTTCCGAAGCGGCGGGGACGGGAGAGGAAGTAGTATTTACCGCTCTCTATCAGTTTAAATGCCTCTTTCGTTTTATCTATATAGATATAGTTATCTTCTCTTATATCTTTAAAAGTCGGTATTCCTATGGGCAGTTTTTTTCTCATATTTTGCCTTGAGTTTTTTAAATATTATAACAAAATTTTAATCTTCTTTATGGGGGATACGGGCTTATTGTTTCCCATAAGTATTATTAGAGAAGTTGTCAAAGATGATTTTTAAGCGTAACGATAGTCTATTTTTTCGATTTTTCACGATTTAACGATTACTTTTTATGTTGAGGCGGTTTTCGGTGTTTAAAATTCGTGTTTTTTGCGTAATTTAAGAGGCCTTTTCCGTATTTCAAGATACGGAAAATACCCCTTAAAAAACCGTCAGATAGTTTCAATAAAAGTTTTTAGAGAGATTCATATGCGGCTACGTCGTTTTTATCATAATTTTTGATGCCGTATTTTTTACAAATACCGGCAAATTCTTTGGAGAAAGCAAAAAGATAGAATACCTGATCCTTAGTAAGCTTACCGCTGTTTAACTGTCCTACCCAATATTTAAGTCCGCCCTCATCAGGCTCTCTTCCGAGTAAAGTTCTATAAGCTCTCTTTACGTACTCTTCGTTACTTAAATTAAGACTTTTAAACTCTTTGCTCAGGAAAAAACCTCTCGCAACCCAAGTGGCGGTTTTTCCTTTATCTACAAGCTGTCCTACCCAAAATCTAAGCCCCGCTTGTTGCGGAGTTCTTGTTAAAATGTTTTTATACAATCTGACGACGAAAGAACTTACGGAGTTTTCCAACACCTGAAGACCGGAATCGTTATTGGCCACGAAGATATAATTACCTTTGGAATTTATGGCTATGGCCATACTTCTGGACTTATAACTTCCTCTAAGTTTAGGTTTGGCCGGATTAGATACGTCTATCATTTTTATGCCCTTATGATAGTCGGCAACATAAGCGTATCCTTTGGAATATCCGCTACCGACGCTAACGTCGAAAGCGTATCCGTCCGTATCGTAACTTCCGACCTCGACGGGTACCGAAGGATTGGATATATCCACTATTTTAAGTCCCTTTCCGTAATTCGCCATATAAGCGTATTTCCCGGAAACTTCAACTTTTTTAACGTTACCGGAGGTTTTGAAAGTGGTAAGCAAAAACGGTCTTACGGGATTGCTTATATCGACTATGTGAAGTCCTTGATACTGCCCCGCTATATAAGCGAAATTATCGACTATATCTATCCCCTCCGCATAAAAATTCTTTCCGCTGACTCTGCCGACCACATAAGGAGTGGAAGGATTTTTTACGTTCACAACTTGCAATCCGGCCGAATGCGCCGCAACAAAAGCGTATCCGTCCTTTACTTTAACTTCAACCGCGGAGCCGGCCGTTTTTATCGCTCCCACAAGCTTCGGTTTGTAAGGATTTTTTACGTTAACTATTTTCAGCCCGCCGTCATAAGCGGCGACATAGGCAAAATCTCCGCTAACGTCAACCGCGTAAGCCTCGCCGTTTAGCTTCAAACTGCCAAGAAGAACCGGAACGGAAGGATTGGAAATATCCACTATCTCCAAGCCGTAATTAAAATCGGCTATATAGGCTCTCTCTCCTTTTATCGTTACGTTCCAAGCTTTTCCGCAACTGTTATAACCGGCGACATAGACGGGATGAGAAATATTCGATATATCCAAAATCGTCCCGGAACCGTTATGAGCGAGATAGGCGTAATTTCCGCTTACGCTTACGGCGTTGGCTCCTCCTCCGCTGCTATATCCCAAACTCGTATTGTAAGCTCCTACCAGATAGGGAGAATAGGGATTTGAAACGTCTATAATCTTAAGACCTTCGTCATGATCGGCCACGAATACGTAATTTCCCCGTTGAGCCAAACCGTAAGCTTTCGTTTTAGGATAGTTTCCTATCATTTTCAAGCGGTAGGGAGAAGAGATGTCAAGTATCTGAAGTCCGGTATAATAATCGGCGACGAAAAGAAATCTTCCGTCTTCGCTGACCAAAACGCTTTTAGCTCCCACGTTTTTATCCTCTTCGGTAATCGGAGCCTTTTTAACCACGTTAGGATTTTTAAAATTTCCTATAATTTTCATATTGCTAAAATTGCTTATATCCACAACTTCCACGCCGTTGTTAAAATCGGCAACGTAAGCTATATTTCCTTTTATCGAAACTCCGCTTGCTATACCGGAAGTATTTATTTGTCCTTTAATTTTTAAAGAAGAGGGATTCGAAACGTCTATAACCACAAGACCGTTATCCCCGTCGGCCAAATAGATTACGTTATCTCTTAAAAAGAGAGCGTTGGCCGTCCCTCCCGTTTTTAATTTCCCTACCAAATAGGGACGGGACTTATCCGCAACGTTAACTACGAAAAGCCCGTCTCTATCAACCGCCAAATAGGCCAAATTGCCTCTAATAACAACGGATTTTACATAGTTTTGGGTGTAGAAGGTGCCTAAAAGTTTGGAGTTTTTAGGATTTTTAACATCAAACATCTGAAGTCCGTTCGCAGTGGCGGCATATATAATATCTCCGCTTTTTTGGATATCATTATATATTCCGCCGAACGCTCCTACCTTATTTAAAGCGATTTTACCGCCCAACGCCATCGAAGAAGCCGTTAAAAGTATAATTAATAATTTAAGAACACTTCTTACCATATGGGTCCTTTATTGATTGATGGAAGGTATCAGCCTAATTATACCTTAAAAATTACAAAAGTTTTATTAAAAAACAAAAAAATTACTCTAAGTATTTTTAATAAAAATAATTTAATATAAGAGAGATGAAAATTAATCATCTAAAAAAAACTATTAAGGTAAAGTTATATATACCAAACCTTTTTATAGTAAGAAATAATATATTTAACTATATCACCCCTCTCTGCATTTAATCTTAAGAGCAAAAATTATATTAATACTATATTGATATTCAGATTCAAATAACGAGAAACGGGAAAAAGTCCCGTTATAACTCGTTCACGAACCCCTTTTTGGTAAGAGTTTCGAATTCTTGAGAACCGAGAAAAATATCCAAAAACTTCTCTCTATCAAGTCCTTCTTCCAATCTTCCTATCCAATACTCCATACCTTCTCTATCGGGTTCCCTATCCAATATAACTCTGTAAGAGATAAGAACGAACTCCCTATTTGTAACCCGCTTATTTTTAAACTCCTCGGAATTGAAGAAAAATTTCACCACGTCTTTAGGTTCTCTTTTTTCAGATGAGAGTTCATCGACCCAATAGTTCAAACTTTCCGTATCGGCCGGCCTGTTTAAAACCATCAAATAGAGTCTCTTTATAAAAACTTCCGTCTTTTCTCTATCGTTATAATTTACTATATCAAATTTCTCACAAATATTTTTAAACTCCGTAGAAAACGCAAACTTATAAAGAAGCACGTCTTTAGGATAACCCTTTTCGTCTATCATACTCTCCCAATAACGCAACCCTTCAAGTTCCGGTTCTCTATTGAAAAAAGTCTCGTACAAAATCTTTACATATTGACGACTGTCTATATTTTTCGATAAAAACTCATCGGACTTGAAAAAGTTCTCCACCACGAAAAGAGCGCTCTTATTTTTCGAAACAAGCTCCCTCTCCCAATAAGAAAGTCCCTCTTCATCCGGTTTTCTTTCCAAAACTTTCATATAGAGATTGTAAACGAAAGTCTGAATCCGATTTAAAGAAAACTCTATCGAAGTCCTCAAAGGAGCGCTCTCCCCCGTTTCGTTAAAAGCCACTATGGTATAGACATACTCTCTATCAGGCTCCACGCCTCTATCTATATAAAAGTTCTCTTTCGAATCCGCCGTATAAATAAGCTCTCCGTCTCTAAAAATCTTATATCTTTCATCGCCTTCTCCTCCTTTCCAAACCAGCCTGACGCTTAAAATTCCTTCTCTCTCGGCCTTAAATTCGGAAGGAGGCTCTATAATGCTTTGCAATATCGCTCTTTCCATTTTTACCTTAATACCGTTTCCGATAGAGTCTCCGAAATCGTTAAAAGCCTTAATCGTATAGGCGTAAAATCGCCCTTTCTCCAAACCTTTATCCACATATTCGGTAGAATCCCTTTTAGCGATAAAAATCAACCTGCCGTCTCTATATATCTTAAACCCGTCCTCATTATCGGAATTGTCTCTCCAAGAGAGCGCAATCTCTCCCTTTTGGTCCGAAATCTCGGCCTTCAAATCGGTCGGAGGATAAATCATGTTCCCTTTATAAAAAGTCGTCGCTTCGGCAAAAAGCTCCTCGGATTTTCCGGCGCTATTAACCGCAACGATTTTATATTCGTAAGAGGTTGCGGGAGAAAGACCTTCGTCTATATAAAAAAACGCATCCGGAAGAGTAGTATATATCAACTCGCCGTTTCTGTATATTTCAAATCCCTCCTCGTTATCGCTATTGTCCTCCCATGTAAGAAACACCGCTTTATCTCCGTTTGCCACCGCTTTAAAATTCAAAGGAGCTTTCGGCTTTTTCGAAGAATTTTCGTAAGTTTTTACCGTAACTTCCATAGGTTCGGATTTCCCGTTTTTATTGAAAGCGACCACTCTATATTTATAGGAAGTGTTAGCGTCCAATCCTCCGTCTATGAAAAAATCGTTTTTATAATCCACGCGCCCTACCAAAATATCGTCTCTGTATATTTCATACCCGTATTCGTAACCTCCGCCGCTTCTCCATCTAAGTTTAACGGCATTAACGCCCAAAGCCTGCGCACTGAGATTTTCAACCGGCTCCGGAGCTTTTTCCAAAACCGGAAAAGTTCTCACGGCTACGGAATTGCCCGCGGAAGCTCCCTTTCGGTTAAAAGCCTTAACTTCGTATTCGTAAACCTTTCCGGAAAGCAAACCTTTATCCTTATAATAAGTTACGTTTTCGCTCACCTTATCTATCAAAACCCCGTCTCTATATATCGCAAAACCCTCTTCGTTAGAGGAATTGTCCTTCCATCTCAAAAAAATCTCCTTATCGCTTAAAGCGCTACCGTAAAGATCGGTTATCGGCATGGGCGCGGTTTGAGAAATCCTAACTTCAACTTTATCCGGTACGGAACTTCCGGCATCATTTACGGCTTTAACCAAATACGTATAAAAAAAACCGGCCACCGCTTCTCTATCGGTATAGCGGGTCTCATTCGGCTGCGTCGTATAAAGAAGCTCGCCGTTTCTATATATTTCGAATCCGTCCTCATTATCCGAGTTGTCCCTCCATCGAAGTCTAACGGTATTGTCGTCTATAATCAAAGCCTCCAACGCGGTGGGAGGAATCGGAACGCTTTTTAGCGTTCTTACGGAAATCTTTTTTGAAGGAGAGTCCCCGGCGATATTCGAAAGCCTGATCTCATAATCGTAAACCGTATCTTTTAAGAGTTTCGTATCCGAAAAACTTCTCTCGTCTTTAGAAAGAGTCTTTATAAGAATTCCGTCTCTAAATATCTTAATCTCCTCTATAGGAGAGAATTCATCCCTTTCGGGCAAATCCCATTCAAGAAGAACGCTATCGCTTTTTATCTCTTTAACTTCGAATCTCGCTACCGGTTTGGGAGCCATAACTATCCTAAAAACCGACACTCCGTTTGCGAAATTGGCTAAAAACAGCCTGTTTCCGTCCCTATCCGTACTCAAACTTTTACCGCCCGTATAAACTTTTTTTACGATTTTCATCCCGGAAGGATCCGAAATATCCACGACTTCAAGTCCTTGATCGTTATCGGAAACGAAAGCGAAATTTTCCCAAAGAGTTATGTCTCTCGCCTCCCCTTCCGTATCTATTCCTCCCACTATTTTGGGAGAAAAAACGTCGCTTACGTCTATAACCTCAAGTCCGCCCTCTCCGTCGGCTACATATAGATAAGAATCTCGAAGCTTCAAAGCGTACGCAAAATCTTTCAGTTTTATACGAGCAATCTTTACGGGATTGCTTTTGTCGGAGACGTCCGCTATCACCAAACCGTTATAACCGTCGGCTATAAAAGCGTAATCTCCTTTAACTTCCACGTCATACGAATTTCCGCCCGTATCCAAAACGCCTTTTACGTAAGGAGAAGAGGGATCGCTTACGTCCGCTATAACCAAACCCGCCTCGTCTCCCGCAATAAAAACGCAACAATCTTGCAAAAAAAGACTTTTGGCTATACCGTTAATATTCAACGAAGAGATATACTTTATGGAAGCGGGATCCGAAACGTCCAATATTTGCAAACCTTTATGATGGTTCGCCACGAAAAGAGTATCTTCCTTCAACTCCAAATCGTTAGCCGCTCCGTCCTTATAATACTCTCCGAGAAATTTAACGTCGTCGATATCCGAAAGGTCCGCTATCTCCACACCGTTATAATCGTTTGCCATATAGGCTTTATTGCCGATTATCTTTATCTTCCTCACCCAAGAGACGGTATCGAAGGAAGAGACGTATTTAATGTCGTAAGGATTCGATATATCCGAAACGCAAGGCTTGTTATTGTTTAAAACGTACATAAAATCCCCGTCCACCTCTATTCCGTAACAATAAAAATCCGTTTTTGTGATTTTGTTGACTAAAGACGGAGATTTTTTATTCGTAACGTCTATTATCTCTATATCCGTACCGTTTGCCACATAAACTTTATCGCTTTTTACATCCAAAGCCAAACAGTAACCGTTAGTGTCGTAAGAAGTTAAAAGTTTCGGCTTATCCGGCTCCGTTACGTCCACTATGTCAAGGCCGTTTTTATTTGCTATATATGCGTAGTTTCCATCCACCTTTATATCGTTACACTGCCCTTCAAGAGGAAGATTGGCGCTTAAAACCGGTTTGTCGGGATTGGATATATCTATAATGTAGAGTCCGTCTATGGCCGAAATAACGTAAGCGTAGTCGCCTTTTAGATCTATTCCTACCGTATAACCTTCTATCTGAAAATAGTTTAATATCTTCGGAGAGGAGGGAGAAGAAATATCCACGACCGCCAAGCCTCTTTTTCCTACCGCGATGTAAGCGTATCCGTCCTTAACTTTAACGTCGTTAGCTTCCGCTCTTTCCGATAAAACCTCATCTTCGGAAAAGCTCACCCTCCCTTCTACGAAAGGATCTTTTAAATTGGAAATATTGATTATTATCAAACCTTCCGTTTTATTTATAAGATAGAGATGATTTCCGTCTATGTCCATGCGGGAGCATTCTCCCAAGTTATTAAGATAAGAAAGCGGTTTTATATCGCTTTTGTTACTCGCATCGAAAATTTTCAATCCGTCCGTAGTGGAAACGAAAAGTTCGTCATTTACCACCGTCATATTTTTTAAAGTGCCGCCGAAAGAAGTTATCTTTTCCAACTCCAACCCGCTATCGGCCGAAAGTTTCAGGCAAAAGACCAATAGCGAGAAAATTAAAATTTTTAACGATTTCATAAATTTTCCTCCGATCTTAATAAATCACTGCCAAAAAACAAAACGGGACGGAAAGTGCCCGCTTTTATATAAGATCGGCACTATATTAAAATTATTTAATTCTTTTGCGGGTTAAATAGTAGTTTTTTTCTATCGTTTTCCTATCGATCATCCAAAATCCCCTGTTAAAATCGACCGCATACAAAACGCCGTTTCTCTCTTTAACGTCCATTACTCCGTAAAGAGGAAAAAAAGATATCTCTTTTACTCTCTTCATATCTTCAATATCGAAGGAGAATATTCCTTTATAAAGCGAACCTACAAAAAGCCTCTCCCCATCCGCCGAAAGATTTCTCGCATATCCTTTCAAAGAAATTTCAAATAACGGTCTCATTTCGCTCCCATCACCTATATCATATACCGAAACTCCTCTGCTTCCGGCCGCAACGAAAAGATATCCCTTATAAAAAAGCAGATCGAAAATATTTCCTTCCAAATTGAAAAACGCTTTAAAAACCGGCCTTTCACTCTCGCTAACGTCCAAAATCTCCAATCCTCCGTCAACGCTTGCGGCAAAAAGCAAATCCCCGTTAACCGCAAGAATCTCGGGAGAAAATTTTAAAGCGTAAGAAGAGATTTTCTCAAGTTTTCCGTCTAAAGAGAGTTTATATATCTCCACTCTCTTATCGGACGTACCCAAATATAAAACCTTATCTTTAACGGCAACGGAAGAGACCGAACTTTTCAAATTCGCTTCGTAAACCTCATTCAAATTTTCGATATCCAAAACCTTAACTCCGTAAACCCCGTTACCCATTAAAAGATACTCGTTCCATTTTTTCATATCCGTAATATAATCGTCCTCCTTAAAAACGGAAGACAAGAGCGAAACGTCGTCCTCTCCGATCTCCACGCCCCTTTCATTCCCGTGTTTTACGGAGAGAGTCGATAACAAAGAGGGAGAAAGCGGACTTTTGATGTCTATCACTCTTAAATTTTTGTTAAAGTCCGCTACGAAGGCCCTATCTTCGTCCAATAAAAGTTTATAAGCCCCTTTATCCAAATCCACAAAAGACAGCACTCCTTTAGTTACCGGATTGGAAATATCCACTATTTTAAGTCCCTCTTTTCCGTCGGCCGCATACAAAAACTCTCCGTCTATAAACAGATCGTTAACTTCGCTACCCTCCAAAAAACCGACAAGCTTAAATTTTCCTCCGTCTATGTCTATCACCTTTATCCCCGCGCTTCCGTCCGCAACGAAAAGATATCCGTCTCGAGCCAAAATCCTAACCGCTTTGGAATCGAGCTTCAAAGAATCGACGACCTTCAAACCGTCTAAATCCACCTTTTTAATTCCCTCGTCAAGAAGAGCCACGTAAGCAAAGCCTCCGCTAACGGTTACGTCTTTGGCATTCTCTCCGAAATACAAAGAACCTAATAAAGAGGGATTATATATATCCTTTATATCGTAAACCAACAATCCCTCCTCTTCGGCGGCTATATAAAGTTTATCCTCCTTTACGAAAACTCTTCCAAGAAGGGTATCGCTCTCTATATGAGTAACGAAAGAGGGATTCAAAGGATCTTTCAAATCGTAAATATCGACTCCCTCGCCATAATTTACGCTAAAGAGGAAATTTTTATATACGAAAAGTTCGATTCCCACTCTTTCCTTATCAACGACTCCCTCTATTTTAGGATTTTTAGGATCCGTTACGTTAACTATTTTTATTCCATTTTTGCCTCCCGCCACGAAAAGATACCCTTTATAAAACGCGGCGTCCAATAAAATATCATCCATTTCCAAAAGACTGACGAAAGAAGGAGAAGAGGGATTTTTCACGTCTATAACGTAAACGCCTTCGTATCTGTTTATCAAATACGCATAACCTCCGCTTTCGCAAACGGCATAATTCTTGCTTCCCCAATTAAAACTTCCGACTTGATAAAGTCCCGCTTCGCAAGCGGTTTGGGAAACTTTTTTCGAGCAGACCTTTATTTTCGTCTCTCTTTCGATGGAGTTTCCCCTTCCGTCCTTAGCCTCTATGACGATTTCATAAACGTTATCTCCGTTTTTATCTTTGGGATGTCTGAAAAAAAGAGGCTCTTTTTCGTATAAAACGCCATCTCTTATTTCGAAAAATTCTCCGTCGTCGCCTTTTAAGAAAAATTTTACGGGAGGAGTGTCGTCTCTTGCGTCCAATCTGAAAATTTCGCTCGCGTTATCGTCGATTTTTAAAAATTTAGGAGCATAAAAAGAGGGAGGATAGATATCTTTTAAAACCGGAACGTTTTTGTTTAAAAACTTCTCGGTTATGTTTTTAAACTCTTTAGAGGACAAAAAATCGTCCAAAAGCCTATCTCTTTCATACCCGTTTTTAAGCCTCTCCAC
>CAZPVZ010000020.1:0-2633 GCA_964590185.1 uncultured Campylobacterales bacterium
ATCCCTGTAACTGTTAGCCCATCCGACAAGTTCTACTTCTTTTCCTATATCGTTTTCGTTAAGTTGCGCGCAATAGTGTGTTCTCAATTTGCATTCCTGTTTATTATGGTTTTTTGTAATTTATCTTAAAATATTTTACACATTAGCTTTCAAAAAAGCCCGATTATATCAAAAAAATACTTGTTGTTCGATGAAACGGAGCGTAATTTTAAAATCGAATGTATAATCTTAAAACAAGCCTAAAAAAGTTATAATTTTAATTAATTCTTTATGCGGGCAAATTAACTCTCAAAGGTTAAATATATGAAACAAATTATGCTTTTTTTATCTATAATTATCTTTTTTAGCAATAAAATTTTAGCGGAAGAATTCTTCGTATCGTCGGAAGATAACAAAACCATTAATATTTTCAACAAAGACGGAGAGTTAATATCCGACGACTTAAAAAAAATTATTAGTTCTTTAGAAAACGGAGACAAACTATTTTTCAAAAGGGGAGAGAGATTCGACGCTTTCATAGACCTAACGAATAAGGAGAATATCTCCCTAAGCGCTTACGGAGACAATAACCTCTCCCTTCCGATAATAGACCACATAATTAAGATTCCTTTCGACGATAAAAACGAATCCTCCCTAATATATCCCTCTTTCGGAGACGAACCTTGGAATGACGAAAGCTGGAATAATCTTTTAAACGCATTTAACTACTACTTATCCCCTTTGGCGAGTTTTACGAAAAATAAAATCGCAACCGAATACGAAGAAGTAAAAGATAAGATACATCAGATACTGAGAATAAAACTTCCCTATCTGGATCCCGCGTTCGATCCGCACGCAATAAGATTGTGGATAGGAGAAAAAGAGATTTTAAGAGCGTTATATTTCGAAGAGTTAAATTGCACGGACTGTGAATATAAAATAAAATATTTTTATGAAAGCAAAACGAGATTTTTATATCTTTTTTCAAACGATTTTACGGTCGATTTAAACTCCCTAATATCGGAACTTCGTATAAATAACGCAAACTATTTTACGATAAGAATAAGAAATTCCAAAAGCGTTAAAATAGAAAATCTCGATATAAGAGGAGGAAAATACGCCGTCCTTATTAGAGCTTCAAAAGATATAAACATCTCCGATTCTTCGATAGGAAAAGGCTCTTTTACCGGTATATACGTAACAAATGACAATTTGGACTTTTCAAAAGGGAGCGAAAACATAATAATAGACAACTGTACGATAGACTCCGATTTCAAACTCAATTACCGCTTCTATTCGGAAAGAGGCGTACAGGATGGAATATTTTTTCTAAACAACGTCTCAAACTCGGTTATAAGAAACTCTTCGATCAAAAATTGGGGCCATACGGGAATCAACCTAACGACCGAATTAAACGCACCCTCCTCTACGGATTCCGAAAATCTTCAAATAATAAACAACGAAATATATAAAAACACTTTAGACGGAAAAGAGATTTCGTATATGAGAGCTTTCTCTTTGGACGGAAGCAGATGCCGAAACAATCGGATATATCAAAACGTAATAAAAAATATGACGGTAAGAAGTCAAATAAACGGCATAAACAACATCATAAAACATAACTTGTTTTACAATACCCGAAATTCCCAAATCAAAAAGGACCAAGGATACGGAAGCGGAGAGGCTTTGCAACTTGAAGCATACGGAAAATCGAACGAATCTTCATACAACATTATAGAGAGAAATCTTATACTAAAATCGGACGAAGCCGGAATTTCCCTATCAAGCAACGAATATTCCGGATACAAAAAAGACAATCTAATAAAAGACAACATTTTGATAGATTGCGGAAACAGAATGTTTATCCCGTTTGAAGGATACAAAAAAGATTACAATCAAACCGCCATAGACCTTTTCGACTACACAAACTCCTACGAAAGCATGAAAGGCAACGATTTCATAGGAAATAAAATATACACTCCTTATCAAAATTCTTTCGTTTTTTACAAAGGAGAACTTTTAACCGTAAAAGAGTTCAACCTAAAAAACGATCCGGAAGAGAATATAACCATAAAAGATAACGTTCAATTTCCAAATATAAATCTTTTAAAAACCAGTGAAGATTACGACGCCGAAAACTTTCCGGTAACCGATAAACTGCTTTTTATTTATAGGTATTATTTGAATATATTTAAAAGAATACCGGATAAAACGGGACTTTTCTACTGGATCGAGTCGGCAAGAAGCGCGGATTCGAACTCTACGGAAACTAACGGCACCAAAACCGCTTTTGAAATAGCTCAATATTTCTTCACTTCAAAAGAGATAAGAGAGCAAAACCTATCTGACGAAGAGTTTATAAAAAGAATCTACTATACGATGTTAAACAGAGAACCGGACAAAGAGGGACTCGAATATTGGAAAAACAGACTGAAAAACGAAGGAATAAAAAGAGAAGCGGTTTTTTACGAAGTAACTTTCGTAACCGACGAATTTAAAAAAAGCAGTGAAGAGTACTCTTTAGTCGCCTACGACCAAAAGGATAAACTATCCTCTTTCATTCAAAGAATATACATCTACACTTTGGACAGACTCGCCGATCCGAGCGGCTTGAACTATTGGCTAAACTCGCTTTTAAGCGGAGAAAAAAGCGC
>CAZPVZ010000021.1:0-3166 GCA_964590185.1 uncultured Campylobacterales bacterium
CTAACCTCCCCTATCGAGGTTATAAAATTGGTATCTCCCATCCATCTCGGAAGAACATGAAGATGCAGATGCTCCGCTATTCCGGCTCCGGCGGCTTTGCCGATATTCATACCGATATTAACTCCCTTAGCCCCCAAAGCCTCTTTCAATATCTTAACTCCTCTTTTAGCGTAAACGCCCATATCCGCCCAAACTTTTTCGTCAAGATCCTCCAAATCGGCTATATGGGAGTCGGGAACGATCATAAAATGACCGGGAGTGTAGGGATACTTATTCATCACTATAAAAAATCCCTCTCCCCTAAAAAGCACCCCGTTTTTCTCATCCTCGTTGGGATGATTCAAGATATGGCAAAAAACGCAACCGCTTTTTGAATTTTCCAAACTTTTAGCGTACTCCTCTCTCCAAGGAGCATACAGATGATCCATTTCAGACCTTTAAAAAAGATGTATCAAATCGGGATAAAATATCAACACCACCAGCGTTAAAACCTGCAAAAGTATAAACGGCAAAACGCCTTTATATATATCGGAAGTGGTAACGAGATCTCCGGCGGCTCCCTTTAAATAAAAAAGAGCGAATCCGAAAGGAGGAGTCAAAAAGGAAGCTTGGAGATTCATAGCGACCAAAATTGCAAACCAAATCGGATCTATCCCGAAACTGTTTACGATAGGAACCAAAATCGGAATCACTATAAAGGAGATTTCCAAAAAATCTACGAAAAATCCGAGCAAAAATATCGTTACCATAGCCGTGGCTATGAAAACCCACTGATTTGCTATATCCTCCTCAAAAAACTCAAGTATCAAATCTCCGGCTCCGGCTTCGTTAAAAACCAAAGAGAAAGCGGTTGCGCCTATTAGAATCATAAAAATCATACCCGTCAATTTTACGGTTTCCAAAGAGGCGTATTTTAAAGTCTCGAAAGAAAAAGTTTTCGTTAAAATCGTTAAAATAACGGCTCCTATCGCCCCTATCGCCGCGGATTCGGTGGGACTTGCTATCCCGAAAAATATGCTTCCCAAAACCGCCACTATCAAAAGAAGAGGAGGTATGACGGAAATTACGGCGTTTTTGATAACCTCTCCCCTATCCTTGCTCTCGTCTTTTATAGCCGGAGCCGCATTCGGATTTATAAAGGACAAAATCAAAATATAGGCTATGTAAAATCCGACCAAAACCAAAGAGGGACCGACCGCCGCCCTGAAAAGATCCCCCACGCTTACGCTCATAACGTCTCCCAAAATTATAAGAACGATGGAAGGAGGTATGATCTGTCCCAAAGTTCCGCTCGCGGCTATCGTTCCGGTTGCGAGTTTTTTGGAATATCCGTATTTGATCATAATCGGCAGGGAGATGATGCTCATCATAACCACGCTCGCCCCGACTATTCCGGTGCTTGCGGCGAGAACCGTTCCGACAACGACCGTGCTTACGGCGAGTCCTCCCCTTATGTTACCGAAAAGCTCGCCGACCGAAACCAAAAGATTTTCGGCTATTTTGCTCTTTTCCAAAATGAGTCCCATAAATATGAAAAGAGGAACGGCTATAAGGGTGAAATTTTGCATAATGCCGTAAATTCTAAAAGGCAGAAGATTAAAAACCTCAAGTCCTATATCGGGAGTGAAAAAAGCCACCACGACCGCCGCCGTTCCGAACGCAAAAGCGACGGGAAAACCCAAAAGAAGCAGAACGAGAGCCCCTATAAACATATATATACCGATCATCTCGGTCATTTTTCGCCCTTTAACTTCAGAAAATTTTTGTAAATTTCGCTAACGCTTTGAAGACCGAGCAACACGAAAGCCAAAATAACCGCCGATTTTATGACGTATCTGCAACACAATCCGCCCGGATCGGAAGAGCCTTCGTGCTGAGCGTAGCTCATAGCCACGAAATCCCAACTGACGTAAACTACCAAAGCCACAAACGGCAGTATCAAAAAAATCTGGCTTATTATGTTCAAAACGGCTTTCGTTTTAGGAGAGTATCTCATATAAAAGATATCGACTCTTACGTGCTTATCGTGTTTTAGAGTATAAGAGAGTCCCAAAAGAAAAATCAGATCGTAAAAATGCCACTCAAGCTCCTGCAAAGCCACGCTTCCTTCGTGAAAAAGATATCTCATTCCGGCGTCGTAAACTATCAAAAGAGTCAAAGCTACGACCAAAACGCCCGCAATCTTTCCGAAAAAAGCCGTCAATTTCTCTATCAAATAGGATATTTTACGCATTTTTAAGCTCCCTAACCGCCTCTTCGATATTCTCCTGCCTCATAAAGTGTTCGCCTATCAAAAAAGCGTCAACCCCTATCTTATGAAGCTCTTTTACGGTCTCTTTATCTTTTATCCCGCTTTCGGCGACTATGATTTTGGAATTCGGGATAAGAGGAATGAGCCTTTCGCTAAGTTTCATATCCATCTCGAAAGTTTCCAGATTTCTATGGTTTATGCCTATTATCTCCGCTCCGGCGAAAATCGCTTTTTTAAGATCCTCTTTGTCGTGAATCTCCACAAGCGCGTCCATTCCGAGATGCCAGGTATAGTTTAAAAGCTCTTTCAGCTCTTTTCGGCTCAAAGCCTTAGCTATCAAAAGCACGAAATCGGCTCCGTAAACGAGCGCCTCCACGAGCTGATATTTGTCTATGATAAAATCTTTTCTCAAAAGAACGGGAGAAGCGTACCTTCTAATTTGAGTAAGATACTCTATATCCCCCTGAAAGAAAAAAGGCTCCGTCAAAACCGAAATCGCATCCGCTCCCGCCCTATCGTAGGCTTGGGCTATCAAAAGAGGATCGAAATCCTCTCTGATAACCCCCTTGCTCGGACTTGCTTTTTTAACTTCCGCTATAATTCTGTAAGGATTCTCTTTCGTGGAAGAGAGACGGGGCTTAACGTCTCTTGGAACGTAAGGATTGTAAGCAAGACTCCTTCCGAGCCACTCCAAAGGAAAATCCCTCTTTCTCCTCTCCACTTCCTCTTTCGTTTTTTTGATGATATCGTCAAGTATCATTTTTTGCCTTTTAAACACTCTTTTATCTTTTTATAATGCCCTATTATCTCGTCTTCGTCGGTTCTGTCTATAATCTTGTCCATAATTTCGTAAGCCTTTTCGCACTTTCCAAGCTTATAGTATCCCCACGCCAAAGAGTCGAGATAGTAAACGGA
>CAZPVZ010000022.1:0-2540 GCA_964590185.1 uncultured Campylobacterales bacterium
TCTTTTCTCCCCCCATTCCGAAGAAAAGAAGTCTCGAGCTAACCTCTCCGTAAGAAGGAGTCAAAAAACCGCTTATGGGTATCTCTATGCTTTTTTCCGGTTCGGAAGGCATCGGAACCAACATCTTAAATCCGTCGAAAACGGATATATTCTTATAATCTTGATCCGGAGCGTTTCTCTCATACACGACTACGAGACTCCATCCTCCCCAATGTCCGTATTTTATTTGTCCCCAATCCGCCAAAGGATCTCTGTAAAACTCATCCTCTCCCTCGTTCGTTTTTATATCTCCCGCCGTAAAAGTTCTTTTCAAAGGAGAGTAGCTTTCTTTGACCAGATCCGTTACGTCGGCGAAACATTGATAAAAAAATCTAAAACCTCTGGGAACTCCGTCTTCGCTTCTGAAAGCGTAAAAATTAACCTTTCCGTTGTCGTTAACGTCGGCCTCTATCGTATGCTTGACTCCGTCGGGAGTTTTAAAAACGATTTTGTTAAAACCCTCGACGGCCTCATCAAACTCGTTAGGATCGCTTCCGTGAATATGACCCTGCCAATACAATCCCGCCCATCTTATATTCTCTCCGTTCACTTCCGGAGGAAGATTCAAAACGGCCGAAGAGGAGTTTAAAGGTATCGTAGCGTCATCATGAAGATATTTCGTATCGGCGTCGAAAAGGTATCCGTCATAGTCCCAATCGCACTCACCGTCGCTTCCTTTTACGCACAAAACGGAAGCGCCGGCAAAAGTGAAATCTCCCACTATATTTTCGGTCGATCCGCCGTATCTTAAAGAGAACTCTCTAAATCTCGAATTATCCACATAATCCGCAAACAGCACGGCAAAAAAGAAAGCCGATAAGAAAAACGCTCTAATCATAGCAATTTACCTCTGAGTAGAAATCTATAAACAATATCGGCAAAGTTCGGAAAATTTTTACCGTTTTGCATAGGCAGTAAAAAACGAGTGAAAAGAAGCCGCAAGAAGAACAAAAAAGCCCAAAAAACGGTACTTTACGAATTTAAACCGTTTTTTTCCGCTTTACTCTTTTTTCTCATCAAAAATTTAATAAGCACCATACAAAAGAGAACTTCCGCCAAACTAACGAGTATGAAAAGATAATAGTGAAACTTATCGATACTGTGAGAGTGATAAGCCAAAGTCGCCACGGCTATCAAAAGAGTAAGAGGCATGGAATGAGAGAGCGCAAACAGAAGCATCTCTTTCAAGCTTAAAATTTTTATAAAAACCAAAGAGGAGAGAAATCTTATCCCTATCATCAAAAACATCAAAACCGCAACCTTTAAAATCATCCCCTCTTCGAAAATGTATTTGGGATCGAAAGTGGTTCCTATATAAACGAAAAATATCGGTACCAAAAATCCAAATCCGAAAGAAGCGAGTTTATGAGGAAGTTCGGCTTTGTGATCGAAAAAAGTGGCGATAAGTATCCCCGCTAAAAAAGCCCCGAAAGCTATCTCCAAATGGAGATAGAGCATCAAAGCTATCATAAGAAAAAAAAGAGCCATCGAAAGACGGATATCCTTTTCTTCTTTATCCTGTTTTAAAGGCATGAGATAGATTTTAAGCTCCGGATACCACCAAAACAAAATTCTAAGAGAGATATATATCACGTACATTCCGAGCAGAAACATAGCCAAATACAAAAAAGAGCGATACATATTCTCTCCGACCTCGTACTCCAAAAGAGCGCTTACGAAAGTCAAAGCCAAAATGCTGACAAACTCCCCCAAAGTTCCTATCGTCATGGAAAGTTTAAGCCATCCGTGTCCTTTGCCGAACTCCTTATAAAGAGCCAAAACCAAACCTATGGAGATAAGAGGCATAATAACTATATATATATTGCTAAATCCGAAATAAAAGCAAATAACGGCCGAAAAAAGATATAAAAGAGCTATATAGCCAAACCCCCTTAACAAAAGCTCCTTCTTAAGACTCAAAAGTCTTCTTAAATCGACTTCCGTTCCCGCTAAAAACATCAGATAATAAAATCCCACCTCCGCTATGACCTCAAAAAAATCGTGCTCGTGAAGTATCCCCAAATAGGCCGTCAAAGCTCCCAAAATAATCTCTATGGGAGTAGTGGGTATCTTTAAAATTTTGGAAGCGTAAGGAGAGATGAATATGATCGCCGAGAGAGTGGCTATGAGAGTGGCTATGTCATTCATAACAAAATTTCGCTATTTCCAACCCTAAATCTTCTATCATTTTTATGTCGTCCGCCGCACTCGCCCCCTTCGTCGTAAGGTAATTTCCGATAACTATCGAATCGGCTCCGGCAAAAAATATCTCTTTTTGTCTCTCTTTGAAAGTTATCTCCCTTCCTCCCGCAACCATTAAACGGGTATCGGGGAATATCTCTCTCGCTCTTTTTATTATAGACAAAGCCGTATCGATTTCCAAAACTTCGTTTTTAAGAGGCAAAGAGGGATTTGGATGATAGAAGTTTAAAGGAATCGAATCGGGAGAAAGCTCCTTTAAGGAGGAGAAAAAACTCTCCCTATCCTCCGCGCTCTCCCCG
>CAZPVZ010000023.1:0-5749 GCA_964590185.1 uncultured Campylobacterales bacterium
TTTCAACAAAGCTTCGATATCGGGCTCTTTGCCCCTGAAGCTTAAAAAGGATTCCATCGCTTTTCTGCTTCCTCCTTTCGTTAAAACCTCGTTATAGAAGCTTTCCGCTATTTCGTCGTTAAATATTCCGTTATCCGTAAAATGTACGAAAGCGTCGGCGCTTAGAACTTCCGCCCATTTATAGCTGTAATATCCCGCCGCATATCCTCCGGCGAATATGTGAGCGAATCCCCATTGAAATTTATTATATGAAGGAGGTTTGATAACGGCTACCTCTTCTCTCACTTGGTCTAAAATCTTTTGAACCTCTTTTGCGTTATATCTTCCCATATGAATAAGCATATCGAAAAGAGCGAACTCTATCTGTCTTAACATCGCCATTGCTGAGTGAAAATTTTTTGATATTTTAAGTTTTTCTATCATCTCTTTGGGCAGAACCTCTTTGGTCTGATAATGTTTGGCAAAGCTTTGAAGAACCTCTTTTTCGTAGGCGAAATTTTCCAAAAATTGACTCGGAAATTCCACCGCGTCCCACTCCACGCCGTTTATGCCGCTTACGAAAGGCTCTTTAACCCGACTTAAGAGATGATGCAAAGCGTGTCCCGTTTCGTGAAAGAGAGTCTCCACGTCGCTCGGTTTCAAAAGAGAGGGAGTGTTTGGAGTGGAAGGAGAGAAATTGGCTACGATGTAGGCTACGGGAAATACTCTCTCTCCCTTTTCGTTTATGTGGTGCGTAACCCACTCGTCCATCCATGCCCCTCCCCTTTTGTCTTTTCTGGATTCGAGATCCAGATACAATCTTCCTATCGTCTCATTATCCTTATAGAGCTCGAAAACGGATACCTTTTCGTCCCATACGGGAGCTTTCACTTTTTTAAACTCTATCTTGAAAAGCTTTTCTATAAACTTAAAAAGACCTTCGACGACTCCGTTTTTTTCGAAATAGGGCATATAATCTTCGTCGTTTACGCTAAATTTCTCTTTTTTCAGCTCTTCGGAATAGTATGCGAGATCGAAAGATTGGAGTTTGCCTTCAAAACCTCTCTTCTTTGCGAACTCTTCAAGCTCTCTTAACTCTTTTAAAGCCTGTTTTTTGCTCTTTTTGGCAAGCTCTTTTAGAAACTCTATAACCTCTTTCGGACTTCTCGCCATCTTTTTTTTCAAAGAGAGTTCGGCGTAGTTGTTAAAACCCAAAAGTTTCGCTTTTTCATCCCTTAAAGCCAAAATATTTTCCAAAATCTCTTCGTTTTCCGGGGCTCTCGTAACGTAGGCTTTATAAAGCTCCTCCCTTCTTTCTCTATTTTTTCCGTAAGTCATATAAGCTATGTAACTCGGTTGCTGAAGAGTAAAGCGGTAAACCGCCCTCCCCTCTTTTTCTACTTTTGCGTTTTCAAGATCGCTTTTTGGGAGTTTCGATAGCTCCTCCTCATCCTCCACGATCATTTCGTAGGAGTTCGTGGCATCAAGAAGATTTTGAGCGAACTTGTTTGTCAGATCGCTTAGTTTTACCATTATCTCCTTAAGCTCTTTTTTCTTTTTCTCTTCAAGCCCCACTCCGCTTAATTCGAATTCGACTATCAAATCCTCCAAAACCTTTTTTCTCTCTTCGTTTAAACTCTCTCTTTCCTTTTCGTAAATCTCTTTGCAGGTTCGGTAGAGTTTTTCGTTTTGCCCGAGTTTTGCGTAATATTCCGTTAAAACGGGCAAAAGAGAGGTGTAGATCTCTTGGGTTTTTGGGGAGTTTTTCACGCTGTTTAGGTGGGATATCGGAGAAAAATGGAAATTGAGCTCTTCGTGCATAAGCTGATAGGGAGTTATGAAATTGTCATAATTTTTATCCTCTTTTTCCAAAAGCTTCTCTATCTCTTTTTCGTTTCTTTCGATGATCTCCAAAACCTTCTCTTTTTGGCTTTCGAGACTCTCTTCGTTTAAAGTAAACTCTCTGAACAAAACCCCCTCCTTAGTGCAAAAAGTGTCTTACGCCGGTAAAATACAAAGCTATTTCGTGTTCGTTAGCCGCTTCTATCACTTCCTCGTCCCTTATGCTTCCGCCCGGCTCTATCACCGCAGCAACTCCCGCTTTTGCGGCTTCGTCTATACTGTCTCTAAAAGGGAAAAAGGCTTCGCTCGCCATAGCGCATCCGCTTACGTCGAGTCCCAAATCGGCGGCTTTTTTGAGAGCGCATTTAGCCGCGTCCACTCTGCTTGTCATTCCCATTCCGATAGCGACCATCGCCGAATCTTTTACGTAAACGACGCAGTTTGATTTGGTCAAAGCCGCCACTTTGTAAGCTATCTCCAAATCTTTCATCTCTTTTTCGGTAGCTTCTCTTTTGCTAACGAGTTTCGCCTCCTTTACCTCTTCTTCTCTTACTCGGTCCGCTTCCTGATAAACGAATCCTCCCTCTATGTGTTTGAAATCGTATTTATCGTAAGGAAGAGAGAGATAATCGCTCTCTTGGGAGAAAATTTTGATTCTCTTTTTCTTTTCGAAAACTTTCAAAGCCTCTTCATCCGCGTTTGCGGCGACGATCACCTCTACGAAAATCTTGTTTATCTCTTCGGCAAGCTCCCTATCGAGTTTGCCGTTTATCGCTACGACTCCTCCGTAAGCGGAGATCGGATCGCATTTCAAAGCTTCGATATAGCTTGTTTTCAGATTCTCTTTTATCGCAAATCCGCAGGGGTTTGCGTGTTTGACGATACAAACTGCGGGCTCTTTTTTGAAAGAGGAGGCTATTTTTACGGCGGCGTTGATGTCGGTTAGATTGTTGAAACTCGCTTCCCCTTTTAAAGTTTTGAAATGTTTGTCGAAAAAGTCTTCAAATTGATACAAAGCTCCTTTTTGATGAGGATTTTCTCCGTATCTCGTATTAAATACCTTTTTTCCGACTATGAAGCGTTTGTCTCCGAAACCTCCTTTAAATCTCTCGTTCATATAGTTTGCTATCATCGCGTCGTAAGAAGCGGTATGTTCGAAAGCTTTTATCATCAGCTCTCTTCTGAATTCCGGATCGTTTTTGCCCTCTTTTAAGGCTTTTACGACTCTTTCGTAATCGTTCGTGTCGGTAACCACCAAAACGGAGGCGAAATTTTTCGCCGCGCTTCTGACCATAGCCGGACCGCCGATGTCTATATTTTCTATAATTTCCTCAAAATCTTGCGTTCTTTGAATCGTCTCTTTGAAAGGATACAGATTTACGCAGACTATGTCTATATCTTCTATTCCGTACTCTTTTGCGCTTTTTATATGCTCCTCTTTGTCCCTTCTGTATAAAATCGCTCCGTGAACGTACGGATTTAGGGTTTTTACCCTGCCCTCGAACATCTCCGGAAATTTGGTTATCTTGCTGATCTCAACCGCCTTTACGCCGTTTTCTTTTAGGATCTTGTAAGTTCCTCCGGTGGAAATTATCTCGTATCCGAGTTTTTCAAGCTCTTTCGCAAACCAGACTATATTTTTTTTATCGCTGACACTAAGAAGCGCTCTCATAATCTTCGTCCCCTTTTTGAGTTAAAAATTTTTTGAAATTGTAACAGGAAATTGTTTAATAACTCTTTGAGAATAGGAAGGTTTTGTTGAAAATAAAGTGGAGAATATAAAATGTCAAAGATAATCAAAAAAATAATTTATTCTACCCCCAAAGCTTTAAAAACAGCATCAATCGGATCAGAATAGATAATCAGCTGAAATCTGCTTAGCAAATCAGCCGGCAATTTGCCAATTTGCGCCATATCAATTGCCGGAATCAAAATCCTCTTAGCACCGCTGTCACTTGCAATCTGCATAAAATCAGCAACATTTTGGCTTCCAATAATAGCGCCCCCTATACTCATACTACCTAAAACTACCATCTGAGGCAGCAAGCTTTTTTGCAAAACTCCACTACAAAGGCTTATAAAAATAGATAGTTCAATACCTTTGAATTTTCCAAGAGATTGAATATCTGTAGCTTTTAAATGATAATCATAGTTTTTAAAATTGGCATTTGCCGATATTCTTTGAAGATTAGCCTGAATAAAACTAATCGCCTCCTTTATTTCTTCTTTAGCTTTTGTGCTGTTAAATCCAGTGTATTCAAATTTACCATTGCCTGAAATTACCTGCAAATCAAGCCTGATTAATCCTTTATGACCATTTTCAGAATTTACGCCTATTGTATAAATAGAGCCCGGAGGCAAAGTATCTGATGGTATTAAAGTTTTTGCGCTGCTTTCTGGCACGCTTACTCTAATCTCACTTGAATCGGATAAATCTATATATGAAAAATTGACATCATAAAACTCCATACCGCCAATTTTTTTAAGCTGCTCTTTAATTCTTCGTCTTCCAACCAAAGCATACTCAAGCGCTTCTCTTACATCATCTTTTGTATAATTTTCATCAGGATACAAAATTTTTAGCAGACCGCTAACAGTTTTTTTAACCGCTTTTACATCTCTTTGATTGAGATCACGACCCAGTTTAAAATATTTTTCTATTGCATTTGAAAAATTGTATTTTTGAAGCTCTCTCATCCATTCAGCCATGAAATCGGTTATGAATCCATAATCATTTGTAAAAAACTCCGGCCTCATCTTTGGAATTTCCCAACCGGGTATATAGTTGTGAAACCTGTCAAAAAAAGCGGTATCTATCATCTCTTTTGGAAAAGGGCTAAGTAGATGAGAAGTTTTTACAATATTTTCTATACTTCCATTAATATTTCCAACAAACACAAAAGAGGCTTTTGCCTGAACCTGCTGTTTTCCTCTTGCAAAACTTCCACTTTCCATATAATCTTTCATTATCTGTATGCCATCTTTATCTTTAAATTTTATTCCGGCTACCTCATCAAAAGCTACAACATCCCAGTTTCCAACAAGTCCCACACTTTTTTCTCTCATATTGTAAAATAGATTTGCAACAGTCGTCTGACCGCCACTTACAAGTATAGAATAAGGTGAAAGCTCTTTATATACAAAACTTTTTCCTGTTCCACGAGGTCCTAATTCACACATATTGTAGTTGTTTTCCACAAAAGGGATGAGCCTTGCTATTAAGTGCCATTTTGCATTTTTATCAAATCGGTTTGACTCCATTCCTGTGCTTCTAATAACTATATCCATCCACTCATCACGGCTAAAATTTTTCCTCTTTTGCACAAACTCTTCAAAATCAAAATTTGGCATTTGTATCGGCTTTAGCTCTTCTATATGAAAAGGAGAATATTTAGAATTTTCTTCAAAGATATATTCTAAAGTTATGATAGCCCAAATACCACCGGCTAACAGTTTTTGATATTTTTTTATATACATCTCATCGATTATTACTTTTTTTATACCAAGATTGCTAAACTCCGCTTCATAGATATTTTCTTTTTCATTCAGCTTTGCGAATATTTTATCGATAATTTTATATCTGCCTTTCTCTTTTATCCTTGATTTGACTATCTCTTTCTCATCCGGTCTTACATAGTTTTTTGCTAATATCTGCTTAACTTTTTGAACTCCCTCATTAATTAGCTCTTCATTATCTGTTGCTGCATACATTCCAAGAAGATATTCCAAAACATATATAGGAACATTTGCGCCTTCTTTTATAAGTTTAGTAAGGTCTTTTCTTACGACTTTTCCCAAAAAGTTTTGATTTAATTTTTCGCTCACTTCCATAATATCTCCTAAAACTCGTCAAACTCATTAAAAAAGGCAATAGATACTCTAACATCCATCTCTTTGTATATTGGCTCAATAGATGAGTTTTCTTTTA
>CAZPVZ010000024.1:0-2579 GCA_964590185.1 uncultured Campylobacterales bacterium
GATAAAAACCAACGTCAATGCCTTTAAAGATTTTTTGGATATGGCGGTTTTGACGCACGCAAAAATCATCTACGCATCCAGCGGCGCAACTTACGGAAACGCTCCGGCTCCTCAGAAAGTAGGCAGAGAAAATCCCGGAAACGTTTACGGTTTTTCCAAACTAATGATGGATAATTTAGCCTGCGAATATATGGAAAAATATCCTCATTTAACGATCGTCGGGCTTAGATATTTTAACGTTTACGGACGAAGAGAGTTTTTTAAGGACAAAACCGCCTCTATGGTTTTGCAGCTTGGGCTTCAGATACTATCGGGCAAAAGACCGCGACTCTTTTATAATTCGGATAAGATTTTAAGGGATTTTATATATATAGAAGATGTGGTGCAGGCTAACGTAAAGGCTTTAAAGGCGAAAAAGAGCGGAGTTTATAACGTGGGAACCGGAAAGGCGAGAAGTTTTCAAGATATCGCCGAGATTTTATTAAAAGAGTTAAATAGCGATCTTGAGATAGAGTATTTTGAAAATCCTTACGATAAAAAGGCTTATCAAAATTTCACTCAGGCTGATATAGAGGATACTATTAAATATCTTGATTATCATCCGAGATATTCGTTAGAAGAGGGGATTAGAGAGTATTTGCCGGAAATTAAAAGAATTTATGAAGAAGAGATAAGCTGATGGAGAGGCTTTTATATAAAAATCCCGATATTTTGGTTATAGGCGATTTGATGGTGGATCACTACCTTTGGGGAAGCAGTGAGAGGATATCTCCCGAGGCACCCGTTTTGATAGTGGACGTGGAGAACGAGAGCAAAAGTTTGGGAGGAGCCGGAAACGTAATAAACAATCTTTTAAGCTTCGGTTCGAACGTGGGCGTTTTGAGCGTTATAGGAGACGACGAAACCGGAGAGTTTATAAAAGAGACTCTTTTGAAAAAGGGAGTTAGGGATGAAGGCATTTTTATAGAAAAAGGGAGAAAAACGAGCAAAAAGAGCCGCGTTGTCGCCCTTCATCAGCAGATCGTAAGAGTTGACAAAGAGAGCAGAAACGATATAGACGAGAAATTGCAGAAAAAAATTTTGGAGAGATTCTCGCAAATCGTAAAAAATTACGATGCCGTGCTGCTTTCCGATTACGGAAAGGGGGTTTTGACGAAAACTCTTACCGAAGAGATCATAAAAGAGGCTAACAAAAGAGGTAAGAAAGTTTTTGTAGATCCCAAAGGGGACGATTATAGCAAATATAAAGGAGCTTTTTTAATAACTCCCAATAAAAAGGAAGCCTCTTTAGCCGCTAAAATAGATATAAAAGACGAAGAGAGTTTGAAAGAGGCTGGGTTTAAATTAAAAAGAGAGCTTGATTTGGATTATGCCGTGATTACTCTTTCGGAAGAGGGGATGGCCATCTTTTCCGAAGATATGATAAAGATACCGACTCTCGCAAAAGAGGTGTATGACGTAACGGGAGCCGGCGATACGGTTTTGGCGGCTTTCGGATATGCGATCTCGTGCGGATTCGACATAAAAGAGAGCGCATATTTTGCCAATTCCGCCGCCGCGGTCGTTGTGGGCAAGATCGGAAGCGCCACCGCTACGATAGAGGAGGTTATAAGCTACGGACACGCCCTTCATAAATGCGATAGCGGAGAGAAGATAGTTTCCAAAGAGAATATCTTAAATATTTTGAAAAATCATCAAGATAAAAAAGTGGTGTTTACGAACGGATGTTTCGATATTTTGCATACCGGACACGTAAAATATCTTCAAAAAGCTAAAAGTTTCGGAGATATTTTGATAATAGGACTAAATTCGGACGATTCCGTCAAGCGTCTTAAAGGGGAAGGGCGTCCCATAAACGGTTTCGAAGATAGAGCTTATCTGCTTTCGGCGTTGGAATGCGTCGATTTCGTGGTGGGATTTGAGGAGGATACTCCTTATGAGCTTATAAAAGCCATAAAGCCGGATATTTTGGTTAAAGGAGCGGATTATAAGGATAAGGAGGTCGTCGGAAGCGATATAGCCAAAGAGGTTAGACTCGTGGAGTTCGTTGAAGGAAAAAGTACGACCAACATTATAAATAAAGTTATCGAAAGGGTAAAGAACGGATGATGGAACTTATGCAGATGATACAAAAAGAGATGCAAGATCATCAAAAGGTGATTCAAGATACTTATGATAATATGCAAAGCTATATCTATACCGCCTGTATGATAGCGGCGGAGACGATTGTAAGAGGCGATAAGATATTGATTTTCGGAAACGGAGGAAGCGCGGCGGACGCTCAGCACATAGCCGCCGAAATAGTCGGAAGATACAAAAAGGAAAGAAAAGCTTTGCCGGCTATTGCGTTAACTACCGACACTTCCGCTTTAACCGCTATAGGAAACGATTACGGATTCGAGTTTGTTTTTCAAAGGCAGGTTGAAGCTTTGGCGAAAAAGGGAGATATGTTAATAGGCATCTCCACAAGCGGAAACAGCGAAAACGTTATCAGGGCTTTGCATAAAGGCAAAGAGATGGGTTGCAAAACGGTCGGTTTAAGCGGCAAGGGAGGAGGAAAGATGGGAAAGGTGTGCGAT
>CAZPVZ010000025.1:0-3657 GCA_964590185.1 uncultured Campylobacterales bacterium
TACAAGATAGAGGAACTAAGGGAGATGCCCCTTGAAGAGCTCGTTAAAATAGCGATAGAGCTCGGCGTCGAAAATCCCAGCGAATTAAAAAGACAAGATCTCATCTTCGAGATACTAAAATCCCAAGTAAGCAAGGGAGGATATATACTCTTTACCGGTATCTTGGAGATTATGCCCGACGGCTACGGATTTTTGCGGGCGATGGACGCAAACTTCTCCAACACATCAAACGACGCTTACGTTAGCAGCACGCAAATTAGAAAATTCGCTTTAAGAACCGGAGATATAGTAACGGGGCAAGTTAGACCTCCCAAAGAGCAAGAGAGATATTCGGCTCTTTTAAAGATAGAAGCGATAAACTACCTTCCCATAAAGGATACGAGAAACAGACCTCTTTTCGATAACCTCACTCCTCTTTATCCGACGGAAAAATTGAAATTGGAATACGATCCGACGAAACTCACGGGAAGAGTTTTGGATCTCTTCGTTCCGATAGGAAAAGGACAAAGAGGACTCATAGTAGCCCCTCCAAGAAGCGGTAAAACGGAACTTCTAAAAGAACTCGCCCACGGAATAAGCAGAAATCACCCGGAAGTGGAGCTTATAGTTTTGCTCGTTGACGAAAGACCCGAAGAGGTTACGGATATGGAAAGAAGCGTAAAAGGCGAAGTTTACAGCTCCACTTTCGATCTGCCGGCTCAAAACCACGTAAGAGTTGCGGAACTCGTTATAGAAAAGGCAAAAAGAAGAGTGGAACTCGGAAAAGACGTCGTCATACTCTTAGACTCCATAACGAGACTCGCAAGAGCTTACAATACCGTAACTCCTTCGAGCGGAAAGGTTCTAAGCGGAGGAGTGGACGCAAACGCCCTTCATAAACCGAAAAGATTTTTCGGAGCCGCAAGAAACATAGAGGAAGGAGGAAGTCTTAGCATCATAGCCACCGCGCTTATAGACACCGGAAGCAGAATGGACGAGGTGATATTCGAAGAGTTCAAAGGAACCGGAAACAGCGAGATAGTCCTATCAAGACACATAGCCGATAGAAGAATCTATCCGGCGATAGACATAATGAAATCGGGAACGAGAAAAGAGGAACTTTTGACCTCTCCGGACGAACTTCCGAAAATATGGGCTCTTAGGACGGCAATCTCTCAAATGGACGACGTGGAGGCTTTGAAGTTTCTATACTCCAAAATGTTAAAAACGAAAGACAACAAAGAACTACTCTCCATAATGAACGAATAATGAGAGCCGGCATTTTCGATAGCGGCGTAGGCGGATTAACGGTCGTCAAAAGCCTCATAGAACACAATCTTTTCGAAGAGATCATCTACTTTGGCGACACCGCCCGCGTCCCCTACGGAGTGAAAGATAAAAACACCATCATAAGATACTCCCTGGAAGCGGTGGAATTTTTTAAGAATTTCAACATAGACATTCTAATAGCCGCTTGCAACTCCGTAAGCTCCTACGCGATAGAAGAGATGAGAGAGATAGCTCCCTTTAAAGTTTTCGGAGTCATAGAGCCGGGAGTCAAAGCTCTCGTAAACAGAGTCGCCGACAAAAACGCAAACATATTGATACTCGGAACTAAAGCCACGATAGAGAGCAAAAAATACGAAAAACTCCTGCGACAAGAGGGATTTAACAACCTATCCTCGATAGCCCCGTCCCTTTTCGTTCCGATAGTCGAAGAGGGGCTTTTCGAAAGCGAAATTTTAGAAGTTACGATGAAACACTATTTCAAAAACGTAAAAGAGCCGGAAGCGGTGATACTGGGCTGTACCCATTTCCCGCTTATAAAAGAGTCCATCCAAAGCTATTTTCCCTCCGCAAAACTTATCCATTCAGGAGACGCGATAGTGGAGTATCTGAAAAAACACGGTTTTTACAGAACCGCTCCCATAACGAGCTTAAAGCTTTTCGCTTCCGAAAATCCCTCCCATCTGAAAAAAGTCGCTAAAATGTGGCTTTGAGAATTTCTAAAGGGAGAATGGATATAATAAGAGGCAAAGAAAATAAAGAGGACAATCGGTAATGTCTCAAGTTTTAGCCTTAAAATATCGCCCTTCCACTTTCGACAAACTGATAGGGCAAGATAGCGTCATCCAAACTCTAACCGCCGCTTTGGACAAAAACAGACTCTCTCACGCCTATCTCTTCTCCGGACTTAGAGGAAGCGGAAAGACTTCAACCGCAAGAATCTTCTCAAAATGTATGGTATGCGACGAAGGTCCCACCTCCAAACCGTGCGAAAAGTGCGAAAATTGCAAAATGGCGAACGAAAACCGCCACATAGACATTATAGAGATGGACGCCGCAAGCAGCAGAAAAATAGACGACATAAGAGATCTCATAGAGCAAACGAAATATAAACCCAACAGCGCAAGATTTAAAATATTTATAATAGACGAAGTTCATATGTTGACGAAAGAGGCTTTCAACGCACTTTTGAAAACTTTGGAAGAGCCTCCCGAATATGTCAAATTCATACTCGCAACCACGGATCCTTTAAAACTTCCGGCAACGATACTCTCAAGAACGCAGCACTTTAGATTTAAAAAGATTTCAAAACAAGATATCGTAAACCACTTAAGCCACATACTGAATCTCGAAAATATAGAATACGAACTTCCCGCCCTCGAAATGCTCGCAAGAGTCGGAGAGGGATCTTTAAGAGACACTTTGACTCTTTTGGATCAAGCAATCATCTACTCCAAAGGTTTCATAGACGCAAAGAGCGTAGCTTCTATGATAGGACTTTTGGATCCTAAAATCATCGACGAAATTTTCAAAGCGGTTTTGGAAAACGACCGCCGAAAAATCATAGAATTTGTCAAAGAGCTTGAAAATTACGAAGGCGAAATAGTCATAGACGAGCTTATAGCCTATTTAAAGGAGAGATTTTTCGAAAACGATCCGAGATTTTCTCCGCTATTAACGGAAAGATTTTTCAGAATTTTAAGCGAATCGAAAAATCTTCTTTTCTTAAACGCGGACGGCGGGTTCGTTTTGAGTTTGGTATTTTTCAAAATGATGGAGGCTACGAATCTAAAAACGATAGACGAACTGATAAAATCCGTAGAAAAAGATAGCGAAAAAGAGAGACTCAAAACCCTTCACGCCCCCCAAAAACCGCATCAAAAAACCCTTTTGGATTTGACGGAAGAGAAAAAAGAGGATTGCAAAACCCTATTTGAAAAGTTAAAAAACTCCCTATACGATAGAAATTTCGAAGTCGGAGAGTGTTTTAGCAAAAGAGTCGAATTCGTAAGTTTCGAAAACGAAACGCTTACGATGATCTCTTGCGCGGACGAAAATTGCAGAAAAATTTTGCGCCACGCTTCGAGCGTAATAAAATTTTTGGTTAAAGAGACTTTCGGAATAAATACGAAAATCAAAATGCTCCCTTGCAATAAAAAAGAGGAAGAGATAGAAAAGGAGATAAAAGAAAAAGAGCTACACGCAAACGAAAACTCCTCTTCTATGATGGAAGAGATCGAAAATAGAGAAGAAAATTCAAACAGCTGCATAGCTTCCGATCTCCCCTCCTCTAAAGAACTAAACGGAGAAGAGATTTTAAACGATCCGTTCATACAAAAAGCAAAAGAGCTGTTCGATCCGATAAGAATTATTATTAAACAAAAAGTTTAA
>CAZPVZ010000026.1:0-8060 GCA_964590185.1 uncultured Campylobacterales bacterium
ATCGGCTTCGTCCATACCTATACCGGTGTCCGATACCGTCAGCTTTTTGTTCTTTTTGTCGGTTTTTATGACTATTTTCGGCTCGTATTTGAGATTTTTAAATTTTTCGTCCGTTAAAGTTAAGTAGTTTAGTTTGTCTAAAGCGTCGGAAGCGTTTGATATAAGCTCTCTTAAAAATATCTCCTTATTTGAATATAGGGAGTGGATCATCAGATTTAAAAGTTGCGTTACTTCCGTCTCGAAGTGGTGTTTTGCCATAGAGGACTCCTTTTGTCTGTTTTTTTATCGAAATTTTACCATAAAATTATAAATTTAAGAAACTTTATTGCGTTATTATAAACTTTAGTTGTTAATTTGTCAAATATACGTTTAGAGTGATAATAAAACGGAAATAAAAAAAGCGCCCATTTCCGACGGAAATATAGGCGCGCAAATCGGTTAGTCGAAACTGTGGAAATTGGTCTGGTTGGTTTTTTTAAAATAAGGCAAAAAAGGAGGAGTGGTGGTCAGAGACGGAATCGAACCGCCGACACGGAGATTTTCAGTCTCCTGCTCTACCGACTGAGCTATCTGACCTTTTTAGGAAAGTTCTTTTAAATTCGAGTTGAAATTATACTGATTTTTTCTTAAACATTGCTTAAAAAACTTTGCTTTTTTTGAAGCGACGGCAGCCGGAAAAGGTAAAGGAGTAAAGGAGAAAAGCGCGTTACGGTATGAAAAAACTTTATCCCTTCTTAAAGGAGGTAAAATGAAATCTCTTAAATTTAAGATGAGACGGTAACAAGCGGAAGATTTACTGTTAGGGCTTCGGTATCGGTCGTTTGTTTCTCTCTTAGGAATGTGGTGGAATTTCTTTTATCTCTTTTTATGCTGCCGTCGCTTATCTTTTTTCTTCCGCTTGTACGATTGAAATTATAGCAGTTATATTTATTAATAGTTTAACGAATCATTAACGGACGGTTAATGAAAATTGTTTTTGCAAACTTTTTTATTTGAATATGAAATAACTGAGAGTGAAGATGATTGCGGCTACGGCCACTCTTTTTGCCATAACTCCTATCATGTTGCCTATTTGACAACTCGTGCACTGTTTATATTTTTTTGCGTCGAATTGTCCGTAAACAAAATATCCTATCATTAATATGAAGGTTGAAAAGAAAGCTATTTTTTCGAAGGCGAATATTTTTGATAAGGTTTCGGGTTTTAAGGAAAACAGAGGAGCAAAAAGTCCCAAAAAAGCGAAAAACAGTACTTTGTCGTTAAAACTTACGAAGTAGTCTTTAGGCGTAAAAGTGGGACATACGCTACTTTCGGTAATATTGGGAGCGTAACCTTGATCTTTTAAAGATTTTATGACTTCTTCTCTTTTCTCTTTGGGAAGTTTGTCCAGTACCGTTCCGCCGAATAGATAGTCTATTTTTCTTTGAAGAGTAACCGACAATTTTTCGTCGTCTATATCCATATGTTTGGGATTGCCTTTTCTATCTTCGTAAATCAGTTTTATTTTTTTGTATCTCGTTACCGTAACTTCGGTATTCGGATAATATGCGGTTTTTTCTTTGGATTCTATTTTTCCTTCGGTTTTTAATATTCTGGGATTTATAAATTCCAAGTATTTGCCGTCGTGTTTTATTAAAACTATATTGTAGGGATAAGCTATTTGTATGGCCGATAGAGCTTCCAAATTATTAGCCTCCATCGTATCTTTCATGTGTTTAAGCACATCTTCCAACTCTTCGTCGAATTTTCTGACGTCCGTGGAGGCTATATGTATTCTTTCGTCGGGATATATTACGAGCTCTTTTACCATGTCTGTCCCCGTTTTTTCAAGATGAAAAACCGCCCGAAGGAAAAGGGCGGTTTTTTTAGTGATGGCTTTTTTGGACGACTCTTATCATTTTTAGATTTATAACGATAAATCTAACTATTTGCCAAAGTATGCAAGTTCTGAAAAATTGAACTATCGGAGTTGGAACCATAGTGTTGTAACTCGGTTCGTAAGGTTTTATGTTTTTTTCGATCGCTTCCATTTATACTCTCCTTTTTTGGTTTTTTTATTTATTATTCTGGGATTAGGGTCCAGCCCGGTTTTAATTTGGCTTTATAGATGAACATATGATGCAAGATGTGTTTGATCCAGTGTCCGGCAAGACCTATTTCCCCGAAAGTATAATCGAGATCTCTACCTATTCCCGGATATTTTTCGAAGTCTTGGACGACCGGATAAACCGTCAACGCCGCGGCCAATCCGTCGGTTAAACCTTTACCCGCGCTCGCTACGCAAGCCGCTCCCATTTCGGCCATTGAAGCGGTATGAGTAGGTTCGGTAGCTCCGTTTAAGATCATATCTCTTATGCTCATAGCCACCGTTTTTCCTATGATACCGGAAGGCATACCGGTTCTCGGCGGAGTCGGATTGATAGGCGTTCCGTTAGGAGATTTCATAGGTTTGCTTATTAGATGAGGAGGAGCGAACGCTATACCTACCGCGAACATATTTTTGTATGTCGGATTTTGGTATGTTCTAGGCCAGTCGCTTGCTTTCCACTCTTCGTAAGGTTTCGGAGTGTAATCCGCATCGACTTTCATAAATCCGTTAGGAGCGAATACGGTAGAGGTGATATCTTCGCCCGCTTTATTGTAAGCTTTTAAACCTACTCCCGAAAACGGAGGAATTAACATCGCAAAATCGAAATTCTCTTCTCCTTTGGTTCCGTCGAGAAGTTCGTATTCTATTTTCCCTTTATCGACTCCGCTTACGTGAGCTCCTATTATCCAGTTGACGCCTTTTTCTACGTATAAGGATTCCGCAAAAAGTCTTGAACTTGCCGCGTAACCGCCTCTTTTTAGGTGCAATCCTCCTATTCCGAAATCTCCCAAGAAGGATTCGTTGGATATCCAAAGAAGTTCGGCTTTATCTCTAACTCCGGCTTTTCTAAGCTCGTGATCTATGTTGAAGATATACTCAAACGCCGCTCCTTGGCATGTACACATACCGTGTCCGGTTCCGATTATGAATTTTTGTTTTTCGCCTTTTTTCATTCTTTCGATGGCCATCGACAACTCGTTAGCCGCGTGAGCCGCGTGCTGAGCCGTACAAACCGAAACGGTATAGTCTCCTATCTGTCCTTTTCCGTTGCCGAGTCCCGGAGTAGCGTCGAAATTCAATTTCGGTCCGGTAGCGTTTATGAGATAGTCGTACTCTATCTCTTCGGTTTCTCCCTGTTTCGAAGGATCGGTGTATTCGATAGTTACGAAAGGTTTATCGCTTCCCTCTTTTCCTTCCGGGTGGATTGATACCGCTTTTGCTTGTCTATAGTCTATTCCGGCTTTTTTATAAACCGGAGCGAGCTCGAAAACGACGTCTTCGACGGTCATTTGTCCGACGCCGACCCAGATATTGGAAGGAATCCAGTTCCATTTGCTGTTTGGAGTAACGACTACGACTTCATGGTCGTTACCAAGCCATTTTTTTAGAAAAGTAGCGGCCGTATGTCCGGAAACGCCGGCTCCTAAAACTACAACTCTCGCCATAAGGTCTCCTTTTGGTTGATTAAGTGATTGCAAAGTTTTCGTATATGAATCGGAAACTTGCTTAAAACATTTACAATTATAAGATTTTATTCTTTAAAGAATTATTAGATTTTTTAATTTTAAGTTAAAAAGAAATTATTATGTTTTCTTATGTAAAAAATCTATTTTAAATATAATTATTTTTGAACTTTACGTATCTTTTTGCGGAAGCGTATAACTCCTTTACCTCTTCGTCGGTTAGACTTCTTATGACTTTGGCGGGAGAGCCTACGATAAGACTTCTCGGGGGAAATTTTTTATTTTTGGTAACCAAAGCCCCGGCTCCTACTATCGACTCTTTTCCTATGACGGCTCCGTCGAGTATCGTAGCGCTCATTCCTATCAAACAGGCGTCTTCTATCGTGCATCCGTGGAGCATTACTCTATGACCGACCGTTACGTCGTTTCCGATGATAGTGGGGTACCCGTCGCTTTTGTCCTCTTTTTTGTAATGGGTTACGTGAATCATACTAAGGTCTTGAATGTTGGTTCTGTCTCCTATTTTTATGTAGTGGACGTCCCCTCTAACCACGCATCCGAACCATATCGAAACGTCTTCTCCCGTTTCCACTTCCCCTATGACCGTAGCTCCGGGAGCTATCCAAGTGTTTTTGCCCAATTTCGGTTTTAGGTTTTTATATTCCAAAATCATATTCATCCTTTATCTTCTATTTTTTTAGCCAAAATCGATTTTTTGGAGTGCAGGGTGTCTTTTTTCATGGATTTGTAGAGTTTATTGATATAATTTTCCAAAAATTCTTGAGAATTTAGGGCTTTTTGCCCGGAGGGAGGAAGGACTCTTTGATAATTCGTATCGCTTAGAAGTTCCCATCTAAGGGCGGTGTCGTGGAGTTGAAGTTGCAAAATTTCGTATAATTTTTGAGATAAGTTTTTATTGTAAATGGGCGTCATAAGCTCTATTCTTCTCTCGAGGTTTCTCGGCATCCAGTCGGCGCTCGATATGTAGATGTTGGGTTCGGCGTGTTTGAAATAGAATATCCTTGCGTGTTCCAAATATTTTCCTACTATGGAAAATACTCTTATGTTTTCGCTTATTCCTTTTATTCCGGGTCTTAAACAGCATATTCCTCTTACTATAAGGTCTATTTTCGTGCCCGCCATCGAAGCTTTATAGAGGGCTTTTATCACGTCGCTATCCACTAAAGAGTTCATTTTCGCGATGATTCTGCCGCTTGATTTTTTATTTTTCTCGACCTCTATCATATATAGCAGTTTTTGTTTTATTTGGGTGGGAGACATGGATAGTTTGTTTAATTTTTTGTATTTGGAGAATCCCGTTAATATATGAAAAAATCTCGTGGCGTCTTCGGCTATCTCCTCTTTGGATGTCAGATAGCTTACGTCGCTGTATATTTTAGCCGTGGCGGTGTTGTAGTTTCCGGTGGCAAGGTGCGTATATATTTTTAGAGAATTGTTTACCTGCCTTATTATCTGCGTGATTTTTGCGTGCACTTTAAAGCCCGATATTCCGTATATTACGTGAGCTCCGGCGTCTTCCAAGGCTTTAGCCCATATCAGATTGTTCTCTTCGTCGAATCTCGCTTTAAGTTCCACCATCGCGGTTACCTGTTTTCCGTTGTTCGCCGCGTCTATGAGGGCTTGGACGATGGGAGAGTTTTTGCCGACTCTATAAAGCGTCATTCTTATGGATAACACTTTCGGGTCTTTCGCCGCGCTTTGGATGAATTTCGTAACCGGTTCGAAACTTTCGTAAGGATGATAGAGTATCGCCTCTTCGTGATCCAAAATGTTGAAGATGGATTCGTTGGAATCGAACGGAGGAAGGACTTTCGGGGTGTATGGCTCGAGTTTTAGATGAGAGAATTTTTTGTTGTTCACTATTTGCCATAAAGCTCCGAGATTTAAAGGGATGTCGTATTTGTATATGTCTCTTTTGAAAATTTTTAGATGCGAATTTAGAAACTCTATAAGCTCCTCGTCCGCGCTTCTTTGTATTTCGAGTCTGACAAACGCCCCCTTTTTTCTCAGTCTTAGTCCCTGTTCCATAATCTCCATAAAGTCGTCCGCCTCTTCCTCCTCTATAACGATGTCGGCGTTTCTCGTTACTCTAAAGGCGGCGGAGGTTATGAGCGTATAGCCGGGAAAAATCGTATCTATGTTTTTTTCCACCAAAGATTCTATGGGAATATATGTGTTTTCTCTAAGCTGAACGAATCTCGGAAGAAGTCTCGGAAGTCTTACCATTCCGTATTTGGTCTCTTCCGGATTGTCTTTGTCTTTTAGTTTGACCGCGAGAGAGAAGCTTAAGTTGTTCAAATGGGGAAAAGGGTGAGTCGCATCTACGGCTATCGGGATTATAACGGGGAAGATGTTTTTGAAAAAAAACTCTTGAGCCTCTTTTTTTAGTTCTTCGCTCATGTCGTTATAGTCGCTTATTATGAAAAGATTCTCTTTTTTAAGTTCCGAAACGATCTCTTTATACAGTTTTTCTACATGAAGTTTTTCTTCGTGCAGATAGTTTCTTATCGCTTCAAGCTGCTCTAAAGGCGTCATATGATCCGCACCCGTTACGACTATTCCCGTTGAAAAAAGCTGTTTGAGTCCCGCGACTCGTATCATATAAAATTCGTCCAAATTGGTTCCGTAAATGGCTATGAATTTTAATCTCTCAAGCAGGGGATTCTCTTTTTTTTCGGCTTCGTGCAAGACTCTCGTATTGAATTTCAGCCAAGAAAGCTCTCTGTTTATATAAAGATCGGGGTTATTTAAATCGGGCATCGGCTATCCTTTTAAAGCTCTTTTATTTTCGCTATCTCATCCCTATATTTTGCGGCGAGTTCGAACTCCAAAGCTTTTGCGGCTTCGTGCATCTTTTTGGTAAGCTCTTTTATGATGCTCTGTTTTTGAGATTTAGGGATTTTCTGCTTTTTGGTTTCTTTTTGTAAAATTTTATCATAATCTTGAAGTTTTAAATTTTCATCCATCTTTCTGACGGCGCTTTTTGGAGTGATGCCATGTTTTTTGTTGTATTCCAACTGTTTTTTTCTTCTCTCTTGCGTAATCTCTATCGCCTTTTGCATCGAACGCGTCGTTTTTTTAGCGAACATCAAAACTTTTCCGTTTACGTTTCTTGCGGCTCTCCCCATCGTCTGTATCAAAGAGGTTTCGCTTCTTAAAAATCCCTCCTTATCGGCATCGAGTATCGCAACGAGAGAGACTTCCGGTAGATCGAGTCCCTCTCTTAGAAGATTTATTCCTATCAAAACATCAAATTCTCCGCTTCTTAGTCCTCTAATTATCTGATTTCTCTCTATGGTGTCTATATCTGCGTGCATATATTTTACTTTCAAGCCCAATTCCGTATAATATTTCGTCAGCTCTTCCGCCATCTTTTTGGTTAACACCGTTACCAAAACCTTTTCGCCCCTTTTTACGACCTTTTTTATCTCGTCATAGAGTCTCTCCACCTGAAATTCGCTGTCTATCACCTCTATCTCGGGATCCAAAAGTCCCGTAGGTCTTATAATCTGCTCGGCTACGCAGTTTTTTGAGAGCTGCAGTTCAAGCTCCGCCGGCGTTGCGGATACGAAAAGGTATGCCGGAGCTTTGTTTATGAATTCGTCGAATTTCAAAGGTCTGTTGTCAAGGGCGCTTGGAAGTCTGAATCCGTACTCTACGAGTATCTCCTTTCGGCTTCTATCTCCCGCGTACATTCCTCTAAATTGCGGCAAACTCACGTGAGATTCGTCCACTATGACAAGATACTCCTCTCCCATCGCTTCGAAATAGTCGAAAAGAGAGTAGGGAGTCTCTCCCGGTTTTTTTCCGGTTAAATGTCTTGCGTAGTTTTCTATCCCTTTGCAGCTTCCCGTAGTCTCGAGCATCTCCAAATCGAACTCGACTCTTTGTTTCAATCTCTGATACTCTACGAGCTTGTTTTCTTTTTTGAAATATTCGAGTCTCTTTGCAAGCTCCTCCTCTATCTCTTTTATAGCCGTCGCGAGTCTCTCTTGTCCTACGATAAACTGATTTGCGGCGTAAATGATGACTTTTTTAACCTCTTTTATCTTTTTGTTGGTTAGGGAGTCGAAGTAGTAGATATTCTCCACCTCGTCGCCGAAAAATTCCACTCTTACGGCTTCCTCGTCGCTATAAGCCGGATAGATGTCTATAACGTCTCCGTTTACTCGAAAATTTCCCCTATCGAAATAGTCGTCGTTTCTTTTGTATCCCATCCCGACGAGTCTTAAGAGAAGATCTTTTTGGTTTATCTCCTCTCCGACCTCTATGATTTGAACCATTTTTCTATACTCGTTAGGGTTTCCGAGTCCGTAGTTTGCCGACACCGAAGCTACGCAGATAACGTCGTTGTAGCTGAGCAAAGAGGCGGTTGCGGAGAGTCTTAGTCTCTCTATCTCTTCGTTTATGGAGCTGTCTTTTTCTATGTAAAGATCTTGTCTTGGGATATAGGCTTCCGGCTGATAATAATCGTAATAGCTTATGAA
>CAZPVZ010000027.1:0-20656 GCA_964590185.1 uncultured Campylobacterales bacterium
CTTTGGTAACGAACATAGGAGATAGCAAATCCATCATCACGCATCCGGCTTCCACCACTCATCAACAGCTTTCGAAAGAGGAGCTTAAAGCCGCGGGAGTTAGCGAGGGGCTTATCAGGCTTAGCGTGGGACTTGAAGACGCAGAGGATTTGATAGACGACTTAAAAAGAGCTATCGAAAAATAAAACGGCTCTTTTTTTTAACCGCTTTCTTTTTCTGCCGATACTAATATAAATCATTTGAAATTTTTCGAAATTTTTTCGAACGGGAATTTTTCCCGTTTGCGTTTGAAAAGGAGCGTTTTTATGAAAAGAGCGGTTTTTGTTCTGTTTTTTTGGGTATTGTCGTTGAGTGCGGCTTATAGGAGCGAGATTTTTTTCGAAACTCTCTATAAAAGGGTTTTTGATAGAAATGCGAGCGAAGAGGAGATAGAGTATTGGAAAAATAAAGCGGAAAACGGAGAGAGCGCTTTGGAGGCGGTTCGCTATTTCTACGATAGCGAAGAGATGAAAGATTTGAATCTATCCGACGAGGAGTTCGTAAAGAGGCTATATCTTACTTTTTTTGACAGAGAGGGGGAAGCGGAAGGAGTTTCCTATTGGGTTTCGAAGATAGAGGAGGGGTATTCTAAAGAGCAGCTTTTTTACAAGTTCGGCTTTTCGAAGGAATTTGTAAAGAGAGCCGTAAAATATTCTCTTAGACCTTACGATGCGGAGGATAGGCTGAGAGCTTTCGTAAGCGGTTTTTACGGTTTTATCCTTCAAAGGGATTCGGATGAGGAAGGTATGAATTTTTGGGTTGAGAAGTTAAAAAACAAAAAAGAGACTCCAAAAAGCGTGGTGGAGTTTTTTTTCTTTTCCGAAGAGTTTGAAAATAGAAAATTGACGGACGAAGAGTTTATTAAGACGGCTTATAGGGCTATTTTGGGAAGGGAAGCGGATAAAGAGGGGCTCTCTTTTTGGAAAAGGATGCTTAAGGAGAAAGGGAAAAGATGGGTCGTGGAGGCTATGGCCGATACGGATGAGTTTAAGAGATTTTCCACGGAGCTTTTTGAAAATAGAGAGAGCGACATTTTGCCTCCTCCGGACGGTTTGAGGGGAGTTTTTAGAGACGGGATCGTGGATATAAGTTGGACGGAAATTGCCGATGCGAAATATTATAAAGTTTATAGAGACGGGGAGTTTATAGGAGTTAGCGAAAATAATTTTTATAAAGATGAGGGGTTGAAGGACGGAATTTACGAATATGCGGTCTCTTCAGTAAACGAAAACGAAGAGGAGAGCGCTTTGAGCGATCCTTTGAAAGTGAAAATCGAGAGTGTTGAGAGAAGAAAGATATTAAAGACGGGACAGGTTATAAGTTATACCGATTTTGACGATGCCTATTATAAAAAGGGTTACGATCTAAATTATACGAGAGACGACGAGAACGGGATCGTTACGGATCATACGACCGGTTTGATGTGGCAGGATAATGAAAAGGACGGAGGGGTCTCTCTGCCTTGGGAGGAGGCTAAGGAGTATTGCGAAAATCTCTCTTTGGGAGGATATGAGGATTGGAGGCTTCCTACGATAGGAGAGCTTGTAAATCTTGAAAATTTCGCTTATGAAGAGGGCTGGAGATACTCTTTGCCGAGAGTTTTCCATAATGTCGATTCGTGGAAATTTTGGAGCGAAAATCTCTCTTTGTCTAGCGACAAACAGGCTTGGTTGGTTTGTTACGGACAGGGTTTTGCGAGAGTCTATTCCGTTTCCGAAAAGTTTCACGCAAGATGCGTAAGAGGAGCTAAAAAAGATCTTTTGGATAAGCCTCTTTTGGAAAGGGACGACGAGAAAGAGGTCGTTATCGATAAAAGCACCTCTCTTATGTGGCAGGACGATTCGAAAGCCTCCGATGCAATCGGAGATTTTTACGAGGCTATAGAGTATTGCGAAAATCTCTCTTTGGGAGGATATGAGGATTGGAGATTGCCGAATGCGAAAGAGCTCTTTTTCATAACCGATAGAAAAAGGGGATCGCCGGCCGTTTATGGGGAGTTTGAAAACGCAAGAAGCGCTTTCTATTGGAGTTCGACCACTTATCAAAGATTCGACGACGAGGGATGGAGAGTGGGATTTGGAGACGGCAGGATGGAGCACGCTAAAAAGAGTGAAAACGCTTATATCAGATGCGTAAGGGATTTGAGAGATTAATTCTCTCTTCTCTTTCGTTTCTTTCGTTCCTTCTCGTATCTTCTGTATATGAAAAGAAGTAAAATTCCGAGAATTACGGTTAAGAATATATAGACCGTATATTTGAAAAAGTAGTAGATCGTTTTATTGATGATTCCTAAATTCGTAACCAGTTTTACATGGTAAATGTCGGCTACCTTGTCGGCTATGTAGATATAGCCTTCAAAGAGTCCCATCGAATATTTATCTTTTTTATCGAGAAAAAATTTGGGGATGATGGGACCGTAAAATATCAATACGTCCGTTTTGTTTATGAGAGAATGGATGTCGTTTGAAAGCAGAAGGTCAACTTTATGATCCTTTTCGGAAAAAGCTAAAAGGATGTAGGGCTCTTTTAAATTTTTAGCTATATTTTCCATAAATGCGGCGAAATTTTTCTCTTTTATCTTTTTAACCGCCGCTATGTATAAAGATATTCCCGTTTTTTGGTAAAGCTCTTCCCCCAACTGCTCTATTTTCGTTTGAGCTATGGGAGTTAGTATATCTTCGTTTATGTAAACGAATTTGGCCGATAAGGATAAAGGCAAGAATAGAGACGTTAAAAAAATAAAAATAATTTTTTTTATCATTAAAAAAGCCCTTTGGCATACCGAAATCTCTATTTAAATTATATCACATTTAATTATATTTCAAATACTATTTCGGAATTTTGTGGCAAGTATGAATCGAAGCGTTGGGATCGGTAATGAACCAATACCCTTTATATACCATATACAGTCCGAAAAGCATAATCACTATCGAAGCGAGTTTGATCATCATCTCTCTAAAAGAGGTGTTTTTAAAGTATCCCACGAAGAGTCCGAAACCTAAAAGAGCCGGAATTGTGGAGAGTCCGAAAACGAGCATCACCACTCCTCCCCAAAAAGGAGATGTGGTGCTTGCGGCGCTTGCGGCGAAGAAATATACCAATCCGCAAGGAAGAAATCCGTTTAGCATACCCAAAAGGAAAAAGCTTGAGAGGCTTTTGGAGTGAATAAGCTTGGAAAATGCTTTTTTTACAAAAGAGCTCGTAGCCAAAGAGGATTCTATCGAGGTTAAGAATCTTATTTTTCCCATTAGAGAGTATCCCATCAAAACCATAAAAATTCCTATGGCTACGTAAAAAGAGCCCATCGCTATCTTATTCCATATGAAAATGCTTCCTAAAGCTCCGAAGATGACTCCTATTGTTACATAGGATGTGATTCTTCCCAAATTATAGGCAAGATGGGATACGAATTGCCTCTTTTTGGTATCGGATGAGTCTATTTTCGCCGTCGTATAGGCGACTACGAATCCTCCGCACATTCCTATGCAGTGTCCGAGGCTTCCCAAAAAGGCTACGCTTATTATGGCCGTTAAACTTACGAGGTCTATCTTTTATCCTTTAAGGATATAACCATATCCGCAAATTCTTTAAATATATATCGACTCTCTCTCGGTCCGGGTGAAGCTTCGGGATGGTGTTGAACGGAAAATACGGGTTTGTTTTTATATTTTAGTCCCTCTATCGTGTTATCGAAAAGGTTTATATGCGTAATTTCGGCTATTTCGGTAATGTTCTCGGGAACGTTGTAGTTGTGGTTTTGAGCCGTTATTTCCACTCTTTTGCTCTTTTCGTCCCTTACCGGATGGTTTCCTCCGTGGTGTCCGAATTTAAGTTTGAAAGTGGGATATCCGTGAGCTATCGATAGAAGTTGATGTCCCAAACAGATGGCGAACATCGGAATATCAGCTTTTGTTAGTTTTTCTATCTCTTTTGCGCTCTCTTTTAAGATTAACGGGTCTCCGGGGCCGTTTGAAATGAAAACCCCGTCTATCTCTTTGTTTTCGTATCTTTTTATCAGATCTTCGGCTTTGAATTTATACGGAATAACCTCCACTTCCAATCCCGCTTGAGTGAGTTCGTTTAGGATGTTTCTTTTGACGCCGAAATCTATCGCCACTATTTTCGCTTTCGGAGGCGGAGGAGGATTGTACGAGAGAGTTTGATCGTTCCATCTTCCGCTTTTATGGATGTAGCTTTCTTCGGTGCTTACCTCTTTTATATAATCTATCTCCTCTATTCTCGGCGAGTTTTCCAAAATCTCTTTCAGCTTCTCTTTGGAAGAGATCTCCGTGGAGGCTATCATCATTTTAGCCCCTTCGTCTCTTATCATTTTCGTTAAAAATCTCGTATCTATATCGCATATTCCTAAGATTTCGTGTCTTTTTAAGAAATCTCCCAAAGACTCTTCGGCTCTGAAATTTGAAAATCTCTCCTGATAATTTCTAACGAATATTCCCGAAAGATAGGCGCCTTTGCTTTCCATATCGTCTTTGTTGCAACCTACGTTTCCGATTTCGGGCATCGTAAATACGACAAACTGTCCCGCGTAGCTCGGGTCGCTGATTATCTCCTGATAGCCGCTCATGGAGGTGTTGAAAACTATCTCTCCCGTTTTCGTTCCTTCATGGCCGAAACTTTTGGCCTTTAAAAATATCCCGTTTTCTATGTAGATATAGATATCTTTCAAACTCTCTTCCCTTTTCACAGCATACCTCTTTTTTTGAGTTCCTCTTCGTAAAGTTTTTCGAAAAGTATCTCGTACTCTTCCGATCCCGGAATCACTTTTCTTTTATAATGGTTGATTTTGTCTATGACGGCTTCCTCTATTTCTCCGAAACTTTTAAAATAGTTTTCAATTGCGTTGTAAATAACGTTTCTTATCTTATTTTCCGAAACGGAATAGTTGATTAAATCCTCATCCCAGAGTTTATTAAGGATTTTGTGAGCCAAATCGTTGAATCTGTCTTCGTAAGAGAGCAAAACCCCGAATTCGTCCGCAAGTCTTTTTTTGATAAGCCAGAACATATTTCTTCTATCTATCTGCATAAATTCCATATCTTCTTCGTTCTCTTCCAGAATTTCCTCTACTTTCTCTTCAAGAGCCTCCTCTTTTTTTATGTCTTCTTCTATAATCTCTTTGGTAAAATGAACTACAGGCTCCACTCCTTGCGTAAAATTGACGTAACCGCTGTTTAGAAGGTCTATCGCTATTTTATTGGCTATGTATGGTGCGTGAGGAAGTCTTAGTTTCATCAAAATACCTTAGTTTAAAATTTTACTAAATTCTATCCAAAGTTTGGTAAATAAATGTTTAGAAAATTTTATTCGCTCGCGTTCGCGTCAAACGGAGGCCCTTTTTCCAAAAGTTCGGTTATTCCCGAAGCGGCTTTCGGGTCCATTTTGGCCATTATTTTGGATATTTTTTTCGGAGGAAGGTTAAAAAGTATTTTGGCGGCTTTTCTTTTTGGCATCTCTTGCAATATCGAAGCTGCCGCCGAATCTCTCATCTTCAGATAGGCTTCCGATATTTTATCGTCCTTCGCCTTTTTTATTTCCTGAAGTATTTTTTTATTTTCTTCAAGCATTTTCGAGATATTTTGTTCTTTGCTTTTTATGGTCTCCAAGGTGGCGTTTAATTCCCTCTCCTTTTTCAGAAGTTTTTTCTCTTTTTTTTCCAAAAAGGCCTCTTTCGCTTTTTGCAACGCTTCCAACGCTTGCTGTCTTTCGTCTATTTCGTCAAGCGCCCTTAAAAGCTCCTCTTTTCTTTCTTCGAATATTTTGTTGCATTCGATGACGTTTTTTTGTGCCGTTAGTGCAAGAGGAATTAGAAAAAAAATAAGTTTTTTCATCTCTCTACTCTCGCGTATAAGATGGAGGCTATTTCGTCAAGCTCCTTTTGTTCTCTTTTTTCGAGCTCCTCTTTATGCTCTTTAAGGGATATGTTTTGCATATATTTGATTTTTTCGTATTCTATGAGAGCTTTTTTATATTCTTTTCGAAGTTTTTCAAGCTCTTTTTCGATCTCCTCTATGAATCGTCGCTTATCGTCGATAAGAGTTTTCAAATTCGATAAGGATTCTTTAAATAGAGTCAAAACTCCCGCTTTTTCGTTATTTGCGGGAAGTTTTTGGGAGAGAAGCTCTTTTAAAAGCCTCTCTTTTTCCTTTTCCGCCGCCGTTTTTTTATCGCTAAGATCTCGAAGTTTTCTTTCAATCGATTTGATTTGTTCGTCTTTTATCCTCAAAACGGGGGAAAAGTCTCTTTTCATAGCAAAATGGTATCTTCCCTATCAGGACTTGTCGATATTATGCCGACTTTTACGCCTATTAGCTCTTCTATTCTTTTTATGTATTTTTTGGCGCTTTCGGGGAGTTTTTCGAATTTTCTCACTCCTTCGCTTTTGTCCCATCCCTCCATCTCTTCATATACGGGTTTTGCTTTTTCTATTTCAAACGGAAAATCTTCCGTAATCTTTCCCTCTATCTCGTAGGCGGTGCATATTTTGACTTTTTCGAAACCGTCCAAAACGTCAAGTTTCATAATCGCTATTTCGTCGCATCCGTTTAATCTGCAAGCGTACCGGCAGGCAACCGCGTCGAACCATCCGCATCTTCGGTCTCTTCCGGTCGTAGTTCCGAATTCGTGCCCTTTTTCTCTTATCCTCTTTCCGGCTTCGGTAAAATCTTCGGTAGGGAAAGGACCGTTCCCGACCCTCGTGCAATAGGCTTTGGCTATACCGAGTATTTTTCCTATCTTTTTGGGACTCAGCCCCAAACCGTTACACGCTCCGGCCGATACGGTGTTGGAGCTTGTAACGAACGGATAGGTTCCGTGGTCTATATCAAGAAGCGTGCCTTGAGCTCCCTCCAAAAGCACCTTTTTATTCTCTTCTATCAGATTCCAAATAAGTTTCGTCGTGTCGGTTATGAAAGGAAGAAGTTTTTCTCGGTAAACTTTAAGCTCTTTTTTAAGCTCCTCTTTTGAGGGGAACTCTATGCCTAAGGCGTCCAAAAGCGGTTTGTTTATTTTTGCGTATTCGATTAAAGAGTTCGCTAACTTCTCTACGTCTTTTAACTCTCCCATTCTATGTCCGCTTCTTTCCACTTTCGCGCTGTAGGCCGGCCCTATTCCTCTTCCCGTAGTTCCTATCGCTTTGTCCCCTCTTAATCTCTCTTTCGCCTGATCTATCAATATATGATGTTTTAAAATCATATGGGCTTTTTCACTGATAAAGAGTCTGCCTTCCATATTGGCAAATTGAGACATCTCTTTTATCAGCGCCTCGGGGCTTACTACGACGCCGTTTCCTATGATGTTTACGGCTTTTTCGTTTAAAACTCCGGAGGGAATGAGATGCAAGGCTATCTTTTTGCCTTCCACCACTATCGTATGACCCGCGTTGTGTCCGCCTTGATATCTCGCAACCGCGTCGTATCGTTGGGCTAAAAGATCGACTATTTTTCCTTTGCCTTCGTCTCCCCACTGAATTCCTACTATCAGGTCGGCTTTCATTTTTATCCTTGTGATATTAATTCTTCTATTATGTTATCCGTATATAGGGCGAATCCGCAGGAGCGGATTCCTTCGCTTTCGTAGATTCCCCCTTTTCCTAAAGTTTTGTTGTTTATGAAAAATCTGAAAAAGAGATCGTCATAATATCTCATTTCGCTATAGTAAAGAGGCGCGAAAACCACGTTTTCGCAAGAGATGTTTTCGGAAAGTTCCGCCATTTTTAAAATTTCCGTTTTTATCTCCGCCGGAACTTCTTTAACGATCTTTTCTATCTGTTCCTTTTTCTGTAAAAAGGCGAGTTTATGGAGCCATTTTATCCGACTCTTTAAAATTTTTTCAAGATGGGCTTTTTTGAACGTTTCCGTATCTATTTCGTAATTTTCCGAGATGATTTTAGGAATGTTTATGTTGGAGATTTGTAAAATCGGATTTAGAGAGAGTTTTTTCATAATCGCTTCCATATCCGAAATAATCTCTTTCAAATTCGTATCCCCTACTCTCTCCGCGCCTATTTGATAAAATTCGTTGCTCGGATATCTGAATATCGGTTGGATGTAGAACCATTTCTTATGCGAAACGCTTCTTCCGAGTCTTTTTGTCGTGAGTCTTACGACATCCAGCGTGCTGTCGGCTCTTAAAGATAAGATGTGATTTTTCTCGTCCGAAAATCTTATAAGTTTCTTCTCTTCCAAACTGTTGTGCTGATGGTACGAAAAATAGGGAGTTACTATCTCTTCATACCCTTTTTCGAATAGAATTTCGCTGGCCGTTTTTTCTATTTCTCTTTTTAATTTTGCGCTTTTTCCGAAATAGAGTTTGCTTCCCGAGGGAATTTCGTGTTCGTATATCATCTTTTTTTACTCGTTAGACTTTTTTATTAAAGAGAAAGAAAGTATAACAAAAATAGCTTATAGCCTCTTAAAAATGATAAAATTTAAGAAATAGGACTATTCCCGTCAGTATGGAAAATATGATTATCGCTCCGTTTATTGTTAAACCTATGCTTTCGGCGAAGTTGATGAATTTGAGTCTCAATTCCGTTATGGTCAATCTCTGTCTTCTTTTGTTTCTCGGGTCCAAAAAGTTGAAAAATAGGAAAAATAACACGATAAAGATTATAAGATTCATAGTGTCGTGCTGCTCGTGCAATCTGATACCGATTAGGGAGAAACAGAGTTGGATCATGCCGAGCATCAAAACCGTGTAATCTACATACGCTTTCCAGTTGTTTATTCTGTGATGCATATGGTTTTTGTCGGCTTTAAACGGAGAGATTCCTCTTTGAAGCCGTCTTATCATGACGGAGAAGGTGTCTATAATCGGAACGGCCGTTAAAAAAAGAACCGAAGTTACGCTTATGTATTGGGTTGCTTTTATGCTAACGGCCGCTATCGAAAAACCGAGAACCAAAGAGCCGCTATCTCCCATAAAAACTTTTGCGGGGTTCCAATTGAAAAGCAGAAAACCCAAAAGGGAAAATATCATTATCAAACTTACGTAAATCATGAAATCGTCAAAATGAATATATCCTATATAAAAATATGAGACGAATATGATTAAAGATATGAGACCGGCAAGGCCGTCGAGTCCGTCTATCAGATTTAAAGCGTTCGTATATCCCACCACCGCTATAATCGTAAACGGCAAAATCATCCATGAGGGAAGATATACGGTATAGCCGAAATAGGTTCCTATGTATGTTATTTTTATGTCGTTAAAGTAGTAGATAAATAGAGTGGCTATTATTAAAAACAGAAATTTGGTTTTCGGAGATATTTCTATTTTATCGTCAACGACTCCCGTTAAAAAAACTAAAGTGACTCCTAAAAAAAAGCCTTTATTTTTAATCATTAAATCCGAATGAAATAGAGCCATGGTTATGATAAACGATAAGAAGATTGCTATTCCGGCTCCTCTCGCAACCGGAGAAGTGTGAGAGCTTCTATGATTGGGGATATCTACCAATCCTACGGAAAAAGCATATTTTATTAAAAGTGCGTTAAAAAGGAGGGATAAAAAAAAAGCGAGAATCGGTTCTATCAGCACTTTTACGCCTTCTATTTTAAAAATCGGTGTATGATTGTAATATTAATATATTAAAAATTATATTAAATCAAAGTTTAACGAAACAAGAGATTGCGAAATTAATATCGCAACCTCTCTTTTTCGGGAGTTATTTATAAGGAACGTAGTTGTATTTGGAGAAGCTTTCCGGCATGTTGTTGGGTTTGACGCCGTTTAGGATGATTCCTATATGTTTTAAGCGGTACATCTCCACCGTTTCGTTTAAATTTTTTACATACTCTTTTTCGGAGTATTCCGACTTAAATACTATTAAAGAAGCGTTTGCGTTTTTCATTAGCAAAATGGCGTCGGTTACCGAAGCCATAGGCGGAGAATCGATTATGATATAGTCGTAGTCTCTTCTTAAAATTTCAAATACCTCCTCCATTCTTTTTGATTCTATAAGATCCGAAGGATTCGGAGGAATGGGACCGGAAGGAACTATGTCGAGATTTTTTATTTGCTGATGCTCCCAAATAACCTCTTTTAAATCGTCTTTGCCCGCTAAAATGGTGCTCATACCGCTTTTGTTGCTTATGCCGAAAATCGAATGAAGTTTCGGTCTCCTAAGATCGAGAGACAATATTATCGTTCTCTTTTCGCTATTTCCGAGTACCGCCGCAAGATTGGCCGCTATCGTCGTTTTTCCCTCTCCCGGTACGGTTGAGGTTATGACTACGACTTTGCTTTTGTCGTCGTTTTCCGTGGCTATAAAATCCAGATTCGTTCTAATCGTACGCATCGATTCGCTTGCTAAAGATTGAGGATCGCTGATAACGAAAAGTTTGTTTTTGCCGGTTATGTCCTTAACGAAAGGTATGACTCCGAATATGGGAAGTTTCGTAAGTTCGCTTATATCCTCTTTCGTTTTTATTTTAGTGTCCAGATAATCTCTTATAAACGCTCCCAAAAGTCCGAAAATCAATCCCAAAAGTCCGCTTGCGGATAGTACGAAAGCTTTCACCGGTTTTATCGGCTGATGAGGCATGCTTGCGTAATCCAATATTTTATTGGTGGATACGGTTGCCGCTTTATTGATCGACATCTCGGCCTGTTTCTCCAAAAGATAGGAATAGGTTTTTTCGTTAACGAGGTATTTTCTTTTCAGATCCGCCAAAATTCTCTCTTTTTCCGGCAGTTTCATAAGGCCGGTCTCTTGGGTGTAAATGATATCTTCGAGAGATTTTTTCTTCTCTTTGGTAGTTTCAAGCATACTCTCTATCGTATCTTCCAAAGACCTTTTCAACTCTTCTATTTTCGAAGTTACTTTTAAGACTTCCGGATGGTTTTCCGTATAATCTACGAGAAGTTCGTTTTTCTTGTTTATCGTGGAGATAAGATCCGTCAACATCTTTTCAAGAACCGGAAAATCCGCGGTTAGACTGCTTATTGCGCTGTAGTTTCCTTTTTGGAACTCTTCGTAAATTATTTGAAGATTATTTTCTTGTAAAGTGATGTCGTTTAGTTGGGATTCGAGTTCGCTCAATTTTCTCAGCGTTACGTCCGACTCTATCCCTACGTCCACTATATTGTTCTCTTCTTTAAAATTTTCAAGTTTTATGGCCGATTCTTTTAATTTTTTGCTTACGTTTTTAAGTTGTTCCTCTATAAACGCCAAAGCTTTGGAAGCTTCGCTCGTTTTTTGGCTGACGCTTTGCTCTAGATAGATTCTTGTTAAACTGTCTAAGAAATCTTTCGCTCTTTGAGCGTTCGTATCGTCATATACGAGTTTGATGACGGCCGCGTTTTTAGTGGCGGAGAAGACTTCCAAATTGTTGTTTATGTTTTTTATGATGATATATTTCGGTTCGGAATAGAAATAGTAGTATCCGTTTTGGAAATCTCTATTTTTCTCTATCGTTAAGGAAAAAACGTCGTTGTCCACCTTCTCGCCGAATTTGTGTATCTCTTTATATTTTAAAACGGGTTTCTTGCTTCCCAAAAGAGAAGATATTTTTCTTTTTAAAGTTGCAAAAAGGGAGTCGTCTGTTTTTAGCAGGTAGGTATCTTTACTTTTTTGCTCGACGATAAATTTTTGTCCGTAAAAAGCGGGGTCTTTTATGACCAGATTTTTTATCGTAAAAGGAGAGTTTTTATATAGCTCTACCGTTTTTAGCCCATCTTTAGTAAAATATCTTACATTGTAATGGACGGATTCGAGAGCCTTGTCTATAAGGTTTCTCGATTTTAATATCTCTATTTCCGTATCTATAAGACTCGCTTCCGTATCGAGCCCCATTGCTCTTATAACGGAGGTGAATTGAAGATCGAGCCTCTCCTTGCTTACTTTGATGGTGGCTTCCGATTCATATACGGGCGTGGCCATATAGGTATAAAACGCTCCTCCCAATAGGAAAAGGAGCGTCGTTAACAGGATCATTAGCTTGTGTCTTTTTATTACCTTTAAAACACGCTGGATATCCGCGTTATTTCTCTCCATTCTATCTAATTGTACGGAATTAGCCATATTTTCTATCCTTTTTCCAATTATTTAAACGTATCGTTTACGTTGAACATATATGTGTTTGTCAACTCTTTACCCGTATAAAGAGCGGTCAATAGTCTTGTTACGAAATCGAGTCCCGGCATCATATCGGCTATGGCCAAATTCGTCGCTCTCATATTGTTCGGAGTTACGTAAACTATATCGTTGGGATATAGAGTCAGATCCTCACTCGCCATTTTTTGCAAACTCGTAAGATCCACGTTTTCAACTATCGGATGAGACGGCGTGCCTCTTATGATTTTTATGGAATTTCTTTTCGCGAAATCCGTAAATCCTCCGGCTTCGGAAATGGCCTCCACAAGATTCATAACTTCGTTGGTTATACGAATTTTACCCGGTCTTCTGACTTCTCCGAGCACGTAAACTCTTTTGTTTAACACCTCCAAATACAAATGGGCGTTTTTGATATATTTGGAGTATTCGTTTATAAGAAGATTCGTCGCTTCCTGTACCGTTAAGCCGGCTATTTTCACTGTTCCTATAAGAGGCATCCTTACCGTTCCGTCCGGATTTACCAAGATACCGATTCTTCCGGCGGTAATCGCCGATCTTATGTCTCTCGTGCTAAGTTCCGGATGGTTGTAAAACAGTATGGAGAGCCTATCGTTAGGAACTATTTTGTATTGATAGGGCTTTTTCGGTTTTTGAGCTATCTTCTCTTTAGGTGCGGGCGGAACTTTTCCCTGAAAAAGGATAAATTCTCTCTTTTTGGCCGCACAACCCGAAAAGATTAAAGCGAATAAGGTTAATATGAGAGTATATTTGATTATTCTCATCTGACAATCCTTTTATGGTTTTTACTTTGTTATATTTTTCTTTACAAATTACCTATTTATTATTATAGGTAAAAAAACTTTATTGTACTATTAAAATTTAAATTGTGAATCAAAGTAAATATTTAAAATTACTACAAAAAAACATAACAGACCGATAATTTTTTTACTTTTAAACTTTTCATATCCAATTCTCCTTTCTTTTCTCGGAAAAAGAAAAATTAACTTTTCGTAACAAAAGTAAATATATATTTACAATTATCTTTAAATTTAATTTTTACCATTTTAGACCTTTTTAGCCTGTTATATTCCGGCGCGTAATAAAAATCGTCTATTTCAATTTTTTCTGCACCTTTTATCTTAATCTCGCCCATGTTCGTTTTGACGGTATCGTTTAAAACGGTTACGCTTACGCTCGGATGAAAATGCAAAAACGCCGTCTTTTCAATATCTTTGTCTTTTTTGCCCTCTATTTTCGAGATTTTATCTTCCATCACTATTTCGTTTTTTTCGGCTCTAAATGCTCTCGTATGCAAAAAACCTATTTTTTCGTAACCGTTGTGAGTGGCTTCCACCTCGTTTTCGCTCTCTTTTAAAGAGACTATTTTGGCTCTGTTTGCGACTCTAAAACTCGACCAAACTTCCGACTGCTCGTAGTTTCCTATCTTGACGGTGTTGTGCGAATATGTGGATCTTTCTATAAATCTTCTTTCGTTGTTTTCGTAGGTGGAAACTCCGGTATCCACTATGAAAGGTTTTTCGTTTACATAAAGTTCGAAATTGAAAGTGTCGCTGTGGGCGTGTCCGGGGATATAGTCCGGTCCTATGTTGCCGACATCCGCTATGAGTTCGTAAAGATCGTTTTCAAATTTTCTGTATCCGCTCTCTTTTAAAGACGTTTTTCTCTCTTTCACTCCCAAACTTTCGGCGTATTCGTTCAGCTCTTTCGTAGTCGGAGCTATTTTGTTGGTAGAGTCGTTAAAGAGAGGGATGTTTCCGTTTCTAAAAGTGATGCGATTTAGCCATCCGAGCATCAAAGAAGCTTTATCTTGCAAAATCTCTTCGAGCTCTTTTCCGAAAAGGTCGTTGTTTTGAACGAGATTTAAACTATCGAGCGTTCTAAATAGAATGAGCTGATGATACATCGGACTTAGCTCGAAATGGGCGCCGTCGGGAAGTATCTCCTCTTCAAGCTCGGCTTTTATTATCTCTTTTCCCTTTTCGTATAACTCTTCGTCGTTGAAATAGTATCCTCCGAAAAGGAGGGAGAATCCGTTTTCCAAAATATGGTTTCCCAGAACGTGATATTCGAGATTGTCCGCCAATATTTTATATTGGGCGTAGAGCGAATTTATGACGGTTTTATCTTTTATCGAATGCTTAGAGAGAAACTTTATCCAGTTTATCCCTCTTAGGGAGATGGGATAAGGCTCAAGCCCCTCTTCGTTTTCTTTGATGTTTTCTATAAACTCTTTTATGAGCTTTATTCCCTCCTCTTTATCCATCTCTTTTTGTTCGAGATAGTTGAAATAGTTTAGGTTGTATGCCCATAGTTTTCCGAACTTTTCAAAGTTCCAATCTATCTTCTCAAAACACTCCTTGAGATTTAAAAACTCGAAGCATTTTCTCTTCCCTTCCTTTCGGAAAGATTGCAAACTCGGTATGCTCGGTTTCAATTTTATATCCGCGCTTTCACGAGGAAGAGAGAGCGGATACGAAAAGTTCGTAATTTTTCTGTATTTGTTTCTTAAAAGATAATAGAGCCTGTACTCTATTTGAGTAGGCTTTAAATACTTTAAAGTGTTATAGTATTTAAGAAACTTGCTCATGCTCTTCTTTCTTTCTCTTTTTAAAAGCTTCCACATCGAGTTTTTGAACCACCAAAATTCTTTTTCCCCTTTTGCTTTTTTCTATTTTGTCTTTAAATCGAATCTCGAACTCTATCGCATATTTTACCTGTTCTTCCATTTGTTTTTTCATAAGCTCTTTTTTGACTTTTTCGGGATGTTCGGATTGCACAAAAAGGATCACTTTGCCCGGAGTGTCTTGATAAAATTGGGCTTGATCGACATAGTCGTAAGAGTTGTAGTGTCCGGCTCCTATCGAGAGTATGGATATGACGTTTCCCTCTTTGGTTACGAGATACTCTTGGATTCTTCCTCTGATATCCGCTAAGTTTTTAACGACGTCCGTTCCTTCGTAGAACTCGACCTCTCCCTCTATATAATCTTGAGTTTTGTAGTTGATATAAGGCATTACGATGTTGTCGAAAGAGAGAGTTACGATCTCGTCGTCTATGATTCTCGTTAGACCGTAAGAGCCGAAAAAGTGGTAGGGACCGTGATCTATTTTGTAAGCCATCGTGTTTCTCTCGGTGTGTCCGTAGTGGGAGAGTACCGGGCATTTGAAAAAGTCGTTCATATCGTCTATGTACTCCGGAAAGACGGTCTCCGAGATTAAAAACACTCCCTTTATTCCTTTTATGGGTTCTATTCCTTTGAGTCTGCACGCTTTCATGAAGGATAAAACCGCGCTGGGATAGCCGTAGAAGTATTTCGGTTCGAACTTTTTAATCTCTTCTACGATTTTTTCTATATACGGAACTTCTAAATAGTTTCCGGAAGGCTGCAGATAGTTATCGACCATCTCGTAATCCCAATATATTCCTTTTTCGGGATCAGCCGTCTCTCTTCCTCTCAAAGCCACCGTTTTGTCTCTGTATTTGTAGCCGAGCTGTTCGAAAGAGTATAGGCTGTAAGCTTTCTCTTTCGCTCTCGAGATGCTTAAGGGAGCATACATTTTCATAGGCGTGGAACTGCTTCCTCCGGTATAGTAGGGAACCGGTTTGTCGAATTTGTCCGTATATAGATTGTCAAGCTCTTTTTGGATTATCGACTTCGTTAGAAAGGGAAGCTTTTTCAGATCGTCAAAATGTTTGAAATCTTCCGTTTTGAAGCCTCTTTCTTTAAATATCTTTTGATAATAGGGGATGTTCTCTTCGGCGAACTTTAAAGTTTCCAAAGTTTTGTTAAACATAAAATCGAGCCTGTAAGTGTCGTCGGAACTTTCGAATTTTTCCAATATGGCTCTGTGAATGTCGTAAGCTTTGCCGAATCTCACGCTAAGAGGCAAACTGCCGTAAAGATCTCCCATAAAAGCCCTAACTCCTCTTGGGAGTTTGAAATATATGTTCCTGTATAAATGGAAAATGCTATCTATGTCCATCGATCAGCTCCAAAAATTTTTTTGTCCTTTTCATCGAATCGAAAGGTTCGAAAGCTTTGTAAGCCTCTCGTACAAATCGTCCGTAATTGTCTTCGTTGAAGAGTTTCATCGCTTCGTAAATCTCTCTTGCGCTTTTGACGTTTATTAAAATTCCGTTTTTGCGATCCTCCACTATCTCCGTCAAAGAGGGGAGTTTCGTGACTATAACCGGTATTCCGAGAGAGAAAGCCTCTATTACGATGCCGGGATATCCCTCTCTGTAACTTGGAAGTATCAAAACGTCGTAGGTTTTAAGAACGTCCAAAACTTCGTGAGATAAGAGAGCTCCTTTATACTCGGCTTTATAATTTTTAAAAGAGTCTTCGTTAAATTCGTTGTTGTAAAAAAAGCCGTAAACGTCAAGCGTATATCCATCTTCCATCATATTGGAAGCTTCCAAAAGCTCTCTTACTCCTTTTTCTTCCCTTACTTGGCTCATGAAAACGAATCTCTTTTTAAACTTTCTGTTTAGATCCGGCTCTATCTTTCTCTCTCTAACGTTTGGAAACCAATATGTGTTTTTATTAAACTTTTTAAAGTACTTTACCAAATATTTCGTTTCAAAGAAGTTCAAATCCGACTTTTTTAGAATATATTCTATATCTTTTTTGATAAGAAAATTTCCTTTTTCGTAAACTTCGTTGAAATTTCCGGCAAATTTTCTAAGACTGACGCTTTTTCTAAGAAGTTTGGATATGAAAATAACGAAAGGAGCTAAAAAGAGATAGTGATTTATCGTTCCGTGTATGGAGACGTGATCGCATTTTTTTACTTTTTTTAAGAATTCTCCCATGGCGCTAAACCAAGCGTGAACGAAATTTTTGTAATTTAGCGCGTTCGTATCTATCGCCTCGTATTCGACTCCCAATTTATCCAAATCGTCAAGAAGTCTTTCAAAAAGTATCATCGTCCCGCCCGTAATGGTCGGATCTTTTTTGGTAAAACGGGGACCTATCAGCAGTAATTTTTTATTCATATTAAAAAACATCCTTTTTCTTCGTAGATTCGCATATAGTCTTTAGCCGTTTTCTCTATCGAATACTTTTTTTGAAAGATGGATTTTATTTTTTTCTCGTCTCTTATCGGTTTTAAGAGATATTTTTTTATCGCTTTAAGATACGAAACGGCGTCTATCTTTTCGGAAAGGTATCCGTTTACTCCCTCTTCTATGACGTCAACGACTCCTCCCGCCGGTGTAGAAACAACCGCTTTCCCCGCCGACATCGCTTCCAAAACGACTATCGGAAGACCTTCGTATAGGGAGGATAAAAGCATCGCTTCCGATAGTATCAGATAGTCTCCTATATTGGATTTTTCTCCTATGAATTTTATTCTATCCGGAGATTTTATGAGAGATAGACACTCTTTGTAGTATTTTTCCGTTTCGGGATTGCCCTCACCGGTAAAACCTATCATAAGCAAAGAGATGTCAAACTGCTCTTTTATAAGCTCTTCGAAAACCTCTATTAACATTTTTTGATTTTTTTGGACTCCGACTCTTCCTATCTGAACGAAGACTTTCGTATCGGGATGTTTTTTAAAGCTTTCTATCTCCTTCTTCGTCTCTTCGAATTTTTCGCTCTTCTCTACGGCTTTGGTGCCGTTATAGACGAGTTTGTCGAATTTCTCTCCGTACTCTTTTTTGACGGTCTCTTGCACTTCGTGGCTTATAGCTACCGGAGTAAAATTAAAAAAGTTATAAAGAATCTTATAAAGAAGCCTTACCGGTTTTCCTATCTCTTTGTAAGCTACGTTATGAACCGTATGGATATTCGGAATGTTTAGTAAAATAAGAGGCAAAAAAGAGTAGGCTTGGGCCCTTAAATGGGTGTGAGCGACATGCGGTCTGATTTCCTTTAAAAAAGCGTATAGTTTTTTGACGAGTTTGATGTCGTATCCTCTCTCCTTGCCGAGATTGACTCTCTTTACGGAAGGGAGAATGTTGTCGTATAGGATGGAGTCGGTTTCTTTTCCGAGTATGCAAAGATATACTTCGTTTTCCGGATTTTTGGAAAGTTCGTTGCATAGATCCACGCAGAACTTTTCCGCTCCACCGGTGTATAGGTCCGTAATTATATGAACTATTCTCAAACCGACAACCTTTTTTGAAGAAGTGAGTTCGCCACGTTGGCGTAAACCGCTATTCCGAGCCAAAAATATTTATCGTAAAAGATTCCGAGCGTCATCCCCATAATCAGATAGGCCAAAACCGACGCTTGCAGCCAAAACAGGTCGGAATGGATGACTCGAAAAAACTCCGTTTTTATCAGTGTGGCTAAAAACAGCAAAAATGCCGCAAAAGTTAAGGCTCCCGATTCCGCAAAAAGTTTTACGTAGATGTTGTGTGCGGCTCTCGCGCTTTCGTCAAGATAGGCCTTTCTTAGATATTTGGGATTGTGTTCCGCGAAAGTTCCCATTCCCACTCCGAACCAGAAGTTATCCTTTATCATGTTAAATCCCGATTGCCAAGATCTGTATCTCGTTTCGGCGGTTGCCGTGGAGTGGGTTCTGCCTAAGAAATCTTTTATGAGTTTGTTGTTGGCAAGATCGAATTGAAAAAACGCCCATATTAAAAGCACGCCGACTAAAAGAAACTTTATGGAGAATAGGTTTTTTATGTTTTCTCTGTATCTGACTATTGCTATGTAAGATAGCAAAATAAAAAGAGTCAGCATCGCCGACATAGAACCGGCTTTTAAGAGTCCGTATATTCCGAACGCTAAAGAGGAGAGTAAAAACGGAATGTTTCTGTTTTGCGTATAAAGATATATCGATAAAAATATGAAAGATGCAAGTTGAGCTCCGAATTCGTTAGGATCTCCGGTTCCTCCCGTCGTTCTGAAGGTCCATGGGGATATCGGTTCGTTAAAAAAGCAGATTACGACGGAAACCATCATCGAAAACCACATGAAATATAAAACTTTTTTCAAATCTTTATAAAAGGTAAAATAGTAGAAGATAACGAAAATCGCCGCCGCAAAAAATATATTATCCACAAGATCTGTTCTCAAATCTCTTAATTGAACTATTAACATCGAAGTCATTAAGAAGAAAAATAACAACAAAAAAGTTTTCGGTATGGGGGTGAAATTTTTCGTTACGTTTTCTATGAGAGTTTTCATGTTTACTAATATGAAGGTTACCATAATGATTTTTAGGATGTTCGGTCCCCCTATATCGACTAAGAAGTTGTCGTTATACATTCCGAAAATGAATAGGAAAAGTAAAATATCGTTAAGTACTCTTAATAGTGGCATAAGCTATTTCCTTTCTTCTCACTCTGCTTAAAACGATTTTGGCAAATATAAATTCGACAAATACGATCCAAAAATTTATCAGAAAAAATCCGAAAATCGGATTCGGATCGAATAGAAACCTAACGCTTATTATTACTAAAAACAATCTTAAAATATTTAACTTAAGTTCCAGTGTATTATAGTTAAAAGTTTTGGAAAGTAAGGTAAAAAGACTGTAATAAGATATAACCATATTCGCAAAGATTAAAATAAATACGAAAACGCTCGACTGATAGGTTAAATAGGATGGTTTTATCAGATAGACCACTCCGGCTATGAGAGCCGAAAATAGGACCGAAAAGGGAAAATAGTAAAGAGCGTATTTTTTTACGGTTTTTATGTATTTTCCTATGTTTTCTATATCGGAAATATTAAATTTCGATATGAAATAGGTTCTTATGGAGGTTATGAAAATTAAAATAAGCCCCAAAAAACTCATAGCGTATCCTAATTCGGCCAAAAGAGAGTAGGCTTTTTTCTCCGTCAAATAGATAATCAGGTATCTGTTCGTATAGATAAACAGAGCCCCGATGATATAGGTTAAAAACGAATAGGTTATATATTTTTTTATTCTATGGGAAAAAAGTTTTAATTTTATATCCTTTTTAATTATATCAAAAAGAGGTTTTAAATTTTTTATATTTTCTTTGATATTTATGAAAAAAATGATAAGAAACGGGATAATGAATAAAAATATGAAAATTTCGTTCAAAGAGTTTTTATGAGTAAGGAAAAGGTATCCCAAAAAGATCGCTCTAAGAATCAGTACCGTTAAAGCGTGTTTGAATATCGCTTTGATGTTGGATTTGGCTAAAAAGTAGCTTTTTAAAAATACCCAAGATAGCAAAGCCGCGCTCGATAGATATATGAGGGATTCGTTCATCTCTATCTTGTCTATATGAAGCCATAGATTTATAGGCTCTCCCATAACGGTAAAGGCAAAAAGCACTATTAGCGTATAGATAAATATTTGCAATAGCGCGTTTAAGACGTTCGATATTTCGTAAAGCTGAGCGAATCTCAAAAAGCTCACCGTAAGTCCGAATTCGAATATGAAAATAAGAAGCATTACCACATTCAAAGCGGAGGAGAAGTGAGCCATCGAGACTTTATCCAAAGCGTAAGGAATCGAAAGTATAACTATGTATGTCGAAAAACTGTAAATTATGTTGGATAGAAGGTATATGAAACTTTCGTGTTTG
>CAZPVZ010000028.1:0-3788 GCA_964590185.1 uncultured Campylobacterales bacterium
GCCGCCGCTCTGAAAGTGTCCCCCGCGGCTAACATCACGCTAAATCCCTCTTTTTTATAAAGGTTCGCAAGCTTCGCTATCGTCGTGGTTTTACCCGCTCCGTTAACCCCTATAACGAGCTCCACGAAAGGTTTTATCTCCTCTTCGTCTCTCTTATCCTTCAAAGGAAGCTCTCTAAAATAGGCAAGCAGAACCTGCCGCAAATCGCCTCTTTTAACCTTTTCGCCCGGGGGGAGATAGTAGATTATCTCCTCAACCGTATCGTAACTGACGTCCGCTTCTAACAAAATCTCTTCAAGCTCGTCCTTAGTTACGAAACTTCTGTTTTTAGGAGCGTTCTCCTTTATAACGCCTAAAGTTTTGGCCAAACCCTTTTTTATAAACCCTATCATCTCTCGTCCAAAGCTCTTTGAATGTCTCTTTCTATCATCTCTTCGGGAACCGCTCCCATATAGTGAGTGATATAGTTTCCGTCCTTATCGTACATTACCAAAAGAGGGATACTGCTAACTCCTCCGAGCAAAGAGGCCAGATCGTAATTTCCCCTTCCGACGAATATGTCGTAATTAATATTGAAGTATTTAATGAAATTTTTCAATTCTTCAATGTCTTTATTTTCCTCCATCAAAATACCTATGATTTTTATCTTGTCTTTATATTTGTTTTGCAAATTTACAAGATGAGGGATTTCGGCTTTGCAGGGAGGACACCAAGTGGCAAAAAAATCCACCATCAAAATCTTATCGTTTCCTTCTATTTTAAAACCGTTGTTAACCTGTTTCAAAACGAGCTTTTTACCGTTAACGTCCGTTAAAATGACCGTTCTCTCCTCCGCTTTCGAAACGGTTCGGGAAGCCGAAGGCGAAGGCTCTTTAGAAACGGATTCCTTAGTGCTTTTGGATTCGCACCCGCTTAAGAAAAAAAGCAAAGACGCAAATAGAGAAATTGTAATGATACTCTTTTTCATTCTCTAACCTTATGTTAAAATTTGTTCTGAAAAATCATACTAAAAAAAGGCTTAATTTGAATCAAGAAAATAAAAAAACAAATTTAAATAAAAAATTTTTTAGAGAGTTTTGTCTCGACCGGCTAAAAAAAGCATCGAGAACGGGCAAAAAAACGAAAGATAAAAAAATCGTTAAAAATCTGGAAAAAATATTCGATCTATACGAACCGAAAAACATTTTGGCTTTCATTCCTTTAAAAAACGAGCCGAACATTCTCCCTTTTTTAAATAAAGGAAGAAAAAAATATAATATTTTCGTTCCGTTTATGGAAGGTGTCAGCTTTAAAATAGTAAAATTTAGATTGCCTTTTCGGCGGAAAAAATTTTCGATCAAAGAACCGCCGAACTCTTTTTTAAAACATCCTAAAATAGATCTTGCGATAGTTCCTGTCGTGGGGGTTGACGGAAACTATCGGCGAATAGGGTTCGGCAAAGGTATGTATGATAGATTTTTCGCAAAACTTCCATACAAACCTATAATAGTTTTTATACAGATTAAAGAGTGTTTCACTAAAAAACCGATATGCGATTTGCACGATGTAAAAGCCGATTATTACATAACCCCCGAAAAAATTTTAGAGATAAAAAGGTAGAAAAAGATGCTGATAGAGATAGCCTTTGGCGGAATAGTGGCCGCGGCGGGAGGAGCCGTCGGTTTTTTCATAGCTAAAAAAATACAGCAGGCAAACTACGACGTTTTCATAGCTCAGGCGGAAGCGAAAGCGAAAGCTATCGAAAACGAAGCCAACATGATACTTCAAAACGCAAGATTGAAAAGCAAAGAGATAGAAACGGAGGCGGAGAAAAAATACGAAGAGAAACTTGCCGCCTTAAACAAAGAGTACGAGAAAAAACTTGCGGAGCTCGAGAAAAAAGACGAACAGCTAAACAGCCTCTTTAAAGAGGAGCTTCAAAACATAACGAAAGAGAAGGAAGAGATCAAAAAATCGAGAGAAGAGATAGCAAAACTCGAAGAGGAGATTAAAGAGCTTAAAAAAGAGCAAGAAGAAAAACTTAAAGAATCTCTTAAAATACTTGAAAAATCGGCCGGTTTAACGCAAGAAGAGGCAAAAGAGCTGATTCTTAAAGAAACAGAAGAGAAAGCAAGAGGCGAGATAGCCCACATCGTTAGAAAATATGAAGAGGAAGCCAAAAGAGAGGCTAAAAAGAGAGCAAACTACATAATAGCTCAAGCAACGACAAGATACGCGGGAGACTTTGCGGCCGAGAGACTCATAAACGTCGTAAATCTTCAAAACGACGAACTTAAGGGAAGAATAATAGGAAAAGAGGGAAGAAACATAAAAACCCTCGAAATGCTCCTTGGAGTGGATATCATCATAGACGACACGCCAAACGTCATCATCCTAAGCAGTTTCAATCTATACAGAAGAGCGATAGCTACTAAAGTGATAGAGCTCTTGGTTGAAGACGGAAGAATTCAACCGGCAAGAATAGAAGCCATCTACGAAAAAGTCAAAAACGAATTCGAACAGCAGATATTGGAAGAGGGAGAGGAGATCGTCATAGATCTCGGACTTACGAATATGCACCCCGAACTTATAAAGTTGATAGGAAAATTAAAATTTAGGGCAAGTTACGGACAAAACGCATTAGGACACTCTTTGGAAGTGGCTCATCTTGCCTCCATAATCGCCGCCGAAACGGGAGGAGACGAGATGTTAGCCAAAAGAGCCGGACTTCTTCACGATATCGGAAAAGCTCTAACCCACGAATTTGCCGGAAGCCATGTGGATTTAGGAGCCGAAATTTGCAAAAGATACAAAGAAGATCCGGTAGTAATAAACGCCATCTACGCTCACCACGGACACGAAGAGCCAAAAAGCGTGGAAGCGGCGGCGGTTTGCGCAGCGGACACTCTCTCCGCCGCAAGACCGGGTGCTAGAAGAGAAGTTTTGGAAAGCTTTCTAAAAAGAGTTCAAGAAATCGAAGAGATAGCAAAAAGCAAAGAGGGAGTGAAACAAGCTTACGCCATAAACGCGGGAAGAGAGATAAGAGTCATAGCCAACGCGAGACTAATAAACGACGACGAAGCGGTGCTTCTCGCAAAAGAGATCGCCAAAGAGATAGAAGAGAGAGTTCAATATCCCGGAGAGATAAAAGTAAACATAATAAGAGAGCTAAGAGCTGTAGAATACGCAAGATAAAAATTTTTCTTTAATTTCAAACGGTACAATAAAAATATACCATTTGAAACACTTTTTTCTCCCCCCGCTTTTATTAGAATTATTAATATTTGGATAAAACCTTTCTTTTTGTGTATAAAAGAAACACTCAAACTTTAAGAGTTTACGAAAATACTCACTTTAACTCTATCCTCTATCTAAAATTGTTAAACTTTTACTGTTAAAATCACCAATTTAAAAAAAAGAGGAGAACACAGATGTCAAAACCTACTACGATAGTATGGACGAAGATAGACGAGGCGCCGGCTCTTGCCACTTATTCGCTTTTTCCGATAGTAAAAAACTTCGCAAAAGAGGTAGGAGTTAACGTAGAGCAAAGAGATATCTCTCTTGCCGGAAGAGTCATATCTCAATTTCCCGAGTACCTAAAAGAGGAGCAAAGAATTCCCGACGAGCTTGCTTATCTTGGAGAACTCGTTCAAAAACCGGAAGCAAACATCATAAAACTTCCGAATATCTCCGCTTCCATTCCTCAGCTAAAAGAGACCATAAAAGAGCTTCAAGAGCAAGGATACAATCTGCCGGATTTTCCGGAAGAGCCTCAAACGGAGGAAGAGAAAGAGATAAGAGAGAGA
>CAZPVZ010000029.1:0-8772 GCA_964590185.1 uncultured Campylobacterales bacterium
TCTTGGAGTATTGGCGGTAATTTCCGGATTTTTCGAGCACTCTTTTATGCATTACGTAACGCAAGTTCTACCGGGATACGAAGTGCATATAAAGCCGCATTTTCTCGAATATTTATTGATATTCGCCACTTTAGCGATGGCAATAAGCGGCATACTTTTTGCGGTTTACAAATATTCCAAAGGCGGTTTCTCAAAAGATTGGGAAAACACTTGGATATATAAACTCTTGTATAACCAATACTATATCCCGCAAATATATGAAACTTTCATAACCAAGCCTTACGCTAAACTTTCCGAAATAGCTTGGAAAGAGATAGATATGAAAATAGTTGACTCCACCGTAGATTTTATAGCCACTACGATAGTCAATGCGGGAGACAAATCAAGAGTTATTCAAAGCGGTAATCTGTCAAAAATGTTACGCTGGATGGCAATCGGTTTGACTGTTTTGCTGGCTTTGGCAGTTTTAGCAGCATCATAGGAAGGAGCTGGTAGATGGATTCTATATTAACACTACTTATATTTTTCCCCTTTTTGGCGGGGATGTTCGGCTTTTTGGTAGATCAAAAGAGTATCAGGGTTTACGGTATTACCGTAGCTGCGATCGAATTTGTTCTATCACTCGTTTTATGGCTTGGATTTGACACTTCAAATCCGGGATTTCAGTTTATAGAGAAACTTCCGTTAATCCCTCAATACGGAATCAACTACTTTTTGGGAGTTGACGGAATATCTCTATTTTTAGTGATTCTTAGCACATTTATGACATTAGTCGCTTTAATAGGGCTCACTATAGAAAAAGATATAAAAAATCTTATCGTCTCCATCCTCTTTTTGGAAATGACGATGGTAGGCGTATTCGTCTCTTTGGACGTCGTAATATTTTATGTATTTTGGGAACTCTCTTTGGTTCCTATGCTATATATTATCGGTGCGTGGGGAGGAAAACTTAGAATCTACGCGGCTATTAAATTTTTCCTTTATACTTTTGCCGGCTCTTTGCTTATGCTCGTTGGTATTTTATATATGGCTTACCTATACTATCAAGCTACCGGAAATTGGAGTTTTTCAATACCGGATTGGCAACTTTTGGTGGTTCCTTACCATTTGCAACTTTGGCTTTTTGCCGCATTTTTTATCGGATTTGCGATCAAAGTTCCGATGTTTCCTTTTCATACTTGGCTTCCCTATGCACACGGTCAAGCTCCTACGATCGGTTCGGTAATATTGGCGGCGGTTCTTTTGAAAATGGGTACTTACGGTTTCGTAAGATTTTCTCTTCCTATGTTTCCGGACGCATCCGTATATTTTATAACCCCTATAGCGGTTATCTCAATAATTATGGTTATTTATACCGCAATGATAGCGTATGCGCAAGAAGATATGAAACAGGTAATAGCTTATAGCTCCATATCTCATATGGGTATCATAATGATAGGAACTTTCGCTATGAATGCGGAAGGAATCACCGGTTCCATATTTTTGATGATAAGCCACGGAGTTGTAAGCGGGGCTCTGTTTATGCTCGTAGGAAACATTTACGATAGAAGACATACGAAACTTATGAGCGAATTCGGAGGACTTGCGTCCGTAATGCCGAAATACGCAACGATTTTCGGAATTATGCTTATGGCTTCCGTAGGACTTCCTCTAACGATAGGATTCGTCGGAGAGTTTCTATCCTTGATAGGATTTTATAAAGTATCTCCTATGATGACTTTCCTAGCCGGAACCGGTATCATCTTGGGAGCCGTTTATATGCTCTCTCTTTATAAAAAGTCTTTTTTCGGAGAGCTTACGAACGAAAAAAATAAAAATCTAAAAGATCTAAACGGTATGGAACTTGCTTCTTTAGTTCCTCTCGTTTTATTGGTTGCATATCTCGGTATCTATCCGAAACCGGTTTTAACTCCGATAGATAACAGCGTTAAAAATATGATCCAGCTTATGGAGAAAAAATCAATCACAAAAGATGCGAAACAGCTTATTAGCAAAGTTAATAGCATCGAGGAGGCTAAATAATGTTAGAGCCAATTTCTGTTAGTTTAGCATCGTTAAACTTAGCTACTTTAGCTCCGATGCTGATTTTAATAAGCGGCGGTTTGATCATCTTGTGTATAGATTTGATCAAAGAAAATCTTAGTAAACAAATTTACGTGATGCTTAGCATCCTCTTTTTAATGCTCGATTTCGGAGCCGTTATCGGCTATCAAGGCAGTGCTAGAGGTTTTTTCGACGTAATGCTAGTTGACGGTATCTCATTGATATCTCAAGCGATTATCCTATTTGCTTCAATGCTTTTTATACCTTTAGCATTGACATCTAAAAGATTTCACGAATACTCTTTTCCGGAGTATTTTGCGCTCTTCTTGTTTATGATAAGCGGTTTTCAGTTTATGGTCTCAAGCGACAACCTCATTCTCATATTCATAGGTTTGGAGCTTGGAAGCTTGGCCCTTTACGCAATGATAGCGATGCACAACAGACCGAGATCTTTCGAGGCCGCTATAAAATATTTCACCATGGGAGCCATGGCGGCGGGCTTTTACGCAATGGGAGCGTTAATACTTTACGCGTTGACCGGAAGCGTGGAGATAGCTAAAATAGCGGAGGTTTTGGAAGCGAGAAATTACGAGCCGATCGTAGGCGTATTGGCGGCGGTATCTTTCCTAATAGCCTCTTTAGGTTTTAAACTATCTCAAGTCCCTTTCCATACTTGGACGCCGGACGTTTACGAGGGAGCAAGCGCGGCTCTTGCCGGATATATGTCCGTAGTTCCGAAAATAGCCGGTTTCGTAGTCGCAATAAGACTTTTCGAGTTTCTAATTCACGCCGACATAGTTTGGGTTCAACACGTTCTTTACGCAATAGCGGTTCTTACCATGACGTTGGCCAATATTATGGCGCTGGTTCAACAAGACGTTAAAAGAATGCTCGCATACAGCTCCATCAGCCACGCCGGTTTCGTAATGAGCGCAATAGTCATAGGCACTACTCAAGCAAACGCCGGACTTTTCCTATACTGGATACTTTTCCTATTTACGAACCTCGGAGCCTTCGCGATGCTTTGGGTTTCAAGACACAAAAGCAAAATCTGGCACGATAGATTCGATCATCCGTATACCAAATTTTCGGGAATGATCTCAATCATGCCAATAGGCGCGGTAGTAATGGCTCTTTTTATGCTCTCTCTTGCCGGAGTTCCTCCGTTTTCTCTATTTTGGGGCAAACTTTATCTAATGGGAGCGGCGATTAACAGCGGATTTATATGGCTTGCCGTTATCATGGCTATAAATAGCGCGATATCCGTTTACTACTATCTAAAACTGATAGTTTATATGTTCTTGCACGACCCCATTACCAACGAAGGAACGATTTACGTTAAAAACGCGTCAATGTCTCTAAAAACGATCATCGGTTTCTCGACGGTCGTTACGATTCTCGCCACATTTTTCGTCAATCCGCTCCTTGAAATGATTACCGCTTACGTAAAGGCAAGCGGTTTTTAAAGATGGATGAGGGTTTTAAACTCTCATCGTCTTTTTTCCCTTTTTAGCGTATGAGAACCATATTTTTCATCTTCGTCATATCTCTTCCTCTCTTTTCGTTAGAGCTTATAATCGACAGCGCAAAAGAGGACAACGAAAATTTCGAAATACTCCACATAAAAGACACCCTCCCCTTTACATGCAAAAAGTTCGAAAATATAAACGAAACTCTATACGAATGCGAAACGAAAGGCAAACGAAGCTTTAACGAAAAGAGCGAAAAAACGCCGTTTTTTTACATCCGCATATCAAACGAAAACAATTCCACCAAAATAACCGTAAAACCGAGATTCAAATCTCTCTTGATTCCGATACCTTATCATCTATACGGAACGGATACGGTATCTTCCGCGAGACAAAACGGAGTTAAAGCTAAACATTGGCAGATAGCGGGTTTTAAAAAAGAGATAAAGTATCTTAATAAAAACGAAGAGGTAGGAATAAATTTTCCGGTAACTTACGATAAACTCGTAACTCCTTTCATAGGCGCGTTGGATATAGAAGGGAAACCGATAACGTACGATCAAAAAAGCGAAATAACTCCGTATCGGAAGCTACTTAAATATTTCAAAAACAAAGAGTACGAAGAGGTAATAAAAGAGGCCGACTACTATCTGAAAAAAGAGAAAACCGCCATTTTCAAAAGCGAAATAATGCTTTTGAAAATTAGGGCATTGGATAAATTTTTAGAAAGCGAAGAGTACAAGAAATCGGATCTTAAAGTAACCTACAACGATTTGGAACGGACCGCGAGAGAGTGGCTGAAACTCTTTCCTTCGGACAGACACATACCGGAAGTTTTAATGTTCCTATCAAAAGCCTATCTGCACAACGGCATGAAAAAAAACGCCCTTTACTACTTAAACATTCTTACGACCGAATACAAAAACTCCCGTTTTACGGAACTCGGTAAAATATACCTAATAGATACGTACGCGGAAATAAAATTCAAAAAAGCTCTAAAAGAGTATAAAAAAATCCTGTTTTCGACGAAGGATATTTTCGTAGCCTCCACGGCGGCGGACAGAATAGCCAATTTATATCTAAAGCACAAAAAAATAAAAAAAGCGAAAGAGTATTTTAAAAAGATTCTTCTTTCAAATCCCGATTTCTACCTGAAAAATCTCGACGGCGCCTATAACTTGGCCCATAAACTCGCCGCGGACGGACTTGAAGAGATAGGAGCGATCATAGCCGATAAAATCATAAAAAGAACCGAAAGCAAAAAGAGAAAAAAAGACCCGTTTTTCGAAGAGCTTTTAAAAGATAGAGCATACTGGTTCGATAAAGCGGGAGAAAAGGAGAAGGCGTATAAATACTACAAAGAGTATCTGAAAAAATATCCTTACGGAAACTATACGGATTTCGTTAAAGAGAGGCTGGATCTGTTAATATTCGATTTACCGGACAAAAACGCCACGAAAACGCTACAACGCTACGACTACATAATAAAAAAATACGGAGAAGACGAAGAGTTAAAAAGTAAAGCTCTCATAGAAAAAGCGAAACTTCTTTTGACTTTGAAAAATTATAAAGAGGTTTTGAAAATGAAACCTCTTTTAAAAAATATCAAAAACGAAAAGGAAGCGAAAAAGATTTTAAAAAAAGCCGCATATAGCCAGGCATTAAAATATATAGAAAACAAAAAGTGCCAAAAAGCGGTCTCTTTGATAAAGGAATACTCTCTTAAAATAGATTCCGACGACGAAAATCTGTTTGCATGCTACATGGAAACGGCGGAATATAAAAACGCCTTGAAGATATTTAAAAAGCATAAAAACGAAGATGATTTGCGAAAAAGAATGAGATGGCTATATATGGGAGCTAAACTATTTTACAAAACGGGAGAATACGAAAAAATTTTAGAAATTTGCGGGGATTTTGAGAAACTAAAAAAATTAACTCAAACAAAAATAAAAGACATGCCCTATCTCTGTTTCGAAGCTCTCTCTAAAAAAAGAGTCTATCCGAAAATGATAGAGCTCGCTCAAAAAATAGAAAAAGAGTATCCGAACGAATTTAAAAACGTGGACGTTTTTTATAAAGTGGTCAAAGAAGCTTTATTAAAAAAAGACGATACGATAGCGTTAAAATTCGCAAAAAAAATAATGGACGCTCAAAACCGTTTCAAAGTAAATACGCTAACTCCGAAGATAGAATTTATTTACATAGAGGCTTTAAAAAGAATCGGCAAAAATAAAGAAGCCCTGCAAGAGACGAAAAAACTTATAAAAAAGATAAAAAAGCCGGACAAAAAAGCAAGAGCTCTATTTTTAGCCGGCGAACTCTCCGTCAAAATCGGCAACATAAAAGAGGGAAAACGATTTTTTAAAGAATGCGGCGATTTAAACACCACCTCCCCTTGGAAAAATTTGTGCAAAGAGAATCTATCTCTTTATTAATTTCCCGACTCCCATAATCGCCAATCTTACGACCCCGATCAAAAGATAAACCAAAAAACTCAAATAGATCGGATGGAAAAGACCGAGTTCGCTATGAGAAAGAGCCTCCAAATGTTTAATCGGATGAGAAAACCACTCTTTATAATGCATAATCAAAGCCAAAACGACAAAAATAAGCGCATATATTCCCAATTCCCTCTTTAATATTTTCATAATTTCACTCTCCGTTAGTTTGTAAAAAAATTTATTAGGGTTCCTTATATCAAATTTTTTATAAAGCTTACTTAAAACCGATACTTTTTCTTGTATGCTGATATTAGGAAAATTTCTTATAATTATAAGTATATGTTATCTTTGGAAATCATTTCCGTATATAATAAAAACAAACTCGTAAATAGCGGTTAACAAAATATTTACGGGACTTTCGAGAAAACTTTTTTTGAATGGCCATTCACCGAATATATAAATTCAATATTCAATAAAAATGCTCGAGAAAATACTTTTTTAAGATACAAATTAAGTTTTTACTATATAATTTTATATTATATCAACTTCTACCATAAAGGAATGCGTGATGAAAGAGAAAGAGATAAATAAAGTTCGAGAGATTATAGAAGATACGCTAAAAAGCGAAGGCCTCTCAAGAAGAGATGCCATAAAACTCATGGGATTGGGTTCGGCCGCAACCTTAATGGGAGGAGCGACCGGTGCAAAAGCCGCAACGACACTGCACGCCCAAAGCGACAAAAAAGCGAAAATAGTAATAGTCGGAGGAGGAGCCGGAGGTATAATGGCGGCCGCAAGATTGAGAAGAGCGGCTCCCAACGCAGAGATAATCTTAATAGCTCCAAACAGCATTCACCTTTACCAACCGGGACAAGTTTTTATGGCGGCGGGACTATACACCGCGGACGACATAAAAAAACCCAATGCGGATTTAATGCCGGACGGCGTAAAATGGATCAAAGATAAGGTTATGGAATTCGATCCGGACAACAATCAAGTATCCACCGCAAAAAACGGAAAGATTAAATACGACTTTTTGGTAGTGGCGGTAGGTATCTCCTATCAATACGAAACCATCGAAGGCCTTACGACCGATATGCTCGGAAAAAACGGAATATCCAGCGTTTACCTAAACGATCCCGAAACCGGCAGCGTCAAGGGAGGAGAAATCACTTGGGAATGGTTCAACCAACTTAGAGCGGCGGCCGAAAAGGCAAGTAAAGACAATCCTATAAACGTCATATGCACGCAACCGGCCACACCCATAAAATGCGGAGGCGCCCCTCAAAAAATCCTATACCTAAGCAACGACTTTTTAAGAGGAAACGGTCCGGTAGGGGGCAAAGACGTTCATATGAACGCTAAATACTATTTTACGAAAGGAAAAGGAAGCAAACTTTTCGGTATAAAAGAGTATAACGAGACCCTCTCCAAAGAAGTTCAACCTATGTACGGAAACATAACCGACAAATGGAATCACAACTTGGTAAAAATAGACGCTCAGAAAAAAATAGCCACGTTCCACCATACTTATCAAGTGCAAGGAGAGTGGGATCCGGATCTCGAAGAGTACGATATGATCACTAAAGAAGAGATGGTTGAGATTCCTTACGACTTTATTCACATAGTTCCTCCTATGAGCGCTTCCAACGAATTTAAAGTATCTCCTTTGGCATGGCAAAAAGGTACCGCTAAAGGATGGATGGAAGCAGATCAATACACTCTTCAACACAGAAGATACAAAAACGTATTCGGTATAGGAGACGTACTCGGAATACCTAAAGGAAAAACCGGAGGTAGCGCAAGACATCACGGTCCGATTCTACAAGAAAACCTAACAGCCGTTATGAACGGAAAAGAACCTACCGCAAAATTCGACGGTTACACCGTATGTCCTCTAAAAACGCAATACGGAAGAATTATGCTGGCCGAGTTTAATTACGGAACCAAACCGGCTCCTTCGTTCCCGTTCTTAAATCCGGCGGAACCGAGATGGATTTGGTGGGCGTTCGATCTCTATATGCTAAAGCCGATGTATTGGTATTTAATGATGAGAGGATTGATGTAAAAAAGAGAATCCGGAATACTCCGGATCTCTTTTTAATCGCAGCGATCCACTTTTAAAAGTTTCAGTATCTCTTCGAAAAAATCTCCGCTCCTTCTATCGTAATCGTCATGAAATTCCAACAAATATTCCCCGCTTTTATCGTCTTTGGGAGTGATGATAGTATAGGGAACCATATCGAATTTCTCTATCGCTTTCGCAACCGCATCGCATATCTCTTGTCTCTGTTTCGTAGAGTGATACTCAAGCACTAGCCGGGAATATCTCTCCTCTTCCTCATGATAAGCTTTGATATCGCAATTCTTTTTCATAAAAAATCCTTTTATTTAGAAATTCACATCCACTCTATCAGTTTGGAAACCTCTTCCACACCGTAACATTTTATCCCTTTTATTTCGCTAACGGGAGTTTTCGGAACGACGGCTTTATGAAAATTGAGAGCCGAAGCCTCTTTCAATCTCTGTTCAAGATTGTAAACATCCCTTATATCGCCTATTAGAGAAACCTCCCCTATAAAAACGGTATCGGTGCTTAAAGGTCTGTTTCTAAAGCTGCTCAAAATGGCGGCTATAACGGCAAGATCGGCGGCGGGCTCGGTTATTTTTATGCCCCCGGCTATATTTACGAAAACGTCGTATTGATTGAAAGGAAGCTCCAGCTTCTTCTCCAAAAGAGCCAAAAGCATAGTAAGCCTGTTTAACTCGTATCCCGTGGCGCTTCTTTTGGGATTTGCGTAACCGCTATCGCTTAC
>CAZPVZ010000030.1:0-3669 GCA_964590185.1 uncultured Campylobacterales bacterium
GAGTAAAAACGGAGTTTCGAGAGAGGCGAAAAAATATCTTGATTTCGTATTTTTAGTTTCGGCCCATCCCAATTCCGACGCTCAGCTTATAGCTTTTATGAATAAAGAGCTTAAGGCGAAAAATCCCTCTTATAAAATGGAGATAGACGTTTACGAAGATAGAGGCGTTAACGGAAGAATTAAAAAGGCGGCGGTTTGATTGAAAGAAGAAAAGGGATATCTCCCTTTTCTTTATTTTAAAAGATTAGCAAGAAGGTACGTTACCGCTGTCGCTTGCGTAGTTATAGAAGAAATCGTATAGATCGTCTAACCATTTCTCTTTAATATAACCTTTTTTAACTTTAGGACATAGTTTTATGATTTCATCCTCAAGTTTTCCGGAATTTTTAATCTCTTCCCATTCGTCTTGCGTATGTTTAGCCGACATTTTGGCTCCGTTGAAACCGCAAGCTTTTTTAAGTTTTTTGAGATATATTTTTTGTCCCTTTGCGGGATCAGCCATTACGTTGGAACTCATAACGCCCATCAAAAGAGCGCCGGCCACCAAAGAACCAAATAGCTTCTTCATCTTTTCTCCTTAATTCGCTTTTGTTACAATGAAATTATAAAATTTAATTGTGGAGTAATTGTGAAAAAAAATCTTATTTTAAGCGACCTATCACTTTATATTTGTCCCAGTAGATATCTATCGCTTTTTTCAACTCTTCGTCACTTAAAGAAGTCGGAGATTTTATGCCGTATCTGTTTATAAGTTTCTCTTCCGTTATTACGGTCGTATAGTAGTTCGGATTTTTGAGATAATCTATCAAAGCCTGCTTAACCGACTTTTCACTGCTGTATTTTAGAAGATACCTAAAAAACAGCTTCTCCAAAGAGATCGGAAAATCTTGATGGCAAGGAATGCAGTTTCTTTCGTAAACATTGAAATTTTTGGTAATGTTTTGATCCGCAAAAAGAGAGAAAACGGCCAAAAACGAAAAAAGAATCTTTTTTACCAAGATATGATAACCTCCGTTCCTTTTTTAACTTCCGATTCGATTTTTATTTCCAAATCGTACTCGTTTGCGATCATCGAAACGATGCTAAGTCCTATTCCGAATCCTCCCACACTCGTATCGAATCTTTTATACCTTTCGAACATCTCCTTAATCTTCTCTTTCTCTATTCCTATACCGGTATCCTTTATAATCAAGCGGTTATCCTCCAAAACCACATCTATCCTGCCGCCGACTCTATTATACTTTATCGCGTTTGATATGATATTGTCGATCATTCTCGAAAAGCGTTTTTTATCTATGAAAAGATATACTCCCTCTTTTATTTTCGTGTTGAAAGAAACTCTTTTTGATTGGGCTATTATTTTAAAATATTCAATCCTTTCTTTCAAAACCTGAGAGATGTTTACATTTTCGTCTTCGGCTACTATTTTATTGTGCAAAACCAGATAGGTAAGATCCTGATAAAGATTGGAAATGGTTTTGGCCGCAACTTCTATTCTTCTGATCTTTTTCGACAGAGTTTTATCGGACAAGCCTTTTATGGTCTCTATATTCGCCAAAATGGTACTTACGGGAGTATTCAGTTCGTGAGTCGTATCTTTTATGAATCTGTCCAAAAGATAGATCGTATCTTTCATAGGTTTCAAAAAGAGATTCAAAAGAAAATATCCGACCGCCATCGCAAAAGCCAAAAAGAGCGTTCCGTAAAAGGCTATATTCTTATAAATTCTAACAAGCCACGCCCCGTCGTCGTTTACCTCTATAACGACATACATCGCCCCGAGATAATAAGCTTCGGGAAGTTTTATATATACGATTTTATTATCCTTTTGATAGATTATCTTATTTAAATCCACCTTTTTATCTTCCAAAAGAGAAAAGATCTCAACTTCGTCGCTATCGTAAATGGCCGATCTGTATCTTTTGTCTCTGGGATAAGTCTGATCCTCGTCAAAATGAAAATGAAGATACTTAAGCCTTTTTATAAGATCGTTAGCGTAGCTTTGAAGCTCTATTCTTTTTCTTTGAAGCATCAAATCCTTTTCGAAATTATAATAGAGCATAGAAACGAAAACCAAAATCAAAACGATCAAAAAGGCATAAAGAAACAGAAAGCTAAAAAGAGTCTTTTTTTCACTCTGAAGTAAATTTATATCCCACTTTCTTAATACTGACAATTCTATCTTTACCTATAATCTTTCTTAAATTTTTTATATATGTTCTAAGAGAGGATTCGCTCGGACTCTCGTCATAATCCCATACGGCATCGAAAAGCTTTTCGTGAGAAAGCACTTTGTTTTTATGTTTCAAAAAGTATTTTAAAAGTCTCGTCTCTTTTTGGTTCAAAGAGCATGGTTTGCCATCTTTGTACAAAGCGTTGCCGTCCACGTCGAAATAGACGTTCTTATCTTCGTCTATAACGATTTTAGAAGTGTGCTTAACGGTGAAATTCTTCTTTATCGCCGAATTTATTCTGATCAAAAGCTCTTTGAGCTCGAAAGGCTTTCTTATGTAATCGTCGCATCCGGCTTCATATCCTACCGAGAGATCGTCCACCGAATTTAAAGAGGTTATATAGATAGCCGGAGTCTCGTTCTCCTCTTTTCTTATCTCTTTTAAAACCTCAAAACCGTTCACTCCCGGAACGTTAACGTCCAAAAGCAAAAGGTCGTAACTCTTTTCGTATATTCTGCTTAAAGCCTCCTCCCCATCATAAACGCTATCCACCTCGAAACCGTTCTCTTCGAGATATTCGGCTATCGTTTCGTTTAAATCTATGTCGTCTTCCAAAAGAAGTATCTTAAGTTTCATAAAAACCGTCCGAAATGGAATCGGTTTTTATTATAACATAAAAGCCGAAAAATAGCTCTTTCGGCTATATGAAAGCGTAAGAAGGCTCTCTTAAAACCTCAACTATCTCGTTTAAAACCCTATCGGCCTCTTCGTGAGGAACCTGACAAGTCCCGGCGGCTTTGTGCCCTCCTCCGCCGTATTTAAGCATCAAATGGCCTATATCGGCATTGGAAGTTTTATTGATTATCGATTTCCCGACCGCAAAAACGGTATTTTGTTTTTTAACTCCCCAAATTTTATGAACGGAGACGTTAATCTCCGGATACAAAGCGTATATCATAAATCTGTTTCCGGGATATATGATCTCCTCTTTCGTAAGATCCAAAATTCCGACGTTATCCTCTATCTTAACGCATCTTCTTATCTGCTCGACGAATTTTTTCGAATATTTTCTATAAAGATTGATTCTCTCAACGACGTCGGGAAGAGATAAAATCTCGTCTATTTCGTGATCTTTGCAATAATCTATCAAATCCATCATAAGATTGTAATTTGAGATTCTAAAATGGTGGAATCTCCCTAACCCCGTTCTCGCATCCATCAAAAAACTAAGAAGGTCCCATCCTTTAGGATGCAAAATCTCCTCCACCGTAAAATTGGCCGAATCGGCTTTATTGGCGGCTTTCATCATAGGTATGAACCTCTCGGGAAATACGCTCTCCCCTCCGTAATATTGGTAAACCACCTCCGCGGCGGAAGGAGCGTCCGGTACTATGATATGATTATCTCTTATCTCTTTATTTCGAGTTATTTCGCTAAGATGGTGATCGAAAGCCAGATAAACTCCCTCGACATAAGGAAGGTTGGTCGTTATGTC
>CAZPVZ010000031.1:0-12354 GCA_964590185.1 uncultured Campylobacterales bacterium
TTCTCTATCTTCAAAGCCTTTTTGTCTATATCTATCAAATTTCCGGCATTATATTCGAAAGACTCCGTTTTAAATTTGGAAAAGGAGTAGAGAGCGTATAAAACCACTACGAATAAAACCGCCAAAAAACTCTTTTTATCCATTTCCGCTCTCTTTTTTATTTAATTTATACGCTACGAGATTTAAAAAAAACCTTACGTTATTATCCATAATGGTTACGCTTAAAGAGTCTATATAGATAAAGTATCTCTCTAAAGAGAGATTTTTAAAAAACTTCACTATATTCTCCGGTTTAGCGTCTATCGCCACGCTCATGGGAAGAGCCGTAAAGTATCCGTTTTCCTTTTTATAAGGCTCTCCCCATTTTATGTTCAACTCCTTAACTTTGGAGAGTTTGATCACGCTCTTTAAAAGCTCTTGAAATCTATTCATAGCCGCCGAATCGATCTCGTCCGAAAAGAAAAATTTCTCGTTCTCTTTCATTATCTTTTTATACTCTTTCATAGCCTCTTTAATCTGAGGAATATGCTTTAAAACCCACTCCTCTTTTTGCATCTTCTTATCTATCAAATTCAATTTTTTTATCTCTTTTTCGTTGCTTTTTGAAAGGTCCCCGTAAAAATTGACAAATAAGATAGCGGCTATCAAAAGATATAGAATATGTTTACTTGACATTCAAGATCCCTTCCATTCTCGTAGTCTCGTTGCCGTCACGCTCTTTATGAGAAACCTCTATCCTAAGTTCTTTAAAATAGTTTGAAGCAAGCAGATCGTTTAGAACCTTGTTGGGCTTAACTCCTCTAACCACTATCACCGTTTTGTCTCCGGCAAACTGAGCGTAAACCATACGGGAATCGTTCTTTTTAGCCACATCCACCGCAAAAGATAAAAGCTCGGTTTTATAAAAAGGATCTTTGTTATGTTTTGAAAAATTTATATATTTTTCAGCCTCCCTCTCAAGATCCTCTATCTCGCTTCTTATTTGATCGTTTTTTCTCTTTAGCTCCCTATACTCCTTCGTTTTGGAAGCTATTTCGTTTTTTATGTAAAAATACTCTCCGTACTCTATCGCTATCATAAAAAAAACTATCGCTAAAACGGGAAGAGAAATTCTCTCTAAAAGAGAAACCCAAAAATTCTTATCTATCTCAAAGTGACCGAATCTCAAAATATCCGCAAAGGAAAGAGAATAAAACGAATCCCCCAAAATCTCTTCATAATCCCTTTTGTTTAAAAATATCTCTTTCTCTACTCCGTATTCCTTTTTCAAAAGCTCCAAATATTTCTCGTCAACCTTATCTTTTACGGTTTGAGATAAAATCTGAAAATCCTTTACGACGACTATCTTATAAACACTCTCTTCAATTACGATTACGGCGTTTTTATCTTTAAATCTTTTATAAACGAGATAGGCTTCCGGAATCACTATCTTGCTTTTTTGAATATTTTCGTCTTGATAAAACCAAAGATAGAGATTTTTCCCTTCATTTTTATAAATAATTGCCGATTTAGGAAAAGGAGAGAGATGAGAGTAGTTAAGTCTTATCGCCTCTTCGTCCATTTTGACGCTCTCTTCGAAAAAGAGAGGCTTAAAAAAGCTCTTTTCTATCGGCAAAACGGTTATAAAACCTCTATTTGCAAAAAATTCCAGCACTCTTTTTATCAAACGCAAACCTTTATTTTTTAAATTCTATTATGTTTATCATCTCTTCGACCTTAGGCTTTACGTCAATCGTAGCCTCTATCACATCTCGGGCTTTGCCTCTTTTCGCTACCAATTTTACCAAAAAACTCCTTGTAGGATGGAAATTCATCCTCTCTTTCTCTTCTTGATCCTCTATATGGTCCAAAAACATATCTCTATATTTGTGAATATCCTTCTTTTTCAAAGCTCTAAGCTGCTCCCATTCGGCGGGAGAGAGTTTTAGATAGGCTTTCATCATAATCTCATCAAAAGCCATTAAATTTTTCGATCCGGAATAGGAGTATCCGAAATACCTCTTAAGCCTTCTCCAATCCTCATCGCTCAGCTCGTCAAATCCCCTAATCAGCCTAAGCTCGTCCGGATGCTGAACGTATCGGTTGTTGGCGGAAGGATAGGCTCTGCCTTTATAAATCCTATAGTAGGGAGTTTCCGCTCCGTTTAGCATGGGATCGTCGTCCAAATCGAGCCAGTCGAGATAAGAATCGCTTACGAAATTGGAAGCCTCCTTTCCCGTTAAAATCTTAACGAGTCTCTTTAAAGCCTTAAGCTTCATACCTAAAATCGTAACGTTTTCTATACCGCCTATATCCTGAATCTCGGCGGTTATATTCGTATCGTTAAGTTTAAAAACGAAAGGAACTCTATCGACAAAAATCTTTCTCGGCATCCCCTCCACTTCGTTTCTCGCGTTATCCTCCCAATACTTCGCGCTAGAGAGATAAAATATAAGCTTTTCGAAAGCCGATTCGTTATCGAGTTGAACTTCAAGCTTCTCCAAAAGCATCTTAGCGTTATCCACGCTCTCTTTGGTCGAGGAAATCATATACAAAGACACCGCCATCAAAGCCGCGCTTATCCACAAAACCACCGCTAAAGCGAAAGCTTTTTTAAAACGGATACTTTTCATTGTAAAGATACTTTTTGTGATCGTAAAAATTCGAATTTAGAGCGAAATGGTATCTATATCTTTTATTTTTGCTCTTAAATTCAAGCTCCACGCCTCTTGGCATATCTCCGTAAAGCCTCGACACCCTCTCTCCGTCTGTTTTCACATAAAAAAACCTAACCTCCCTCACGTCTTCAAAAATTCTCTTTTCTATCGCTCCCTTTAAAATAACAGGATTTTTAAAATTTTGCCTAAAATCATATACGGGAGACTCTTCGTAATAGAGCCCGTCTTCTTTTGCGAAAATATGAGCCAAAGCGATACTTTCGCCATAAAGAGGAGAAGAAGTAACGAAATAAAGCTCTCTCTCTTTGCCGTCGAAGAGATAAAACATATCCGGACGCTCTTTCACTTTAAATTTATCATACTTTTCTATCACATAAAAGTAAGCGCTTCCTATTACGCTTCTTAAAAAATTGTAATTAAGCGCCTTTTGCATTATCACGCTTTTGTCTCTTTTTAACTCGCCGACGGCGAACTTGAAAGCGTAAAGTCCCATCGCTATCAGCATCGATACGATAACGACGGCTATCAAAACCTCTATGATCGTAAAAGCTCTACGGTAGATATTGATACTCCTTCAAAAGTTTTTCTCTCGTTAAAAGAAACGAAAACTTTTTAACGAGATTTCCTTTTCTCATCTCAAGCAAAATTTTATAAAGCGTAACCCGATAAGTTCCCGGAGAAAAACCGAAAAACTCATCCATCAGCATATTGTTTTTAGCATCCTCTTTTTTTACGAGCGCTTTATACCTAAAACCGTTTATCTCCCCCTCAAAAAGACTCTTTTTCTCGATCGGAGAGTTTTTTATCATATCCTTTACGCTCAAAACGCTCGTATAAAGATCCTGATAAAGCTCCTTTTTAGCGCTATAGAGATTGAGCGTCCTAACGGAAGAGACCGTCGTCAAAACGGCGAAAGTCAAAACCACGAAAGCGATAATCGCCTCGATCGTTATAAACGCATCTCTTTTCATAAAGCTATTCCGTATCTTGTTATATTCTCTTCCGAATTTTCCTTATCTTTTATAAAAGCTTCGAACCTTTTTTGATCGAACTCTCTTCTCTCTTTGCTCTCTTCTATCTTTTTTTCCATATTTTTAACGAATCTGCTTCCAAAAGGCATAACGACGCTCATAAGCAAAGCTATCAAAGCCATCACGACCAAAAGCTCTATAAGCGTAAACGCTTTTCTACATCGCGATATCATTGATCGAAATCACCGCAAGCATAATGGAGACCACTATAACGGCTATAAAAAGCCCCATAAAAACGACTATTACCGGTTCCAAAAGAGAAAGAACCTTTTTGGTTTTAAGTTTGAAATTTTGCAAAAATCTCTGAGATAGCGACAAAGAGACCTCTCCCATCGTAGCGCTGCTCTCTCCCACGCTCATCATAGAGACGACGTTGGGAGGAATCAGGGAGCTTGCCGCAAAAACTTCGCTTAATCTTCTACCCTTTTTAAGCTCCGCAAGTCCTTCGGCAAAAATCGATCTAAGCTCCTCTATCGAAAATAGAGAAAGGCTCTGTCTTAGAGCCTTATCTATCTCGACTCCTCCCTTTATCATCATTCCCATCGAATTAAAGGCTCTTGACAATTCAAGCTCTATAATCATCTCCTTCAGATAAGGAATCTTATACAAAAGTTTCGTAAAATTTATATTCGAAAACTTAAAATACAAAAAACTCCCTACAACCAAAAGAGAGAGTCCTCCCAAAATCAAAAAAAGATTTTCGTTTACGAAAAGCCCCGTCTTTAAAATCAATTGAGAAATATAAGGAATCTTCTCCATCTCGTCCGCCGAAAACATCTGAGTAAATTTGGGAACGACCACGATAAAGACGAAAAACACCATCACTACGCTCATCCCCACCAAAAATAGAGGATAAGAGAGCGCTTGTTTCACTTCGGCGGCGGTAGCGAGCTTGAAATCTATAAACTCTTTTAGAGTATGCAAAGAGTACGCTACGTTTCCTATCTCCTCTCCGCTTGATAAAATGCTTACGTAAAGAGGGCTTATCTTGTAGCCGACCTCCTTGGAAGCCTGAGAGATCGCAGCGGATAGCTGGGAACCCTTTTTAAGCTCTTCCAAAAGAAGAGTCAAAAATTTATAGGAACTCTCCTTAGAAGCGCTCTTTATAAGGAGCTTCAGCGCATCGTCCACTTTCACTCCGGAATTTATCAAATAGTAAAGCTCCTCCACTATGGAAGCGAAATCCTCGTCTTTGAAATTTCCCTTTTTAAGTTTTACTCTCTTCTCTTTATAATGTAAAAGAGTAAGCCCTTGAGTTTTCAGATACTTTTGGAAATCTTTAAAAGTTCCGGCATAACGACCGTTTATCTTCTTGCCGCTTGCGGTTAAAGCCTCGTAAACGAATTCGCTCTTATTTTGCAACTCTAAGCACCTCGTCAAGAGTCGTATCGCCGTTTAGATATTTAAGTATGCCGTCCTCAAAAAGAGTCGTATAACCGAACAGACTCAAATCCTCTATATTGTGATCCTTCGCAAACGCCTCTTGAATCTCTTTAGTAAACGGAGCAACCTCCACTATCGGAACTCTTCCCATAAATCCGGTATTGTTGCATTTAGGACACCCTACGGGCTTATGGGGATTTACTTTTATAAACGGATGTTTTTTAATAATCCTGTCTATCCCGTAAAGGAGTCTGACGTCCTCGTCAATCTCATCTTTTCGTTTGCAATAAGGGCATAAAGTTCTAACGAGCCTTTGAGCCATAACTCCTATGATGGAAGATTTTAAAAGAAAATATTCAATTCCCATATCTATAAGTCTGTGCAAAGATCCCAGCGCCGAATTGGTATGAAGCGTAGATAGCACCAAATGCCCCGTCAAAGCGGCTTGCACGGCGATTTCCGCGGTTTCTCTGTCTCTTATCTCTCCTATCATTATTATATCGGGATCTTGTCTTAGGATCGATCTTAAAGCGTTTGCGAAAGTAAAATCTATCTCGCTTTTAACCTGTATCTGACTTATGCCGTCAAGCTCGTACTCCACGGGATCCTCGACAGTTATTATTTTCGTATCCTCCGTATTCAAATCGTTTAAAATCGAATACAAAGTGGTCGTTTTACCGCTTCCGGTGGGACCCGTGGTTAAAAATATGCCGTTTGGCTTTTTGATAATGGAGTTTATAATCTCCAAAGAATTTTCGAAAAAACCGAGTTTGTTTAAAGAGTAGCTGATATCTTGCTTTCCGAGAAGTCTCAAAACGAAACTCTCTCCAAACGCCGTCGGCACCGAAGAGGCTCTTATGTCTATGAGTTTTCCCGTCGTTTTTATCGATATACGCCCGTCTTGCGGAAGGCGGTTTTCGGAAATATTCATCTTGGAGATAAGTTTCAATCTCGCTATAACCGCCATTTTCATAGAGGGGGGAACGCTCTCTACGGTATGAAGTTTTCCGTCTATCCTAAATCTAACGTGCATACCGTTTTTGTAAGACTCTATATGAATGTCCGAAGCTCTCGATTCGACCGCTCTTGAAAAGATATTGTTCACAAATCTTATAACCGGAGCTTCGGAAGCCAATTCTTTGAGCTTGTCTATCTCGTCTTCGTTTATATATTCGTAGTCCTCATCCTCTTCCTCTTCGTAAAGAGCCTTAAGCTTTCTTATCTCTTCGGAATTGGCAAGAAAAATTTGAAGTTTTTTGCCCGTAAAATTTTCTATATAAGAAAATACGTCAACTTTCAAGGGATCGCCAACCGCGGCTTTTAAGACCTCTCCCTCCTCTTCAAATACGAACACTTCGTTCTCTTTCAAAAAGGAGGAGGATATCGAATCTAAAAAAACTCTCTCGAAATTCTCGATCCCAAGTTCGCTTAAGAGAGGAACTTCAAGCTGCAAGGAGAGAGCCTTTAGAAGCTGTCTTTCGACTATCACTCCCGTATTAACGAGAATCGTTCCTATCTTGCCTCCGTACTCTTTTTGCAAAGAGAGGGCTTTTTGGACGTCGTCCTCCTTGCAAAACCCCTCCGCTACGAGGATCTCACCTATCTTTTTATCTAATCCCAAATCGAGATATCCTTATTCTCTCCGGTTCCGCCCTCTTCTCCGTCGGCTCCGAGAGATTTGAGTTCGTATTCGTGTCCGTTATCGCCGGGTCTTTTATAAACGTAGGGATTTCCCCACGGATCGGCTTCGACTTTTTTAGGAAGATAAGGACCGTTAAAACCTTTTATGTTAGCTTTTTTAGCCCAAAGTATCTTAAGTCCCTCTTCCGTAGTCGGATATCTTCCCGTATCGAGATGAAAACTGTCCAAAGCGGAAGAGAAAAGCTCAAGCTGAGCCCTTGCCGTTTTGGCTTTGGCGCTTTTTAACTGACCGAAAAATTTAGGTCCGACTAACGAAGCCAAAAGTCCGATAATCGCGATAACCACCAAAAGCTCTATCAAGGTAAACGCTTTTCTTTTTCTACTCATCGATTCTCCTGTAAAAACTCATATCAAATTTAAAAAATTATTTTACCATAAAATCGTAAACGGACTATAAAACGTCCGCAAAATGCGGGCGAAGTTTTCTAAAAACGATAGCTCCTCCCGCAAAAACGCTCAAGGCAATAATCCAAAAATAGAGAGTCAAATAGGGATGCTGCCAAAACCATATCTTGTATATAAACGCGTCCCTATATCCCTCAACCACATAATATATAGGATTTAGTTTTAAAAAAAACTGATACTCTTTCGGAACTATGTTGATAGACCAAAAAATCGGAGTCATCCAAAAACCAAATTGCAAAAGCATCGTAACTATCTCTCCCACGTCTTTAAAAAAAATAATCAAAGAGGAAGTTATCCAAGAGAGCCCCAAAACGAAAACGATCAAAGCGAAAAGATAATAAAAAAACTGAAGCCAATAGAGATTAGGAGTAAAGCCGTAATACAAAAATATCAAAACCATAAACAAAACGAAAAAAAGATGAACGAAAAGAGCGGAGAAAACCTTTACCAAAGGCAGCATACTGACCCTAAAAACTATCTTTTTTACCAAAAAGCTGTTTTGCAAAATGGAGTAAGTCGCGTTGCTTAAACTCTCCGCAAAAAAAAACCAAGGAATCATTCCTGAAATAAGCCATAAAACGAAAGGAACGTTATTTACGGGTTTGGATTTAAATCCGACCTGAAAAACGAACCAAAATATCAAGATGGTGATGGTAGGCTGAATAAAAGCCCAAAAAACTCCCAAATAAGAACCCAAATACTTCTTTTTAAAATCATCTTTCACAAGATCCACGAAAAGCTGCCGGTTGGATAAGATATGCTTGAAAAATAAAAACAGATCTATCAGATATTTTTTCAAAAAAGACGATCCTTTATCAAATAAGTTATAATTTTTTGCAATTGTATCTTTAAAGCGATTAAATTTCGCATAAAGTTAATCGGATATAATTTAATAATAAACATTAAAAAAGAAAAACGAGAGGCGTAATTGGATCTATCGGAGAGTTTCGGAAGATTTCATAAACTTTTCCCCTATTTGACGATGGAAGAGGAGATAGAGTATTTCTCCGTTTTCGAAGGATTCGAAGAGCTTGAGAAGATAAACTTTTCTCAGTCGATTTTCGAAGATATTAAAAAGCATATTCTGCAAAACTACGAAAAACTCTCCGAACGATTTCAATTTGAAGACAACGAAAAAGAACAGCAAAACATCGAATATCTTTTAAAAAAAATAGCGTTAGGGGAGAGAAAAATATATTCGGTTTTCAAAGACGGAAAAATCTCTCAGATAAAGGGAAGAAACATATATAAAAAACTGTTCGAGAAAAATATAATAAAAAAGGAGATTTCACGCGAAAAACCTTTAAAAAAGGAGAAAAAGAGACCTCTGAAAAAACATCTTAGACAATATAAAGTGGAGGATAAAATAAAATTTTCAAAACAGTTTTACAGATTTTGGTTTACGTTTATCGCTCCGAACAAAGAGAAGATAAAAGAGAAAAGATTTAACGAAGTGATGGAGCATATAGAGAAAAATTTCGACAAATACGTCAGTTTCTCTTTCGAGGAACTCTCAAACGAACTTTTTAAAAAAATCAATAAAAACAACAAATACATAGAAACGGGAAGCTACTGGGAGAGAAACAAAGAGATAGACATGCTCGCAAAAGTCTCCGAAAAGGGATTTATAGCCGGAGAGTGCAAGTGGAAAAACCAAAAAGTTTGCAAAAATATTTTAAATAAACTCAGAAAAAAATGCGAAAATATGGACTTTGAGATAGAAGGATACGCGCTGTTTTCCAAAAGCGGTTTTTCAAAAGAGCTTCTTAGCAGTAAATACGATAAAATACTGCTCTTTGATTTAAAATCTTTTGAGAGACTGCACAATGATAAATGAGAGAGAGAAAGAGACTTTAAAAGAGGATTTGAAAAATCTTATACTTCAAACATACGCCGTAGAGGAAGAGTATAAAAAAATTAACGAATCGTATAAAAAACTTCAAGATACGATTCACGAAATCATAGAATCCCTCCCGAACGCCATTTGGGTGATAAACAACGAAAACAAAAATATATTTTTGCAAAACAGCGAAGCGAAAAAGATAGAGCATCTGTTTGAAAAGATCGAGCTAAACAAAAGCTCCTACGAGCTTGAAGACAACAACAGAATCTATCTGATAAAAATAAACGAAACGAAACAAAAAACCATCGTCACCGCTACGGATATTACCGAACAAAAAAGAAGCGAAAGACTGGCTTCAATGGGACAGATAGCGGCTCATCTATCCCACGAGATAAGAAACCCGATAGGTTCGGTAGCTCTTTTGTCCTCCACTCTTTTGAAAAAAGTGGACATAGAGAGCAAACCTCTCGTTTTGGAGATTAAAAAAGCTCTGTGGAGGATAGAGAGAATCGTAAAATCGACACTCCTATTTACAAAAGGAGTTTCCATAAATCCCGAAAAATTCTATATAGACGAACTCATAGAGGAGCTTGAAGCCGCAAAAGAGTCCTACACTTTTTCCAAAGACATAGATTTTTATTATGATCTGCCCTCTAAAGAGATGAGAGGGGATTTCGATCTCTTGCTAATCGTGTTTCAAAATTTTTTATTTAACGCAATAGACGCGATAGAAGAGAGCGAAACGGATAAGGGAGAAGTGAGTTTTAAATATAAAGAGAGCGAAAATTTTCATATTTTCGAAATAACCGACAACGGAAAAGAGATAGAGGATAAAAACATCCTATACGAACCTTTTAAAACAACCAAAACGAAAGGTCACGGCTTGGGACTTGCGCTCTCTTTGGAAATCGTCAAAGCCCATAAGGGGGATATAAAGCTTTTAAAAGATAAAAAAGGTTTCGAGATATATATCAAAAAGTAAAATTGAAAGATTGTAAAGTGGAGGTTGATTTTGAGAAAATATAGAAATTACGGTTTAATAGTTTGAATAATATATTCCAAGTCTTTTTTAAATGACCAGTTTTTTACATATTCTTTATTTATTTTTACCTTATCCGGCCATATTACTTCATTATTGTATTTTACAGGATCACTCACCTTAGCCAAAATCATTTCTTCATTTTTATATTTCAAAGTAGCCGGACCGGTGATTCCGGGTCTCACTGATAAAATTATTCTATCGTCTCCTTTTAATTTATCAGCATATCCGGGAACGTCCGGCCTAGGACCAACAAAACTCATATCTCCTTTTAAAATATTAATTAATTGAGGCAACTCATCTATTTTATATTTTCTAAAAAACTTTCCACTTCTCGTAATTCTAAAATCATTAAAAGTGGTAATCGTAGTACCTTTTATATCCTTCATAGTCTTTATTTTTATTATCTTAAATATTTTACCATCTTTTCCTACTCTTTCTTGCAAAAAAAAACCGTTACTTTTAGTTTCGATAGCAGCAATAATCCAAGCAATTCCAATAATAGGGAAAGTAATAAATAGCCCTACAAGCGAAACAACAATATCAAAACTTCTTTTTAATATTTTATCTTTTAAATTCATATTTTTACTTTATAGATTTTACCCCATGGACTCATAATAACAGGTTCAAAAAGGTTCTTATCGTAATTATCAAATATAAACATTTGTATATATACCGAATTTAACATTTCATCACTTAATACCAAAAATATTCCATATGAATCTAAAAATATTACAGAAAGGCCTATCTTATTCAATTTTTGCTCTTGTGTTAATAGTTTGCCATTTTTTAAATACTTTATTACATAAAAATTTTTTAATGGTATTGCATTGTCATTAATAATAATTTTTCCTCTTTTTTTATCAATATATATTTTATTTCCTAATAAAATTCTATCATTAGTATTTTTAAATTCAGAAGTTTTGTAAAAAAATGGATGACTTTTCGCTTTACCTGTCAATAAATTTATATTGCTAAAAAGTTTTATAGTAGAAAAGATATTTAACATCCTATACGGTAAATACAAATATATATCTACACTCTTTTTAGGAAAATCAAATTTATAATCTTGCTGTTTTAAAGATTCCAAAAACTTATTTGGATCTTTATTAACGAATAAATTATCTGAAACTATTTTATAGCCCGTTTTTATATAATTCTCTACAGCTATCCTACTTAATCTCGCCGCTTCTAATTGAGAATTGGTACATAAAATCTCAGAGACTATAAAATTATCATGGTTATGTTTTCCGCCATCTATTAAAGTATTTTTATCAGAATAAAACCAAATCGGATATCCATAATCCCACCATGCAATAACATAGTCTTTAGAATTTCCTATTTTTTTTAATTTATCAAGTTGTATAACCTCCGATCTGTTAAATACCGTAGGCACTTTATACTCTAAAATATGAACAATATTAGGATAAAGAGAGAAAACAACAATAAACATAAGAAATAAATTTCTATAAACATCCTTCTTAAAATAATAAGAAGTAATAAAATAAAAAAAGTAAACAAATGAGAAAGCGGCTACGGGAACGGCATATACGGTAAATCTAAGTCCTCCCCACAAGGAAAATATACCAATCCCCATCAAAGGAAGAGTGATAATAAAACTTCTTTTTTTCAGTAATAAAATACAATAACCAACAATACTTATTATAAATACAATAACATGTCCGCTAATTCTATTGGCCATTAAAGTAAACGGTATTTTGTTTGCTTCTCTAACAGTTTGAGCAACACTAAAAAAATTCAGTTCTCCAATTTTTTCCGTACCTTTTATAAGATATCCTGAAATTTTCGCAAAAATTAACCCAAATATATTTCCAAATAGTAGAAAGATTGCGAATAAAACAATGGCTAAAAATTTTTCATATTGGGAGCTTATTTTTTTATAATAAAATACAAAATATAAAATTCCCAATATTAAAACTTTAATTACAACAGGTAGAAAAAACATCATGGAAATAAAAATTAAAGCAACTGCTTGATAAAATGTTCTTTCTTTTCTATAAAAAAACCATAAATAAAAAATATATAAAAAACCGATCGCATAAATTAAAGATTTTCCTTGATCATATAAAAAAGGATATATTGAAATAAATAAAGAAGCTATAAAAGAATTTTTTAAAGATAATTTTTCCATAGATAAAATTAAAAAATAAATTACAAACATTATAGCCATAACACTGAACATGTCCGTATCATAATAACCAAACATTGTTCTATTATAATAACTCCACCCAATAGCTCCTAATAAAGCCGATAAAAAACCTACTATTTTTACAT
>CAZPVZ010000032.1:0-3723 GCA_964590185.1 uncultured Campylobacterales bacterium
CCAAAAAGGAAGAGATAGCCGTTTTGGCGGCTTTCGGATATAGAGTAAATCCTCCGTCCGAAAAAAAGAGACTCTCTTTAAAAGAGATCGTTGAGTTTATTTGAGAGTCTCAAACTCTATTTTCAAATCGAACGGATTTTCAAGCTTTTTTACGCACTCTTTCGATAAAAAGAGCTCCTCTTGGCTCTTTATTTTTAAAACTTCGCCGTCGAGCCGAAACTCCACTTTGCTTTTTTGCAGATTTTTGGTTAGGCATTTCGAAAGGGCGAGGATGAAAGAGAGGGCGTTTAAGACCTCTTTTTTCGGAATTAGAGGCGAGTAGAATTTCAAATCTTTTTTTGAAAGAAGTTTTTTCCCTTGATATTTTACGGTTAGGGCTATCAGGGCTTTCTCTTTGTGAGAGATTTTGTAATTTAGTCCGTTTAGTATGAGATAGAAGGCGTGTTGGTTGTTTGCGAAGAAATTTATTTTCGTTCCGATGGATGAGAGTTTTGCGGATATCGCCAAAAGCTCTTCATATCTATTTTCGAGCCGGTGAACGGGAAGAAGGGTTCTGAAAAGTTTTTTGGATATGTTCGCCGCAAAAGCGTCGTTTTTTTGAAAAAGAGAAAAACGATCCGTCAAACTTCTTACGTCGGGATTGAAATTTGCCGGAAATCGATGATTGGCGTTTCTTAAAAGATCGCTTAAATATACTCCTTCCCTTATTCCGACTCCGCTGGTTATAACCTTTTTCGCTTTAAAGTATTCCAAAATGGCGGAGAAGATCAAAGCGCCTTCTCTTATCGTATCGTGTCTGTCCTTTTTTATTTTAAATTTTTTAAGTTCCGAGATTTCGCATTCGTATATTTTTTTAAAAGAGGGTAGGGCGTCTTTTGCTTTGTATTCGAATCCGTGAAGAGAATTTATGGGATAATCGGAAGGCATTATCGTTTTCGAAAGCGCTCTGATGCTTCCTCCTATTCCCAAAACCGTATCGCATATAAGCTCTTTCGGAAGTTTTTTGAGTTCTTCAAAAATATACTCTTTTGCTTTTTCTATGTTCAAATCGTTTTCCGAAAAGAGCTCTTTAAGTCGGACCGTTCCGAGTTTTAGAGAGTGAAGTTTGAGTATCTTTTGCTCTTTTATCAAAGCGAATTCGCAAGAACCTCCTCCTATATCTACCGTTACCGCGCATTTTTGAGGATATAGAAGATTATTAACGGCCACCGCTCCGAAATAGGCCTCTTTTTCGCCGTCTATGATTTTGATCGATAATTTAAGCTCTTTTTTTACCCTGTTTATGAAAGCTTTTCCGTTGGGAGCGTCTCTTAATGCGGAGGTGGCTATGCAAAGAGTCTTTTTGCATTTTAGGTTTTTTATAACTTTAGTAAATTCTTTTAAGGCCGAAAAGGTTCTTTGCATCGGAATCTCTTGAAGGAAGCCGTTATTTAAATAGGCTCCTTCGGAGATTCTCGCTTTGCTTTTCGTTTCGTATAACAGATAAAAACCGTAACGGCTCGTTTTTTCGTAAACGGCAACCCTTACGGAATTGGAGCCGATGTCTATTACGGCCGTTCTTTTTGCCAAAAACTTACTCTTTAGAACTTAGTTGTTGAAATTTCAGTTTGAGTTCTTCGACGGTTTCTATATTGTTAGGATCCGGAATGATGCAATCTACCGGACATACCGCTACGCATGAAGGTTCGTCGTAGTAGCCGACGCATTCGGTGCAGATGTCCGGATCTATGATGTATATCGGATCGGATTCTTCTATCGCGCCCGTAGGGCATTCGTCTCTACAAGCATCGCATGCTATGCACTCGTCGGTTATTAGTAGTGACATGTTACCTCTCTCTGATTTGATATAAGTTCAGAGGAATTTATACACTATTATTGCTTTAACAAAATTTAAATTCTATTTATTGAATTTTTTATAAGAGTTTTTTATTACGATTCGAATCTAATTTTTAATGTTTGAAGGGCATTGGCTTGAAGAGGGGATAAATAGATATGCTACGGCTCCGCTTTGTCCGTCGGTTCTGTTTTTTATGCCTATTTGAGCTCCTATCGCGTCTGCCGCGGATTTTGCCAAAAAGAGTCCCAAACCGGCTCCGCTTTTGTTTCCTATTCTTTTAAAAGGCGCGAAAAGATCCTGTTTTTCGTCTATTCCTATTCCTTCGTCTATAACCTCTATCATAAGTCCGTTCTCTTTAGGGTAGCTTTTTATCGTAATCTTTTTGTTTTCGGGAGTGAATTTGATGGCATTTTGGACGAAGTTTTGAAGTATATGAATAAGGAGAGTTTTCTGTATCAAAAGACAATATTTTTCGGGTTTGAAATCCGTTACGATATCTTTGCCTTCTCCTCTTGCGAGCATTTTAAAATTGTTGGCTCTCTCTTTTAAAAATTCTATGATGTCAAGTTCCACGGGATTTTCAAACTGAGCTCCCTCCTGTCTTCCTATCTCCAAAATCTGACTTATCATGTTGTTCATTTCGTTTATTGTTTGATTATGGAGTTTTAACACCTCTATATATTTTTCCGGCTCTCTTTTTTTTATCAAGGTTACTTGATTTTTCGTTTTCATAACGGCAAGAGGAGTTTTAAGTTCGTGGGCTATTCCTATGAAAAGCTCTTTTTGATATTTTATGAAAGTTAAAATTCTGTCTATGAGTTTGTTGATACTCTCTCCGAGAGGTATGAACTCGTCCGGCAGACTTTTTATGTCTATGTGTCTTAGGAAATTTTCGTTCATTTTTGCAAGTTTATCGGTCAAAAGGGTAATCGGACTTAGGATGTTTTGAGTCAGAAAGAGAGAGTAAAACACTATAAAACCTAAAATCATGATATTGGCCATGATTATGGCTCTTAATATTCTGTTAAATATCTTTTCCGTATCGGTGATATCTTTGGAAGCCATTAAGAAAGTGGCTTTTTTCGGGTTTAGAGGATAATATAAAATAAGATAGGTTTTTTTTCCTATTACCGCCTGTTCGAAATAGTACTTTTTCCCTTTGCCGGGTCTTACGACGACGTTAAACTTGATACTTCCGACCTTTTTTTTTAAATTTAGGGCGGAAAACGGATATTTGAAACTTATGTTCTGATAAAAGTTTTTTTTAGCTATTTCCGTTTCTCTTAGGAGATCGTTGCTTAGATCTTCGTATATCGTGATTTTTATATAGTTGTAGAGAAGAACGGAGAAGATTACAATTAGAGCCGCCGAAGCGACTACTAATTGAATGATAAGCTGGCTTTTTATGCTCGTTTTGGAAAGCAAAATCTATAGCCTCTTCTTCTGACTGTCTCAATCGTGGAGATATTGAGAGGCTTGTCCATTTTTTGTCTGATTTGGTTGATCGCTACTTCTATAACGTTAGGAGTTACGAGTTCCGGTTCCTCCCAGATGGCGTCCAATAACTGTTCTTTGGATACTATTTGATCGCTGTGTCTTGCAAGATGAGTTAAAACCTCGAAAGGTTTTCCTTTAAGTTCGATCTCTTGACCTTTGTAGGTTATTTTCTCTTCATCCGGATCGATTATGAGATCGTCTATTTTAATGACGTTAGTACCTCCGAATCTCAATCTCGCCTCTATTCTCGCCACCAAAACTTCGAAATCGAAAGGTTTTTTGATATAGTCGTCCGCTCCCGCTTTCAAAGCTTTTATCTCGCTTTCTCTGTCGTCTTTTGCGGAAAGAACGACGCACGCGGTTCTCGGAGATTTCTGTTTTACGTAAGT
>CAZPVZ010000033.1:0-4478 GCA_964590185.1 uncultured Campylobacterales bacterium
GGTTAGGCTCTTTTCTTCGACTCTCTCGTCGTTTATGAAAAAACCTCGCGTTCCTTGCAAAGCCGCCTTGTATCCGAGATCCAAAAGCATCGAGTAGATGGCGGCGGCGGTGGTCGTTTTGCCGTTGGTGCCGGTTATGCCTACTATCTTTATGTCCGATAGATTAAGCTCTTTTATCAGCTCTTGAGGGGTGATTACGTATGCGGGATTTTTCTCTTTCGCTTTTTGTAAAAATCTCTCGTTTTGAGAGGTGAGCAAAAAGGCGCCGTTTTCATTAACCTCTTCGGAGTTGTCGGTTATGAAGGAGGCGTTTTTGTAAGGTATTCGTACTTTCAAATTACTTTTTTTCTCCCATTTTTTCAAGCAAGGCTTTTAACTGTTTGTCGTTAGGAAATATTTTTAAAGCCTCTTCTATGTAGTTTAGCGCCATATCCTCAAATCCGTTTTCCAAAAGTTCGGATAAAAAGTCCAAAAAATCCTCTCTTTTGGATATGATAACTCTCGTACTAAACATTATATCTTCAAATACGCTTTTGAAATTTCCCCTCTCTTTAACTATCCGTTTGAAGTCTTCATACTCTATACCGTCTTCGAGGAGAATTCTGTCGTTTAAAAAATTTCTGAATATGGATGAAATGGCGTCCATGGAGCTATCTACCGACTCTATTATCTCTTTGACGATTTTTTGAGTATCTATGTTTTCTTGGTTTTTGGATATCTCATAGTACTCAAAAAGCGCCATCGCCTCCTCCTCGTGCTCCAGCGCCAAATCGCACAAAAGAGCTCCCAATTTCGCCTCTTCGTCGTCGGGATACTCTTTTAGCGATAGAGCGTAGTTAAAGAGTGCGTTTTTATATTCTCTTTTGAAAAAACTGTCTTTAGCACGCTCTTTAAATTTGTTCATACCTATCCTTTTATTTAGAAAGTTCCTCTATCATGCTCTCCATTCCCGGAGGAATGTTTATAACTTCTATTTCAGGATGTATATCGATCCTTAGCTGTTTTTCTATAAGATATTTTACGGTTTGATTGCTCGCGGAGCATCCTACGCACGCTCCTTGGAGCTGAACGAACACTTTTCCGTTTTTAACGTCCAACAGTTTCAATCCTCCTCCGTCAAGCGCAAGAGAAGGTTTTACTTTTTCCAGAGTCTTTTCGACTACCGGTTTTAACTCTTCGTCTGTAAAAGGGATCATTCGTATCCTTTTTCGTTTTAGTCTAATTAAACAATATATAGGTTAAAAATTATCTTAAAATGGATAAAGGAGTGGCGAAATAGGATGAGTGTGCGAATATCGGAACAAATTCGTTAAGGATTTGCTCAAAAGAGGAGTGAACCTCTTTTGAAAAATTAAACTAATTCTATAAATGCCATTTCGGCGGCGTCGCCTCTTCTGATTCTCGTTCTTATTATTCTCGTATAGCCGCCGTTTCTTCCTTGATAATTAGGCGCTATCTCGTTTACGAGTTTTTTTGTAGCCTCTTTGTTTTGCAATGCTTGAAAAACGGCTCTGTGAGCGTTGAAATCTCCCTTTTTAGCTTTGGTTAGAAGTCTCTCGAAAAATCTTCTAAGCTCTTTCGCTTTAGGGAGAGTCGTCTCTATTTTGCCGTTTAAAATCAATGCTATCGAGAGGTTTTTTAGCAGTGCTTTTCTGTGAGAAGAAGTTCTTCCCAGTTTTCTATATCCGTGCTTATGCCTCATTTTTTATTCCTTCTCTTTTGATTTTAACTCGTTTATTTTTTCCGTTAGGGCTTTAACTATCTCCGGCGGAAGCTCTTTATCGACCGGATAGCCCTCTTTTTTCATAACCTCTTTAATCTCTTCGAGAGATTTTTTACCGAGATTTTTAAGATTTTTAAGCTCTTGTTCGCTCATAAGAGCGAGTTCTCCGAGATATTCGATATTCGCTTTCTCGAGACAATTGAAACTTCTTACGCTAAGTTCGAGTTCGTCTATCTTTTTAAGAAGTTTGTTAAGCTCTTTGCTATCGACGTGTTCCGTTTTCGGTTGAATGTTGAGATTTAGAACCTTGTTGAAAATGGACATTTGATTATACATCGCCTCAAGAGAGTTTTTGAAAGCCTCTATCGGCGAAACCTGTCCGTCGGTTTCTATCGTAAAAACTATCTTTTCATAGTCGGGGTTATCTTCCACCAAGACGTTTTCTATCTCATATACCGCTTTTTTTACCGGGGTGAAAAAAGCATCGAGAGCTATATAGTTCTCTTTTACGTTATCCCTTATGTTTTCGCTCGGAACGTATCCGATACCTTTTTCTATGATCAATGAAAAGTTGAGTTCTCCGTCTTCGTTTAGGGTTGCCAAATAGTTATCGGGCATAATCACTTCGACTTTGTCGTTTTCCAAATCGGCTCCCTTTATCTCTTTGGGACCTTTGAAAGAGTAGTCCACTTTTACGGAGTTCTCTTCGCCTTTAATCTTAAATCTTATGTTTTTAAGATTTATGATAAAGTGAGAAACGTCTTCGAACATTCCTCTTATGCTGTCAAACTCGTGAGAGACTCCCTCTATGCGGATGGAGGTAGGAGCGTATCCTACCGTACTGTTGTAAAGAAGTCTTCTTAAGGGATGAGCCAAAGTTATGGCAAATCCCGTTTCGAAAGGGTAAGCCGAAATTTTCGCCCGTCGTTCGTCTATCTCTTCTATCTCTATCTCTGTGGGTATGTAGGGAGAAGTCGTTATTTTTTTCATTGTTACCCCTTATTATTTTGAGTAGAACTCTACTATCATTCTCTCTTCGATAGGGATTTTTACCTCGTCTCTGTCGGGGATTCTAGTAAAAATGCCGAATACTTTGTCTTTATCTACGTCAACCCACGGAACGATTCCGGTTTGAGCGGTTAGCTCTATCGCTCTTTGGATTTGAGGATTGTTTTTGGATTTTTCTCTTATCTCTATTTTTTGTCCCGGTTTAACTCTATAAGAGGGGATGTTCACTCTTTTGCCGTCAACCAAAACGTGCCCGTGAGTTACGAGCTGTCTTGCGAATCTTCTGGTTGTGGCAAATCCCATTCTGTAAACTATGTTATCAAGTCTTCTCTCAAGAAGTTTGATTAAGTTTTCTCCCGTGTTTCCCGCTTGAGCGTTAGCTTCCTTAAAAAGTCTTCTAAACTGTTTTTCGGAAATGCCGTACATAAATTTGGCTTTTTGCTTCTCTTTAAGCTGCATTCCGTATTCGCTGATTTTGGCTCTTCTTTGTCCGTGCTGTCCCGGAGGATAAGGTCTCTTATCCAAAGAGCTTTTACCGGCTAATCTTCTCTCGCCCTTTAGTCCTAAACTAACACCCACTCTTCTTTCTATTTTCTCTACTGGGCCTCTATATCTTGCCATTAATCTTCTCCTATAACTTCAAAACTTTATAAAATGATATTTTAGGTTCGTTATACTCTTCTTCTTTTAGGAGGTCTGCAACCGTTATGAGGAAGAGGCGTAATGTCTTTAAAAAAGATTACTTTGATTCCCTCTATCGCTCCTACGGATTTAACGGCCGTTTCTCTACCCGAACCCGGTCCTTGAACTTTGATGCCGACCTCTTTTATTCCGTGCTCTTTCGCTTTGTTCATAGCGTCTTCGACCGCTTGCTGAGCCGCGTAAGGAGTCGATTTTTTGCTTCCTTTAAAGCCCAAACTTCCCGCACTGCTCCAAGCGATGACGTTTCCCATCTCATCGGTTACGGTAACGACCGTATTGTTAAAAGTCGCGGCGATATAAACTACGCCTCGAGCGATATTCTTTTTAACTATCTTTTTTCTTGTTCCTCTTCGTTTAGCCATTTCCTACTCCACTACTTTTTACTCGCCGAACCGACGGTTTTTCTTTTACCTTTTCTGGTTCTGGCGTTAGTCTTGGTTCTTTGTCCTCTAACCGGAAGTCCGACTCTATGTCTTAAACCTCTGTAATTTCCAAGATCCATCAAGGCTTTTATGTCCATAGCGACTTTTTTTCTGAGATCTCCCTCAACCATGTAGTTGTTTTGGATCTCTTTTCTTATGGCCGCTATTTCGTCTTCGGTCAGCTCGTAAACTCTTTTATCGTAAGAAATTCCCGTAGCGTCGAGAATTTTTCTGGAAGTTGTAAGTCCTATTCCGTAGATGTAAGTCAAACCGTATTCGATTCTCTTTTTTTTGGGTAAATCAACACCTGCAATTCTTGCCATCGACTATCCTTGTCTCTGTTTATGTTTAGGGTTTACGCAGATCACTCTGACTATCCCCTTTCTTTTAATGATTTTGCATTTTTCGCACATTTTCTTAACGCTTGGGCGCACTTTCATGACTGCTCCTAATGTGATTTTTCCACTTTTTAGCAAACTGAACAGGTTTAGTGAAGTCTCTAAACCAATAATTGAAAAAACAGTGGAATTTTTTCAATTACTCTTCGCACAGTTTTGCAAAGGCACGCATTTTACCAAAAAAATCGTAAAAGTTTACTTATATCTGTAAGTAATTCTGCCTTT
>CAZPVZ010000034.1:0-3370 GCA_964590185.1 uncultured Campylobacterales bacterium
CAGATTTTCGCTATTTTTGGTAATATCGTCCATATTTTCAACGAGAGAATCGAACTTATCGTTTAAAAGGCGCGTCTTCTCAACGCTTTTTCTAACGAAATCGACGGCAAAACTTATATCGTTTTGAATTTTGCCGAGTCCCTCTTTAAGTTTCGAGTTTTGAAAAGAAGCAAACTCGTCATCGAAAAAGGAGCGGTTTGCCGGTCTGTTTCTCAAATAGCTCTCGGCGGTAGAGAGATCCTCTTTTATCTTTTCGTTTTCTCTTCTTAAAATCTCGTTCTCTTTTTTAAGGATCTCCACTCTTCTTTTCAAATCTTCTTTCTCTTTGACAAAAAACATCGTTAAATTCCTTCAAAAACGCTTTTTTAATTTAGACAATAATCGGTTTAATATGAAAAATATTTAATATTCATCCAATTTGCGATTTACCATTTCTATACTTTCGTAAGAGACGAAAGGCATTTTGGAAGAGAGAATTTTCATACTCTCTAAAAAAGCGTAATTTACTGCCGATTTAGCCAAAGAGAGACATTTTGAATCATTGCCACAAAGATGGAAAATATATTCAATTATCCTTTTGGAAGTCATTAAAGAACCGTTAAAACCGTTTTCGCTAAGCAGAAATTTCGCTCTCTCCTTCGAGAGATAAAAAAGAGTCGTCGGATCGCCGTTTAAAATTCTAAAAAGATCCGTCTGAATTTTTAAATTCTCCATCACTTTAAAAGCTATTTTATAAAACTTCTCCTCTTGAAACTTATGTTCGCAAAGATAACCGATACTCATGTAAACTCCGAAAGGTAAGATATCCGTTAGTAAAATCGGCCAAAAAAGGATATGGTATAATCGCTCTATGGAAAAGAGATTGAAAGCGGAATGGGAAAAACAAGAACATATCCAGGTAGCGTTTCCTCACGAAAATAGCGATTGGAACTGCTGTTTGGACGAGATAAGAGAAACATACAAGATACTGATAGAGACGATAGCGAAATACGAACCGTGTCTTGTCATATGCGAAGACGAAAAGGAGGTTAAAAAATATTTCGGCTCTCTAAAAAACATCTTCTTCGCTCCGATAAAAACCAACGATACGTGGATCAGAGATTTCGGCGGAATAGAGGTGGAAGAGGAAGGAGAGATAAAGACTTTGGATTTCGGTTTCAACGCGTGGGGACTGAAATTTCCGGCAAATTACGACAACCTCGTAACGAGAAGACTTTTTGAAAAAGGCTTTTTCAAATCCCCTCTAAAAACGATAGATTTTATTTTAGAGGGAGGAAGCATAGAATCCAACGGAAAAGGAGTTTTGCTAACGACGTCAAAAACGCTTTTGGAGGCAAATAGAAATCCCTCTCTATCCAAAAGCGAAATAGAAGAGAAGTTGAAAAGTTTTTTCAATCTCGAAAAAGTTCTGTTTTTAGATCATGGCTACCTCGAAGGAGACGATACGGACTCCCATATCGATACGATAGCGAGATTCGTAAATGAAACGACGATAGCCTATATAAAATGCGAAGACGAGAAAGATCCCCACTTTGAAGAGTTCGAAAAGATGGAAAAAGAGCTTAAAAGTTTCGGATTCGATCTTGTAAAACTCCCTTTCGTAAAACCGATATTTTACGAAAACGAAAGACTCCCGGCAACCTACGCAAATTTTCTTTTTATAAACAACGCCGTTTTACTGCCCGTTTACAACGATAAAGAGAACGACGAAAAAGCGATAAAAATATTTGAAAAACTCTTTCCCGAAAGAGATATTATCCCTATAGATTCCACGATTTTAATAAGACAGCACGGAAGCATTCACTGCGCGACGATGCACAGTTTTAAAAAGATAGAGGCTTAAAAGCCTCCATCTTTTCATCTCAAAGAGGGATCCACGTCCGGATCGGGAGTCATAGGAGCCCCGATAGTGGAAGGATCGACGTCTCTATCAGGAGTCATGGGCGCTCCGATGGTGGAAGGATCCGCATCTTGATCCACCAAACACGCACAGTTGTTTTCTATGACGGGACATGCGGTAGGAGTTGCGTCATTCGCCGCACAAACCGAAACGGTAACGCCGTTTGCGGTATAAGAATCGTCAGCTTTAAACTTAACGATAACGGAATCTCCGCTAACGTACAAAGTTTTATTTATTCCTCCGCTTAATCTTGCTATCAACTTGCCGCAGGAGTCGTAAATATATAGAAAATCGTAATTGCACTCCGTCTCTCCCGTTACGGAAACTTTAAGAGTTTTAGCTCCCGGAACACTTAAAACCTGCATTTTATTATCGAAATCTCTATATTTTCCGGTACTCCAAGTAGTTTGAGCCATTAAACCGCCGACAGTCAATCCCAAAACGACCAATAATGAAGCGAACAGTTTCATTACCGACTCCTTTCTAAAATTTAAAATATAAAATCATATTAGCGTAATAAACATTATATTTAAATATCATAAATTACTTTAATTATCCAATCTAAAAAAATTATTAGCTTAAATATTTTATATTAAACTAATTTTTGTTTTAAAATGCTTTTGTTTTAAGTATTTTTCTGATCTCTTTATGAACCCGGAGCGCGGTTTTTCCGTCCCACAAAAGCGGAATTTCCCCGCTTTTATACTCCCCCTTCATAATTTTTTCAATATTCTCTCTCAAATTGGAAAGATTTACTAAAGTGTTGGTTCCTTTAGTTACGGTAACCGGTCTTTCGGTATTATCCCTAAAAGTTAGGCAAGGTATCTTAAGATAAGTGGTTTCTTCCTGAATTCCTCCGCTGTCCGTTAAAACGAATTTGCAGTCAAAAACAAGTTTCATAAACTGCTTATAACTTAAAGGCTCTTTTATAACGATATTTTCCGCCTCTTCCAAAAGCGAAAAAAGTTTAAATTTTTTTAAGTTTTGTTCCGTTCTCGGATGAATTGGAAAAACTATTTTAATTTTTTCACTTAAGTTGACCAATTCCCTTACAATAGATTCCAACTTATCCTTATCGTCAACGTTGGAAGGCCTGTGAAAAGTTACCAAAACGAAATCGCCTTTTTTTAAAGAGAGATTTTCGGTAATCTTCTCTTTTTCGATAGCGTCTCTCATCATTTCAAGCGAATCGATCATAATGTTGCCCACAAACTCTATCTTCTTCGGATCTATGCCGCTTCTTACCAAATTTTCGTTACCGTCAACCGAAGGAGTCCAAAAATAGTCGCTTATGGAGTCGGTAACCATTCTGTTTATCTCTTCGGGCATCTTCATATCGAAACTTCTAAGCCCCGCTTCCAAATGCGCAACCTCTATATGAAGTTTTTTCGCGGTAACGGCACAAGCCATAGTGGCGTTTACGTCCCCTACGACTATAACAAGATCCGGTCTTTGCTTCAAACAGAGTTT
>CAZPVZ010000035.1:0-18076 GCA_964590185.1 uncultured Campylobacterales bacterium
AAGCCCTAAAAGAGATAACGCAAAGCGAAGGCTTCAAAGAGGTTTTTACGACTTTCAAAAGAGTCGCAAACATCGTAAAAGAGGTAGATACCGACAAAGAGATAAAAGTTAACCAAAACCTTTTCGAAAGCGAATACGAAAAAGAGCTATATAACGCCTTTAAAGAGAAGATATCGAAAAAATACGACTCCTACGAAGAGAAACTCGATTCTCTCTTTTCGCTAAAACCGATTATAGATAAATTTTTCGATAACGTTATGGTAAACGTGGAAGATAAAAAGATAAGAGAAAACAGAAAAAATCTGATAGCCTCCATCTACAAAGCCTTCAAAAGCATAGCCGATATCAAAGAAATCTCTTTATAGAAGAGGGGAGAATTTTTTCTTCCATCTTCTCAGATTTTCGAAGTTTTAAAAATCTGCGGAAAATTTACGAAAGAGAATAAAAAGAGACTCCGGCCACTTTTTCTTTTTTTACGATACCCTCTCTTAAAAGCTTAGAAAGCACTTTTTTAGAATCTAAGCTAAACTGCCTTTTTACATCATCCTCCGTTTGAGGCCGTCTTTTTAAAAGAGACAGAATTTCTTCTTTAGTAAAATCCTTTTTCGAAACTTCGTAATCCTTCCTATAAGAGATGTTAACGGGGAGATTTTCGAAAACCTCCGCCAAAGCCTTCAGCTTCTCCCAATCGAGGGCTTTTACTTCGTAAGCCGGAGGCCTGTCTATCGTACCGATGTCTATTCTATCCGGATTTATCTCTTTTAAAACCTCTTTTATCTTTTCCATCTCTTCAATTTTGTCGTTTATTCCGGCAACCGCCAAAATCTCTATAACAAGCTCCCCATCAAACTCCCTTCGGAAAATTTTCAATCCCTCTACGATATCGGAGATCGAAATTCCTTTCAGCGGCCTGTCTATCTTTTTAAAACAGCTTTCGCTAACGCAATCCAAAGAAAATTTCGCGATATCGACTCCCTTTAAAATTTCTCTGATTTTTAAGGAAGAGACGGTCGAAGAGTTCGATAAGATAAGAAGTTTTTTATCTTTCTTAATCTCGTTTATTCCCTCTATAAGCTCTCCCAAATCCTCGTAAAGAGTCGGCTCCCCGTTTGAAGTTAGGGTGATAACTTCCGCGTCTTCAAACTCCGCCAAGGCTTTTTGAAGCTCTTTTAAAACTTCATCCACTTTAGGAGGAGTTTTTATGAAAGAGACCGGCTTGGAAGCTTTAAGTTCGCAGTAGATGCAGTCGAAATTGCAAGATTTGGCGTCGGGACTTAAATCTATTCCCAAAGAGACCCCGAATCTTCTCGATAAGACGGGGCCGAAAACGTATCTATAACTCATTTTCTCAGAGTCATTTCATGCACGAGGTCTATGAAATATTTCGCATTTTCAACCGGCACGTCCGGCAAAATGCCGTGTCCCAAATTGAATATGTGTCTATAGCCTTTCCCCATAACTTGAACTATCTCCTTAACTCCCTCCCTAACGGCCTCTTTGTCGTAAAGTCTCATAGGCTCCATATTTCCCTGCAAAACGTAATCGTTTCCGAGCTTATCCTTCGCAAGATCTATCGGAGTGGACCAATCCACGCCGAAAACGTCGAACTCTCCGTCTATCTTGTCCAAATACCCGCTTATTCCCTTGGGAAACAAAATAACCGGAATCTTGGGATTGGAATTTTTCACGAAAGAGCTTATCTCTTTCATATATTTCCAACTAAATTCGAAATACGCATTCTCTTCCAAAGCCGAGGCCCACGAATCGAAAATCATAACGGCGTTCACTCCGCTGTTTATCTGCTTTTGGAGATAGAGTTTTAAAACTTCGGTTACTTTTCTTAAAAGCTTGTGCATAAATTCCGGATTCGTATAAAGAAGCTTTTTCACCGTCGCGTAGGTTTTGGTTCCTCTTCCCTCGACCATATAAGTGGCAAGCGTCCAAGGAGCTCCGCAAAAACCTATCAGGGCTTTATCCCTATCGAGCTCTCCCCTTATAAGCTTTATAGCCTCGTAAACATAGGAGAGTCTATCCGCCGCCTCTTCAATTACGAGTCTTTCAAGATCCCTTTCGTCCCTTATGGGATGATCGAAAATCGGACCTTCTCCCTTCTCGAACCGAAGATCCATCCCCATCTCCAAAGGAACGACCAAGATGTCGCTAAAAAGTATGGCCGCGTCCACATCCAAAATATCGACCGGCTGAAGAGTAACCTCGCAAGCCATCTCGGGATTTTTGCAAAGAGTCAAAAAATCTCCGGCTCTGTTTCTAACCTCCATATATTCCGGCAGATATCTGCCGGCCTGCCTCATCATCCATACCGGTGTATAAGGTGTCTCTTTTCCGAAACATGCGTCTATGAAAATCATCAGTGTTTACCGCCTTTATGTAAAAAATAGAGTCCCAAAGCCAAAGCGAAAATGGATCCGGCAAAATACAGCATCTCCAAAGCTCCGCTATATTCGGTATGAAGAACTCTTTTGAAAAAACTGACCACCAAAACCATTACGATAACTTTGGCAAGCTTATCTTTCAAATCGTCCAAAGAGTTTATCTCGAGTATTTTCGAACTTCCGCTCTCAATCGCCGGATCTATTTCCGAAATGAAAAGCTCGTAAAGTCCGAAACTAAAAAGAAGCATAACGACCGCTATCAGATACAGATCCACCGCCCCTATGATAACGGATACGACCTGTTCGTGAAAATGCTCCGGGTGCGAATGCCCCATAAAAACTCCCATCGCATCGACGGCTATATGGTATATGTCCAAACTTGCCACCACAAACAAAATCACGCTTCCTATTATGCTAAAAATTACCGCAAGCAGAACGAAAAGCCTGCTTTGCCAAAGCGTATGCTCGAATATTTTCTCTATCCACTTCATGACTCTTCCGTCTCTATCCATTTTTGAGCTATTCTAACCGCATTGGTGGCCGCTCCGACTCTAAGCTGATCGGCAACGCACCAAAAATGAAGAACGTTATCTCTGAAATTGTCTTTCCTTACTCTTCCCACATAAGTAAAATCGGTATCGGTAGCCATTATCGGCATCGGATAAAGATTATTGGCCGGATCGTCAACCAATTTCAAATTTTTGCCGTTTGCCAAAACTTCGAAAGCCCTATCCAAATCGACGTCTTTTCTGAAAGTAACGGTAACGGCTTCGCTATGGCTTCTAAGAACCGGAACCCTTGCGCAAGTGGCGCTAACTTCTATATCCTTATGCATGATTTTCCGAGTTTCGTTAACCATCTTCATCTCTTCTTTCGTATAGCGGTTATCCAAAAACTTATCTATATGGGGAATTACGTTTAAAGCTATCTGATGAGCGAAAGCCTCATGCTCGCTCTCGTCGAGTCTGAAAGCGAAAAAGTCCTTCATCTGCATAACCAGCTCTTCCATTCCCTTTTTGCCGGCTCCGCTTACGGCCTGATAAGTGGCCACGTCCACTCTTACTATATCGAAAGCTTCATCCAACGGTTTCAACGCCTGCACCATCTGTATCGTGGAGCAGTTGGGATTTGCGATAATTCCTCTCTCTTTCCACAAAGCGATATCTTCCGGATTGACTTCCGGCACCACCAAAGGAACGTCCGGTTCCATTCTGAAATGGCTCGTGTTGTCTATAACGACCGCTCCGCTCTCAACCGCAAAAGGAACGTAATGAGCAGACACCGAACCGCCGGCACTGAAAAACGCTATATCCACTTCGTGCTCTTCAAAAACGCTTTCTGTCAACTCCTTAGTTTTATACTTTTCTCCTTTAAACTCTATCTCCACTCCCACGCTTCTCGCGCTCGCCAAAGGCAGAACCTCCCCTACGGGAAAATCGACCTCTTCAAGAACTCTAAAGATCTCTTCTCCCACGGCTCCAGTAGCTCCCGCTACGGCAATGTTGTATTTTCTCATATTTTCACCTCTATACCGTATTTTTTAATCTTTTTCTCAAGGCTTCTCAAACTCATGCCGAGCGTCGAAGCCGATTGCTTGATATCATAATCAAAATTTTCTAAAACTTCGATAATAAGCTCTTTCTCCATACTGTTTATGTCTCTTTTGGGCTTTCTGCTTTCCAAAAAGAGATCGCTCTTGTTTATCTCCTCTCCTTCGCTCAAAATAGCCGCCCTCTCAACGACCGAAATAAGCTCTCTGACGTTTCCGGGCCAAGCGTAATTTAAAAGCTCCTCCTCGGCCTCTTTAGAGAGGCGCTTCAGACTAAATCCGTACTTTTTGCAAACGCTTACGAGAGTCTTTTTCGCTATGTCCAAAATCTCCTCTTTTCTCTCTCTAAGAGGAGGAATCTTTATAGGTATCGTATTGAGTCTATAATAAAGATCCTCTCTAAACTCCTTATTTTCGATCTTTTGAGCTATGTTTGCGTTAGTTGCGGAAATTATCCTAACGTCTATCTTTATAGGTTTGTTGCCTCCGACTCTAACGATCTCCCTCTCTTGCAAAACCCTAAGTATTTTAGCCTGCAAAGAGATCGGCATCTCACCTATCTCGTCCAAAAACAAGGTTCCCCCTTCAGCCGTTTCGAAAAGTCCTTTTTTTTGGGAAACCGCGTCGGTAAAAGCTCCTTTTTCGTATCCGAAAAGTTCGCTTTCCAAAAGATTTTCGGGAATCGCGGCCATATTTAAAGCCACGAAAGGCTTATCCTTTCTCGGAGAGTTTTGATGAATAAATTTGGCAAAAAGCTCTTTCCCTACGCCGCTCTCTCCGAGAAGCAAAACCGAAGCGTCCGTTTTGGCCGCTTTCAAAGCCAAATCCAAAGCGCTTTGAAGTTTCGGAGAGGAGCCGTAAAAAAGCTCCCTTCTGTCGGGATTTTTTCTTCTTTCTATTTTTACTTTTCTCGTATCGGGTTTTCCGACTCGTCTATCGGGAATCTTTCTTTTGTTTCCGACGGGCTCTATGTTTTGAAGCTGTTTTATTCTGTTTATGGCTTTAACCAAAGTCTCTATCTCGAAAGGTTTGGTCAAAAAGTCTTTTACTCCGAGCCTTAAAAGCTCTATGGCGAGATTCAAATCGGCGTTGCCGGTTATTATTATGATATCGAAAGCTCCTCCGAGCTCCTTTATAAACTCCACGCCGTTTTTTTTGGGCATGTTTATGTCGGTTATTATGAGATTGTAACTCTCGTCTATCTCTTCCAAAGCGTCAACGGCGTTTTTAAAGGAGCGGATTTCAAACTCCTTATACTCTCCCAAAGCTATCTCGAGAGATTTTCTCATATTGATATCGTCTTCAACGATGGCTATTTTCATCTTCTTCCCAAAAATAGAATGTGGCTTTTTAAAAGGATAAATAATATCAAAATTAGATTTAAAATATACTGTCTTTGCAAAATGCAACATAAGTAGCTGAAAAATTGCGCAAATCTTACTAAAATCTTCCAAAAATTTCAAAGGAGTGCAGATGATTATCAAAAAAGAGGCCGCAAAGATATTGTTGGCTCTTCACAAAAGCGACGATAAAACCGTCAATTTGGAAAAACTGAACGAAAAAGCGATAGAGGAACTGAATTTAAGCGGACTTATAAGATTTCCCGTTCCGGCCAAAGCCAAACTAACTTACGGAGGAGCCTTAATAGCTTCCGTTTTGGAAAAAGTAAAAGATAAAATGGAAAAGATCGAAGATTGGAAAGATAATTTCAAGTGGATAAGCAGCGAAGTTATAGCCATGATAGATTCGGCCGTAAAAAGTAAAAACAAAACCACCCAAATAACGAAAAATCCTCTTTTAGAGAGAGGTTTTGCCGACGAAGAGGGAAATTTAACCGAAGAAGCAAAAGAGGTTTACGAAGCATACAACATCATAGAACCCGAACTCGCAATCGACGCCAAACTCGCCGAATACATAAGAAAATCTCCGATGGGACCGACCGACGCCCACTATCTGCCGGCGGAAGGAAACGAAAAAGATCTGCTCGAAGCGATGAGACTTATAGCTTATAGCGTACCCAAAGGGGACTATTACGCCTTTACCGAATTGGGACAAGCCGTCAAAGAGACTCTCTCTTTCGGAGGATGGGCCGAGGAAGGAAGCGTTTTGGACATCTCCGTATTGGAAAGCATAGCTCAAGTGGCCGACGGAGAAGAGACGAGTTTGGAAACCCTCGTAGAACTTGAATCCATGGGATACATAACGGATACGGAAGAGCTTACCAAAGCCGGTGAAAAGGCTCTTGAAGTATATAGAATTTTCAAAGACAAAAGGGAAAAACCGCTAAAATCTTTCGCAATAGAGAAAGAAGAAGTTCAAACTCTAAAAACCGTCCAAAAAATTTGGGACGAAAAAACGGTTTCGAATCCGAAAGAGAAACCGACTCTCGAAGAGATAAAAAGAGAGATAGTCGATAGAAAGATAGCCGAATACAAAAGAATGCTCGACAAATACGGAAAAAGACTCAACCAAATGCCTCTTAAAAAACGGGAGATTTTGGAAAAATTCTCGGAGGCCAAAGACGCAAAAGAGTGGTTCGAAGAGAACTTCGACATAAGAGAGTATCTCTATTCGCTCGAGGCTTTCGGTTTGATAGAAGAGACGACGGACGAAAACGGAAAGAGCGTATATATTACGACCGAAGACGGGAAAAGAGTGATAGAGGATCAAGAGGACGAAAGAAGCATTCACTCGCACTCGGTCAAAACTTTAACGATATCCAACAAAATATTCAGCTCTCCCAACGGAGAATGGGTTTTAGAAGCGAGAAAAGAGAGAATTTTAGGAAATTTCGAGCCTTCCAAATCGGGACTTTTATACGAAGAGCTCTCTTCTAAGAAAAAAATGCCTTTTATCACCAAATACGAGGCGGAAATATTCAAAATGATTCCCGAAAGCGGAATAACGGTAGAAGAGATACTCGAAGATAAAAAAGATGACGAAAAAGAAAAGATAAAAGGAGCGCTCGATAAACTCGAAGCCAAAGGTTTCATAGAGATACTTCCGGACGGACACGTAATAGAAAGCGAATTCGGAAAAATGATGGACGAAGCTATGAGCGGAGTTCCCGAAGGATTCGGAGCGCCAATAAATCCGACGATTTACAGAGTGGTAAAAGCGATAGCCGAAACCGGAAGCATGTACGTAAAAGAGAAAAAAGTCAGAATTTTGCCCAAAAACATAAAAGAAGCGCTCAAAAAAAGCAACCTTAGCAAAGAGTCTTTCGAAAAAGCTTACGTCGCCGCGAGAGAGGCGAAGTATCTCGGAAAAAACAGCGTAAACGAAGCCGGATTATTGATGCTTAAGGCGATAGAGAGCCTAAACGAAAACTAATCGGAGGGGAGGAAACTCCTCCGATTTTTAAAATCTTTTCATAAAATCGTTTGCGTCTTTATAAAACTCCAAAAATTTTAAAAGATTTTTATCTATCAACGAACACTTTTTCAAAGCTTCCCACTCTTTGCCGATTAGGCATATTCTAAAGTCGTCCAAAGCGGCGTATTTTACCGCCCAAACCGCAAAAAGCTCGTTTAAAGTACCTATGCTCCCTTTTTGAACCACAAAAAGAGAACTGTCTTTACAAAGAAGTTTAACCCTATCGTAAAGATTATCGACCGTTATCTCTTTAGATAGATTTTCGTTTTTCGGCCGGCGGCGGTTAAAAGCTTTCAAAGTTATTCCTATACACTCTCCTCCGGCCTCTTTAACGCCTATGCTAACGGCTTCCATGAGCCCCTGATAGCCGCCGCATTTGACGATATAGCCTCTCTCGGCCAAAAAAGCCCCTATTCTAATCCCCTCTTCATACTCCCTTTCGTAGGGAGTAATCGTAGAAGAGCCGAAAGTCGTAGCGTATTTTGGCATCTTAATTTATACCGAACCCGTTTAACAATCTCTTAAACTCTTCCGATTCGATAAAACTATTTACAATTTTATCCCTATCAAAACCTTCGGAAAGTTTTGAAAGCCAGTAGGAAGCCCCCTGTTTGTCCGGCTCTCTTTGAAGAATCGTTTTATAAAGCACCTCTATAAACTCCTCGTCATTTAAGTTTTTGCTTTTGAACTCCTCGCTTTCAAAGAAAAATTTAACGACCCTTTTGGCGGAAGTTACGTTTTTGGAAAGCTCTTTGGTCCAATACTCAAATCCCTCCGGATCCGGCTCTCTCGATAAAATGTTTCCGTAAAGATAGTTTACGAATTTTTTTATCTTATCGAGAGCTTCCTTATCCAAAATCGTATAAACGGACAGACCCGTATTTTTATCCGCGACAAAAACCGCGTTCCCTTTAAAATCCAAGGCCAAAGTTCCGTATCCCACAACGTAATCTTTGCTCTCTTCTTTGGCGGAGCCGGAAATTTGGGAAATTTCGAGAGAAAAAAGCCCGCTGTTTCCGTCGGCTACGAGCATGATGGATTTATAAAAAGCTATAGCCATCGCTTTTCCGGCGGTGGGAACGGTCTTTACGAGTTTGGCGTTTAGCGGAGAACTTATATCGAAAACCTCTATTCCCTTCTCCTTTTCCGCCGCGTAAAGCGTATTTCCCTCTATCGCCAAAGAGGTCGGTTCGCCGGCGGTGGATATTTCGGATAAATAAACCGGATTGTAAGGGTCTTTTATGCTGATTATACCTATTTTATTGTCGGTAGCGGTTACGTAAAGATACTCTCCCTTTACTTTTATATCCTTTTTAAATTCGTCCATTTCGTAAGCCGGAGACAAGAGAGCTCTTGAACTCTTTTTTCCGTTCTCCAAAAGAAGCTTGGAAACGATTTTCGGATTTTTTCTGTCGCTTACGTCGATCGTTATAAGACCTTCGTAAAGATCGTAAACGAAAAGCGTATCTTTGTAGATCTTAACTCCCCAAGCTCCTTGAGTTTCTATTTTCGAAACCAAAGAGGGGTTTAGAGGATCTTTGATGTCTATTATCGAAACACCGCCGTAATCGTCGCTTATATACGCGTACTCGTCGTCTATGTCTATATCGGTAGCAAATTCGGTCTTGTAGCCGCTTAATATCTTAGGCTCGTAAATGTTGGAGATATCGACCACCTTAAGCCCGTACTCCCAACCTATTATGTAGGCGTAATCTCCTTTTACCTTAAGATCCCAAGTTTTTCCGCTCGTTTCGAAAACTCCCTCTCTTTGCGCCTCCTTGCCGTCAATTTTGATAACTTCCAAACCGAAATCGCTCGTTACGAAAGCCAAATCGCCCTTAACCCCTACGTTTAAAGTAAAATCGTGAGTATCGAAAGAGGCCGTCTCTTTTAAAATCTTAGGGTCGGATACGTCAAATACGTGCAATCCCGATATGGAAGAAGCGCTAAAGAGTCTATTCCCGTCTATCTTCAAAGCGTAAATGCTGTCCCCGAAATTTTCGACGGGATGGAAATTTATCTTCTCGATATCGTTCGGATCGCTTATATCCAAAACGATTATTCCCTCACCTTCGTCCGCCGCATATAAGATATCTCCTTTAACCGCTACGTCGGCAATGTTCAAAACTCCCTCATATCGAACGAGCTCTTTCGGAGAGGAAGGGTCGGAAATATCGAAAATCAAAACCCCGCCGAGTCCGTCGGCTACGAAAAGTCTGTTTCCGGAAACTTTAACTCTCTTTACGTTTCCGTCCGCACTTACGCGAAACACCTCTTTGGGAGACGAAGGATTTCTAACGTCAACTACGAAAATTCCTTCGTCAAAATCCCCCACATAAGCGTAACCGTCTTTTACGGAAACGCTTATCATGCTTTTGGAACCGTTTTTAAACTCTCCCGAAAGTTTCGGATTTAGCGGATCTTTTATATCTATAATTTTCACGGACGAAGCGTTGGCAAGATACAAAACGTCTCCCTTTATATCCAAATCGTAAGCCGAAGTGGCGTTCGAATCCACAAAAGAGACTTCCCTTATATCTTTCAAATTCTTTACGCTAAGAACTTTCAAACCGTTATTGGAAGCTACGAAAGCGTAATCGCCTCTTACCTCTACGTCATAATAACTCGTATCCAAAGTGGCGACTTTCTCTATCAAAAAATCCTCTTTCGCAAAAAGAGAGATAAAAGATAGAATCAAAATCAAAACCGCCTTTGTTAAAGCTCTCTTCTCCTTCATCTTTTTTCCTTAAATTCTATATTTAATTGAATTCTAATATAGCTTTCATAAAAGTTTCATTAATTTAAATAATAATAGATAACTAAAAAAATTTATTCGTAAAACATATCTTCGCCAAACTATTTAAGTTATAAGTAATAATAATAAAAAATTAATACGAAAATTTTATAAAATAAGCATTGCGTCGCCGTAGGAGAAAAATCTATACTCCTTCTTAACGGCTTCTTCGTATATCCGCAAACTCTTCTCTACTCCTATGAAAGAGGCTACGAGCATCAAAAGCGTGGATCTTGGAAGATGAAAGTTGGTAAGAAGATGATCGACTCTAAGAGGTTTATTTAAAGGATGCAAAAAGAGATCGGACTCGCCGAAACTCTTTTTGCTTCTGACAAAATACTCTATCGTTCTCGTTACGGTCGTTCCGACAGCCAGAATCTCCCTGCCGCTTAAAATAAGTTCTCTCGTATCGGGAGGTATTTCGTAATACTCCTTATGCATTTTGTGCTCCAAAATATTTTCGCTCTCGACGGGTTTGAAAGTTCCCGCGCCGACATGCAAAGTAACGAAATAAAAAGGATGCTTTTTTTCCAACTTTTTCAAAAGTTCCTTCGTAAAATGCAAAGATGCGGTGGGAGCGGCTACGGCCCCCTTTTTCTTAGCGAAAATCGTTTGATAATCTCTCTCGTCCCTCTCGTCGTCCTCTCTTTTTATATACGGAGGAAGAGGAACGCGGCCTATTTTGTCCAGCACTTTCGTCAAATCCTCAAAATCGAGCTTTCTCCCTTTTCGAAAAAACTCCACCTCTCTCGTTCCGTCTTCGTTCAGCTTCAAAACGGAGGCTATAAGATCGTCTTCAAAAAAGAGTCTATACCCCTCTTTAACCCTTCCCCTTATATAAACAAGATATCTATCGTTTTTCAATGGAGAGTTAAAAAGCAATTCTACCTTTCCGCCGCTCTCTTTTTTGCCGTAAATTCGAGCTTTTATGACTTTAGTATCGTTAAAAACGATAGCGCATCCGGCGGGCAAGAAATCGGAGATCTCTCTAAAAATCGCATGAGTTATTCTATCCTCTTTTCTATCGTAAACCAAAAGCTTCGCTCTATCGGCCGGAGTTACCGGACGAGAGGCTATAAGACGTTCGGGAAGATCGTAATCGTAGGAGCTTAACGAAAGAGGATCGATTCTATCCATCCTCCCTCTCTTCCTCTTCCTCCTCTCCGTTTTCCGGATTTACCGCTCTTGCTATCAATATCGAAAATCCGTAAAGAAGTATCAAAGGAGCCGCCATCAAAAACTGAGTCAAAACGTCGGGAGGAGTCAAAAGCGCGGAAACCAAAAAGATCAAAACGATAGCGTATTTGAAAAAACCTTTCAAAGTCTCGTCCGTAACGAGACCTATTTTCGCTAAAAAGAAGGTTATTACCGGAAGTTCGAAAGCTATCCCGAAACCTATCAGAAGTTTCGTAAAAAAACTGACGTACTCTCCGATGCTCGGCAAAGCCGTAAAAAGCTGACTTCCGAAATTTATAAGAAATTTAAATCCGAAAGGTATCACCACATAATAGCAAAATATATCTCCCAAAAGAAACATGATCGTAGCGAAAAGAACAAAAGGGATTATAAGCCTCTTTTCGTGATCGTAAAGTCCGGGAGAAACGAAAAGCCAAAGCTGCCAAAAAATAACGGGCAAAGAGACGATAAAAGCGGTAAAAAAAGAGACTTTCAAAGCCGTAAAAAAAGGTTCCTGAACTTTCGTAAAAATTACGCTGCTCCCCTTAGGCAGAACCTCGTTCAAAGGCGCTATCATCCAATCGAGTATCGGCTGCCAAAAAGCGAAACACACGAAAAACATAACAAAAAGCACGGCTATCGATATTATGAGCCTCTTTCTAAGATCGGCCAAATGCGGTTTCAACTCTTCAAGCATCCTCTTTTCCCTCTTTCATATCTTTTTTACTCTTAGGCTCTCTTTTTTCTCTCCCCTTCTCGTTTTCCTTTCCCGATTTTTTTTCATCGTCGTCTCCCAAAATATCCTCTATGCTTTCGAGTTTGGAAGGAATGTCGCTAAAAGCCTCCAAATCGACTTCCCTCTCGAGTTCGTAAGCCGATTTTTGAATCTTCTCCTTATAAGAGAGCGCGTTTTCCTTAAGCTCTTGAATCTTAATCTCCTGATCCAAAGCCTCTTTAGCTCCCATAACGGCTTTTTTTACGCTTCTGAAAAATTTCGCCACCCGAACCATGGCATCCGGCAGTTTATCGGGACCCAAAAAGAGTATGGCGATAATGGCTATCACCAAAATTTCAGTAAAACTCATCCCAAACATATCTATAACCTCTTTTTTATTAAAAGTGATAAATTTTACCTAAAATTAACTTATCTATTTCTTGATGGAGAAAAAAGCATAAAAGGAAAATCGAGAGTTCTTTTTAAAATATTAAAAGGCATTTTAAAGATGTCTTTTACCAAATAGGTCTCCACTTTAGGATCTCTAAAATCCCCTCTAACCTTCACCCCAACGCTGTTTCTTCCGTCCTTTCCCAAAATGATGTACCCAACTATCGGAATGTGTTTTATAATCTTGTCTATATTTTGAAAAGTGGATATTTCAAGATTAAGATCCAAATATCCCGAAGAGAGATTCACATAACCCAATCCGTTAATATCGGCGCTATAACCTTTAATGGCTATCTTGGTGAAAGTTAAAATATTTTCTATTTTCACAAACTCTATCTCTCCGTTTTTTATTTTGTAGCCGTTGGAGCTGAAATTCGGATTTTGCAAAAAAAGCAGAGAGGGAATGGTGTTTATAAAAGCCATAAGATTGTTGAAAACTTCGAAATTTTTCAAAGTCGTATCCGAAAAAGAGAATTTGCCTTTGAAACTCTTTTCGTTTCCGTTCGCATTCAGGCCGAATTTTCCACCGATGAAAACGGTCTTCTTGGCCGATAGATTGATAAACTCGGCCGTCAACCCTTTTGTGGATAGCTTGAAAGAATCTCCCTCTTTAATAAAAAAAATTTTATTATTTCCGAAAGAGCATTCGAAATCGACTTTATCGCCGGAAATCAAAGCGTTATAAGAAGAGCATCTTAGCCTAAAAGAATCCGTCAAAACGTCGGAGTTTTCGGCAAGAAGAGCGATTTTCCGTTTTTTTGAGAACTTCTTTTCGGCTTTCAAAAGAGATTTTTTGCCGTTTTCTCGCTTCAGATCCAAATCCAAATCTTTTATCTTCAAAACCGCTTTATCTTTTGAAACATCGACCGTAACAAATCCCTTTTCGTCCCTTAAAGTTAACGCGTCGTTCTCCGCAAGGAGACTCACTCTCAAACTCTCGACTTTTTTCCCGTTCTTATACGATAGGGGCAGTTTCAAATCTTTTAAATAGGCCTCTATCTCATATCGCTTAAAATCTTTAGTTTCTATTTTAACCGTTCCGTTTTTTAAAGAGTATCTTTTCAAAAGAGGCGAATAGGGATAGAGTTTAAAAAGATATTTAATCTCTATAACGTTTTTTGCGCCCGAGAAATAGGCCTTCGAAAACAGATCCGGCAAAGAGACGGAAAAAGAGTTTTCGTCGAAAGAGAATCTCACTCCGCTTTTTACGTTTCTCAAATCCAAAATCTTCTCCCCTCCCCTCTCCACATTAAACTTTCCAATCAAAAGATCTCCGTTGAACACTCCGCTTTTTAAGTCCAAAATTCCCTTCGTTTTAAGATCGAAAAGATCTCCGCGGAAAATTTCGGCGTCTTTAAAAACCAAGCTTTCGTTATCCAAAAAGAGATCCGCCCTTTTGACGCTCAAAGGCACGGAAGCTATGACAAAATCGCTCTCTTTTGTGAAAAACTCCCCTTTTAAGTCCAAATTTTTCTTTTTAAAACGAGGAATTTTTATCGACAAAAAGCCCCTAATCTCTCCTCTCGTTTGCAAAAGGGGAACCTCTATCCCGTAAGCTTTCAAGATTTTTTCAATCTCCTTATCGAAAGGAGAAAGCGTCTTTATCACGATCTCTACGGAACTATTCTCCGGCTTCGTTAAAGAAGAGATCTTAACCAGACTGCCGGTTAAATTCTTATCTGCATAAAACGGGTTTTTCAATTTGAATTTCAAATTTCCCTTTTCGAAAAAGATCGAGATATTTTCGCAATCGATCTCTTTAAGTTTCGGATGAAAAAATATCTTAGCCTCTTTAGCTTCCGCCAAAGCCTTTACCTCGTCTAAGAAAAAATCCCCTTTTTTTAAATCGTATCTCCCCTCCAAATAATCTATTTTATACCTCTTAGCAACCACTTTTTTATATATCCACGCCGATATCTTCGGATGAATCTTAACTTTTCCCTCCAAAAACTTCATAAACGGTTCCAACGAATCGAACTCTTTCGTAGAGAGGTAATAGTCCAAAATCCCGTCTCTTAAAACGAGTTTGGCTTTGCCGTTTATGTTAAACAGCGAAAAATCTCCGTCAAAATAACCGCTATCGTTTACGAAATTGGCTTTCAACGCTCCTTTTACGGATAAATTGAAATCTTTTAAAAAAAGCCTCTTTACGCCCATACGCAAAACGTCTTTCCCGCCGTCTATCGAAGATTCCAAAGAGAGATATTTGGAGTCGAAATGGAAAACGTCGTTTAAATAGTAAAAACGGATAAGATTATCTTCGAATCTTAAGCTTTCAACGGAAAACTCTTTAAATAGATATTTAAAATATTTTATTTTTTCTATTATTTCCGAGATTTCGCTCTTTGCGTCTTTGGAGCGTTCGCTTTTTTTAACGATTATTTTATTTGCTCTCACAATAAACTTTTTATCAAATTTAATATATAATCCGTATATCCTCATGGAGGGAAGATAGAGATTTTCTATAAAAAAACCTTTTTGAAAGAGGATAAAAAGAAAAATAAAAAGAAGAAATATGATTAAAAAGGCGTCCCAAATACTTTTAATTATAGACGAAGTTTTTTTTATTATCATTATATCTTTTCTGCTTTACCTCTCTTATCCGATAAAAACGACCGAAATCGTAAAGATTCCCAACGGTTCCGTTTCAAAAATTATATTATATCTAAATCGTAAGAATTTCGACGTGGGCAACGCGGATAAATATCTGATATACTTTTTCGGCTCCCCTCAATTCGGATGGATAGACATGAAACGAACCGTTATGAGCAAAGGAGACTTTTTATATAAACTAACCCATTCCAAAGCTCCTTTGATAAAAATCACTCTCGTACCCGGAGAGACTAAAGAGATATTTTTCAAAGAGATTGCGAAAAATTACGATCTCTCTTATGAAAAACTCCTTCTTTTTTACGAAAAATCGGCTCCTTATCCCGACGGAGTGATTATTCCTGAAAGTTACAAACTTCCTTTGGGAATTAATGAAGAGAAACTAATCAGATATCTTATAAACTTTTCCTTGAAAAAACATAAGGAGATGGCATTAAAGTATTTAAAGCGTTACGACCAAAAAGAGTGGTTTACGAAATACGTAACGATCGCTTCCATCATACAAAAAGAGGCGGCCGATAAAGAAGAGATGCCGCTCGTATCCGCGGTAATTTACAATAGATTGAAAATAGGCATGAAACTTCAGATGGACGGAGCTTTAAATTACGGAAAATACTCCCACATAAAAGTTACCAAAAAAAGAATCAGAGAAGACTCCTCCCCTTTTAACACCTACAAATACGAAGGCCTTCCCCCCTATCCGGTATGCAGCGTAAGCGAAGAAGCCGTAAAGGCCGCCGTATTTCCGGCGAAAAAGAATTATCTGTATTTCGTAAAGTCGAAAGATAACAAACACTTATTTACCGACAGTTACAAAAAGCATTTAAGAAACATCAAAAATGGGAAATAACGAAACAAAAGGGCAAAAAAGAAGTTAAAAAAGTGATAACTTTCGTAACATTGAGATTTTTTAAAAGAATAAATTGGTAATATCTTAAATCGAAAATTTATCCTCCATTTTCAAAAAAACGAAGGACCGAAAAGGTGTTCGCACCTGCTCTTTCTACGGTTCAAAAGGAGTCGAATGAAACAAGAGAGTAAAGTATCTTTAATAGGCGCGGGAAACGTGGGAGCCACGATCGCCTATTCTTTGGCAATGAACGGCTCGTGCCACGAAGTGATCCTTGTAGATAGAGACGAGGAGAGAGCCAAGGGAAAGGCTCTTGATATGAGTCAATCCGCATCTGTAGCCAGAAGCCACACGGTAGTTAGAGCCGCCGAAAGCTACGAAGAGATTGCCGGAAGCAAAGTCGTCGTTATCACGGCGGGCAGTCCGAGAAAACCGGGGATGAGCAGAGACGATCTTTTGCTTACGAACGCGGAAATCATGAAAGAAGTTATTCTCAAAGTCAAAAAACACGCCCCGGACGCCATCGTTATAGTCGTCTCCAATCCTCTTGACGCAATGGTCTATACCGCTTTAAAAATAGGAAACTATCCGAGAAATCAAGTTATAGGAATGGCGGGCATTCTCGATAGCGCGAGAATGGCCTCTTTCATTCAAGAAAAGATAGGCCAGGGATTCGGACAGATAAGAGCGAGCGTCATAGGAGGACACGGAGACGACATGGTTCCTCTTCCAAGATACTCCACGGTAGCGGGAATTCCTCTAACCGATCTTCTAACCGCAAAAGAGATAGACGAGATAGTCGAGAGAACCAAGAAAGCCGGAGCGGAAATAGTAGGTTATCTAAAAACGGGGTCGGCTTACTACGCTCCCGCAAAATCAACCGCAATTATGGTCGAATCGATTTTGAGAAACACCAGACAAATTTTTCCTTGCGCGGTATTGCTTGATGGAGAGTTCGGAGGATACACCGACACCGTAAACGGCGTTCCGGTAATACTCGGAAACGACGGAGCGGAAAAAATCGTCGAAGTTACTTTGAACGAATGCGAAAAACAGCTTTTTAAAAAGAGTGTCGAATCCGTCAATTCACTGATAAAAACACTTAAAGAAAAAAACTTTTTTGGAGAAAGCGAATGAGAGTAATTCAATACGACGACATAGTAAAATCTATAAAAAATATGATTATCCACACGGCTACTCATCTTCCCAAAGACGCTTTGGAGGCCTTGAAGAGAGCTTACGAAGAGGAAGAGAGCCCGGTGGCCAAAAAGGTTATAGAGCAACTTTTGGAAAACGCCAAAATAGCCGAAGAAGAGGAAAAACCTCTATGTCAGGATACCGGACTTGCGGTATTTTTCGTAAAAGTGGGAGAAGATGTTAAAGTGGAAGGCGGAAGTTTGAAAGACGCCATAAACGAAGGAACCGAGCAAGGATACAAAGAGGGATACCTAAGAGCATCCACTTGCGACTGTTTTACGAGAGCCAATCTAAAAGATACGGTAGGCTACAACCTTCCGGCCGTAATTCACTTCGACATAGTTCCGGGAGATAAGATAGAGATAGAGTACGCCGCAAAAGGAGGCGGAAGCGAAAACGTAAGCAGAGCGAGAGTTTTAGCGCCGGCTCAGGGAAAACAGGGGATTATAGATTTCGTAAAATCGGTCGTTTCGGAAGCTGGACCGAATCCTTGCCCTCCGATTATCGTGGGAGTCGGCATAGGAGGAACTTTCGAAAAAGCGGCTATTTCAAGCAAACACGCCCTTTTTAGGGAAGCGGGAACTCCAAATCCGGATCCGGAACTTGACGAGTTCGAAAAAGAGCTTTTATATGAACTCAACAAACTCGGAATAGGAGCCATGGGTATGGGAGGAACTCAAACGGTACTTGCGGTTCACGTGGAGAAAAATCCGTGCCATATAGCCTCTCTTCCCGTTGCCGTAAACGTTCAATGCCACAGCAGCAGACACGCTCACATAACACTTTAAAGGATGGAAATGAGTAACGTATATCATATGACGACTCCTTTAAGCGAAGAGGATATCTTAAAATTGCACGCCGGAGATATCGTATATCTTAGCGGAACTATCTATACCGCAAGAGACGCGGCTCATAAAAGACTCGTAGATCTTATCGAAAAGAAAGAGGAGCTTCCTTTCTGTCTGGA
>CAZPVZ010000036.1:0-4798 GCA_964590185.1 uncultured Campylobacterales bacterium
ACCAATAATTGAAAAAACAGTGGAATTTTTTCAATTACTCTTCGCACAGTTTTGCAAAGGCACGCATTTTACCAAAAAAATCGTAAAAGTTTACTTATATCTGTAAGTAATTCTGCCTTTATCCAAACTATACGGCGTAAGCTCCACTTTTACTTTGTCTCCGGGCATTATTTTTATATAATGCATTCTCATTTTTCCCGCGATGTGGCAAAGCACCACGTGTTTGTTGGGAAGCTCCACTTTAAAAGTTGCGTTCGGTAACGCCTCCAAAACTTTTCCGTCCACCTCTATAACGTCGCTTTTAGCCATAATGTTTCCTCCTCTATTCGTCTATTGATAAAATTTCCGCTTTTTTGTTTATGATAGCCACCGTATGCTCGTAGTGGCTGCCAAACAGCCCGTCTTCCGATACGACCGACCATTTATCTTCCAAAATTTTAGGATTGGGAGATTTTTGGCATATCATGGGTTCTATGCAAAAAACCATTCCGTTTTTGATTTTGGGTCCCTGTTTGGGATTTTTGGAATCGAGATAATTGGGAATTTCCGGTTCTTCGTGAGGTTTTCTCCCGATACCGTGTCCGCAAAAGTTTCTAAGAGGAACGAAGCCTCTGCTTTTTATGAATTTTTCGAGTTCGTAGCTTAACTCTTTAAATCTCATTCCCTCTCTGATAATCTCTATCGCGTAATAGAGGGCGTCTTTTGCGCAGGCTATGAGCTCTTTATGTTTTTGAGATATTTCGCCTATCGGTATCGTAATCGCCGCGTCTCCGTACCAGCCGTCCTTTTCCACTCCGATATCGAGTCCCAAGATATCTCCCTCTTTGACTTTGGTATCGTCGGGAACTCCGTGGATTATCACTTCGTTTAAGGAGGTGCAGACGCCTGCCGGAAATCCGTAAAGTCCCTTAAACGCCGCTCTTGCGTTTTGACTTTTTATAAACTCTTCCCCCATCCGGTTGATCTCTTTTAGAGTCATACCGGGCTTTATCTCCCTTTTCAAAAAGTTAAGAGTCCTTGCGACTATGCGGTTGGATTCTCTTAACTTTTCGATATCTTTGGGTTTTCTTATAGGAATCGCCATTAAAGTCCTACCGCGTTAAGCGTTTCGTATTTACTCATGTAGATCTGAGCCTCTATTTTTCTCATCGTATCCAAAGCGACTTGAACGACGATCAAAACGGCGGTTCCTCCGAAATAGAAAGGAACTCCCATAAGTTTTACCAAAACCCATGGCAGAGTGGAGATAATTCCAAGATAAACGGATCCCCATAAAGTGAGTCTGCTCGCCACTTCGTTGAGGAAGTTTGCGGTTGCCTCTCCCGGTCTGACTCCCGGGATGAATCCTCCCTGTCTTTTGAGATTTTCGGCTATATCTTTCGCGTTGAAAACGATGGATGCGTAGAAATATGCGAAAAATATCACCAAAATAAACATCAACACGTTAAAAAGGTATCCGTTGGGATTTAAAAGGTCGTTTATTCTCTGAAGTATCGGATTGCTGCTTGCCTGTAAAATAGTTGAAGGAAACATTAAAAGAGCCGATGCGAAAATAGGGGGAATAACTCCGCTTAGGTTAACTTTTATGGGGATGTAGTTCATCACCCTTTTTTTCTGATTTTGCATCATGACTTTTCTTGAATAGGAGATCGGTATTCTTCTCTCTCCGAGTTCCACATAGATGATAAAGCCCACCGTGGCGAAGATGATGGCCAAGATGGCTATCACTACGAGAAAATTCATCTCGCCCGTATTAACAAGGTTGATCGTTCCTCCTATCGCCGAGGGAATTCCCGATACTATACCCGCGAAAATGATAAGGGAGATACCGTTTCCTATACCTCTTTGGGTAATTTGTTCTCCTATCCACATAAGAAGCATCGTTCCCGTCAGCATTGAGAATGCGGCAACGGCTACGAAAGTGGTCATATCGATCATGATCGCGCTCTCTCCGCCTCTTCCTGTTAAGCTTTGAAGTCCTATCGAAACTCCGATGGCTTGGACGATGGTTATGGCTACGGTGGCGTAACGAATGATCTGCATGTATTTGATCATTCCGTCCCGCTCTTTTTTCATTTTGCCGAGACTCGGGAAGGTGGCGGCCAAAAGCTCCATAATAATGGAGGCGGTGATGTAGGGCATGATACCCAAAGATATGATGCTGAGTCTTCTTACGGCGTTACCGCTGAACATATTGAACATTCCCAGAGCGTTGTTTGCGTTGGAGTCGAAAAATTCTCTCACTATGTCTATGTTTACTCCGGGAACGGGAACGTAAGCGAGTATCCTGTAAGCAAATAAAAATCCTAAAGTTATTAGAATTTTATTGACTAAATCTTTGTTCATTTGTTTTGTCCGCTATATGTTACGTTCTCGTCTTTGATTTTACTTGCTAACTCTTTAGCTTTGCTTCCTATCAATTTGATTTTCGTTACGCTTTTTGGAAACTTATATACGCTTCTTACGGTTTCGACCGTAATCTCTTCAAGTTCCGCTATTTTTGCGACTTTATCGGTATTTACCGCCACCGGTTTTTCGACTTTGGAAGTAAATCCGATTTTAGGAAGTCTTCTTTGAATGGGCTGTTGACCTCCCTCGAACCCTCTTTTTATTTTAAAACCGCTTCTGGCTTTTTGGCCTTTGTTTCCTCTTCCGGCGGTTTTTCCGTTGCCGCTTCCTTGGCCTCTACCTACTCTTTTTCTTGAGTGCGTGGCTCCCTTTGCGGGTTTAAGATTCTCTAATCCCATTATGTGTCCTTTATTTCTTGATCATGCTAAGCGCTTTTATGGTAGCGCGAACGACGTTTGCAGGATTGTTGGAACCCAAAGATTTCGTTAGAATATCTTTGATTCCGGCAAGTTCTATAACGGGTCTTGCGGCACCACCGGCAATAATTCCGGTACCTTCGCTTGCGGGTTTTAAAAGTATTCTGCTTGCGTTGTATTTAACTTCCACGTCGTGGGCTATCGTAGAGCCTTTGAAGTTTACTTCCACGATGTTTTTGAAAGCGTCGTCAACCGCTTTTCTGATGGCGTCCGGAACCTCTTTGGCTTTTCCGAGACCCACTCCCACAAGACCTTTTCTGTTTCCTACAACTACCAAGGCGTTGAATCTAAATCTTCTACCGCCCTTTACGACTTTAGTTACTCTTCCGATGTTGACGATAGTTTCTTCGAATTCTTCTCTGTTATATTTCTCCATCTTCCTCGTCCCTTATAGTTTGATTCCGTTTTCTCTTAAAGTGTCGGCAAAAGACGCCACTACGCCATGATATTTGTAACCGTTTCTATCCAATACCACTTTCTCTATTCCTTTGGCTTTCAGAGCCTCGCTAAAAACTTTGGCCACTTCTACCGCCCCTTCTTTGTTGGCTCTAACGCCGAGTTTCGCTCCGTCGGCATGAGCCAAAGTGACGGATTTCGTATCGTCTATAGCTTGAGCGTAAAAGTGTCTGTTGGATTTAAAAACCGTAACTCTCGGCATTTCCGCCGTTCCGGAAATTTTTCCTCTAACTCTTCTTTTTCTTTTTATTCTTAGAGCGTTTTTTTTCATCAAAAGTTTTTTTCTCATTTTCAGACACTCCTATTTCTTGGCCGTTTTACCGGCTTTTCTAATGATGACTTCGTCGATGTATTTAACACCTTTGCCTTTGTACGGCTCGGGCGGTCTGAAGCTTCTTATCTCGGCCGCGATTTGACCTACGAGTTGTTTGTCGTTTCCTTTTATGGTGATTATGTTTTTTTCGACTTTTATTTCGACGTCTTTCGGAAACTCGTAGTTAATCGGATGGGAAAAACCCAACTGGAGCTCGAGCGTATTTCCCTTAACGGCCGCTCTGTAACCGACTCCGTTGATTTCGAGTTTTTTCTCGAATCCCTGAGTCAATCCTATGACTATGTTGTTTGCCAAACTTCTGTAAGTTCCCCAAAAGGCTCTGCTTTGTCTGTCGTCGCCTTTGGGAGAGAATTTGATTTTATTATCTTCTATAACGACGTTTACGTTGTTTTTAGTATCCAACTCTTTAGTAACGTTTCCTTTTTTAAACAGAAGTTTTCCGTTTTCGTTTTTAACTTCCACGCCGCTTGGAATGTTAACCGGCTGTTTTCCTATTCTCGACATATTTTTTATCCTTTTTTATTTGTCTACGATATTTAAAATACCGAATGCCATAAAAAATTTTTACCAGATACTGCAGATTACTTCGCCGCCTACGCCCTCTTTGTAGGCAACGTCGTTCGGGAGCACGCCTTTTGATGTGCTCACCACGATGGTTCCGTATCCGTTTTTAAATCTTTTGATTTCGTCTTTTCCTCTGTAAATACGACGACCGGGTTTGGAGATTCTTTTGATCTCGGTAATTACGCTGTTTCCTTTGTCGTCGTATTTCAAAACCACGTTTATATATTTTTTGTTGCCTTTTTCTTCAACTACGTTGTAGCTTTCGATATACCCCTTCTTTTGGAATATATCAACTACGGCTTCCATAAGTTTGGAGTGCAGAAGGGTGGTTACTTCCAATTTTCTCATTGCAGCGTTTCTGATTCTCGTTAATCCGTCAGCAATTATATCATTTAGCATATTTCATTCCTTACCAGCTTGCTTTTTTCATGCCGGGTAGTAACCCTTCACTTGCCATTTTTCTTAAACATATTCTGCAAATGCCGAAATCTCTATAGACCGAATGCGGTCTTCCGCAGATTTGGCATCTCGTATAAGCTCTTACTTTGAATTTAGGTTTTCTTTTAGCTTTAGCGATCATTGATTTTTTTGCCATATTATCGACCTTTCGCAAATGGTA
>CAZPVZ010000037.1:0-6108 GCA_964590185.1 uncultured Campylobacterales bacterium
AGACCTTTTAAAAATTTCATAAAACCTTTATGAGATTTAAGTTCCAAAAATTCCACTTTCTCTCCCAATAATCTTTTAGTAAGTCTTCTAAAAGCTTCTCCCGCTAATGAATTTTTATCCAAAACTATAGGTTCTCCTAAATTGGTAGCCGTTAAAATTTTTTGGTCTTCCGGGATTACCCCTATTAATGGAAGAGCTAAAATATTTAAGATATCTTCTATCCCCATCATTTCGCCCGATTCGACCATTTCCGGCTTTAATCTGTTTATTACTATATATTTTTCAACCTCTTCGCCCTTTTTAGACTTTTCGCTTTTTGCGTCTATTATCCCTATAACTCTATCGGCATCTCTTACCGAACTAACGTCCGGAGTCGCCACTATCAAAGCCTGATCGGCTAAAAATATGGAGTTTTCGAAACCGCTCTCTATACCTGCCGGAGAGTCTATAATAACATAATCGAAATCTTTTTTTAAAGTCTCAAGAAGCTCTCTTACTTTCTCTTTTTTTAAAGCCGTCTTATCCTTCGTCTGAGAAGCGGGAAGGAAATAGAGATTCTTAGCCCGCTTATCGTTTATAAGAGCTTGGGAAAGATTGCATCTTTCCTCCATAACATCGATAGAATCGTAAACTATACGATTTTCCAGTCCCAAAATCATATCGAGATTTCGAAGTCCTATATCGAAATCAACAGCTACGACCCTTTTACCGGCTTGTGCCAACCCGACTCCGACATTAGCCGCAGTCGTGGATTTGCCCACGCCGCCTTTTCCCGATGTTACAGTAACAATCTTTCCCATCTTATCTTATCCTCTTTACAATATTAATTTTTATCTTTATCTACTATTTTATTTGCGGTAATCCAAGGCATCATCGCTCTAAGTTTCTCACCGGTTTTCTCTATCAACGACTCTTTAGCCATATTTCTTTCCGCATTCATTCTCGTATAACCGGCTTGTTTTTCAAGAATGAAATCTTTTGCGAATTTTCCGTTTTGAATCTCTTTTAAAATCTCTCTCATAGCTTTTTTGCTCTCTTCTCCGATCACTCTCGGACCGCTTACGTAATCTCCGTACTCAGCCGTATTGCTTATCGAATATCTCATATTGGCTATTCCGCCTTCATACATCAAATCGACTATCAGTTTAAGCTCGTGCAAACACTCAAAATACGCCATCTCCGGAGCGTAACCCGCTTCCGTCAAAGTCTCGAAACCGGCTTGAACCAACGCGGTAACTCCTCCGCAAAGAACCGCTTGCTCCCCGAAAAGATCGGTTTCCGTTTCGTCTTTAAAAGTGGTCTCTATGATTCCGGTTCTTCCTCCACCTATTGCGGAAGCGTAAGATAAAGCAAGCTCTTTCGCTTTTTTAGTATAGTCTTGATACACGGCTATAAGATCGGGAATACCGCCGCCTTTTTTAAATTCGTTTCTTACGGTATGTCCCGGAGCTTTCGGAGCTATCATAATAACGTCCACGAAAGGAGGAGGCTGAATCTGTCCGAAATGGATATTGAATCCGTGTCCGAAAGCTATCGCGTCTCCCTCTTTCAGATTATCCCTTATTTCCGCTTCGAAAACCTCTTTTTGAATCTCGTCCGGCAAAAGAATCATAATAACGTCCGCCTCTTTCGCCGCTTCGCTTACGCTCTTTACCGTAAAACCTTTAGCCTCGGCTTTTTTCCACGAACTTCCGCCTTTTTTGAGTCCGACGACCACCTCTACGCCGCTGTCCCTTAAATTCTCCGCATGCGCATGTCCTTGGCTTCCGAAGCCTATCATCGCAACTTTTTTGCTTTTTATGATGTTTATATCGCAATCTTTGTCATAATAAATATTAACTGCCATTATAATCCCTCTTAAAAAATTTTGGACTTATGTTACTACAATTATACTTTATTTTGAATGAAATTGGGTATAATCTAACGATAATTAAAGGAGAGGAACTTAGTGAAAGAATTTTTAATCAAACTCGCAACGACCGGCGTAAAAGAGAAGGATCTTTTAAAAAGAGACAAAGAGCTAATAAGAGAGCTCTCTTTGCTTCACGCCGTAAAAAAGAAAAAAGATATTTACAAACTCGCTTCGAGATTTAGAGCGGGCGTTATAGACATAGCGAAAAACAAAACCGGTTTTTTGGAAGTTCTCGCCTCGAAAAAGAAAAAAGATCTTCTTATAGAGCCATCCGACCTAAACGGCGCCTCCAAAGGGGATCTCGTCATAGCCAAAAGGATATTTACAAAAAGCGGACGCCCCAAAGCCAAAGTCATATTTATAGTCGAAAAAAAATTCGTAACGAATATCGTATATACCGACGAAAATCAGGGCAGAATCGTAGGAGTGAACATAAAAACGGAAATGACGACCGATATAGCGGCTTCTCAGAAATCTTTAAGAAAACTCCCGTTAAACACCGTATTAAAGCTTGACAGTCAAACCAACGCTATTTTGGAGGTGTTGGGCGTTTTGGACGATCCGAAAGTTGACGAGAAGATATCTTTAGCCATCTACAACAAAAAAGAGGAGTTTTCCAAAGAGGCGGAAGCCGAAGCGAAAAGTCACGGAGATTTCGTAGATAAATCTATGTATCCCGAAAGAGTGGATTTAACGAATCTTCCTTTTTGCACGATAGATCCTCCCACCGCAAAAGATTTCGACGACGCAATATATTTCGATACGGAAAATTTTATCTTGTACGTAGCCATAGCGGACGTAAGCGAATACGTATTTATGATGGGACCGATAGACAAAGAGGCAAAAGAGAGGGGATTTTCGATCTATTTTCCTCATAAAGCGATTCCGATGCTGCCGAGAGCTTTGAGCGAGAATATCTGCTCTTTGAAACCCAACGAAGACAGGCTCACTTTCACTTTTAAAATAACTTTGGACAGAGAGACTCTGCAACCGATAAAAGAGGAGCTTTTAGAGACGATAATCCACTCCAAAAGAAGATTTACATACGACGAAATAGACAGATATTTAGCCGGCGATACGAAAAACGCGTCCGATACGGATAAAGAGATCTTAAAATACCTTCTGCCTCTTTATGAAGTAACGAAGAGACTGAGAAAAGAGAGATTGAAAAAAGGTTTTGATTTTTCCAATCCGGAAATCGAAATGGAGTTGGACGAAAATCAAAACCTCCTAAGAACTTATATAGAAAAAGAGACTCCTTCACATGCTTTGATAGAAGATTGCATGCTCTTAGCGAACAAAGCCGCCGCGAAATATTTTAAAAAAGGGATATTCAGAACCCACGAAAAACCCGATTTCGACAAATTGAGAGAGCTTTTGGACGATCTGGCTTTAATAGGCATATTCGCGGACTTTTCTCACGACGTGCACGAGCTTATCCTAAACATCCAAAAAAAAGCGAAAGAGAGCGGTATGAAGGAGCACGTCGATAAACTTCTCATAAGAAGTCAAAAACAAGCGAAATACACTTTCGAAAACATAGGGCATTTCGGGCTCGGTTTCGAAAAATACACCCATTTTACATCTCCCATCAGAAGATACAGCGATCTTATTTTACACAGATTGTTAAAAGCCATTATAAAAAAAGACGAAAAAAAAGAGCGGTTTATAATGGACAATCTGGAGCCTTTAACCGTTAAAATAAGCGAACTTGAAAGAGAAAGCGCAAAAGTGGCGTGGGACTTTATGGATAGGAAATACGCCAGATGGGCTAAGGAGAGAGAGGGAGAGATTTTCACCGCCGTAATAACCGATCCGGAAAAAAATCCGATAGCGATAATAGAAGACGAAACGGCTCAAGGATGCAGAGTCTTCCTGCTCGATCAAGACGTAGAACTGTTTGATAGAGTGAAAATAAAAATCATCTCAAGCAACATAGCCACGACCAAAATAATCGGAAAGATAGTGGAGAGACTATAGAATGTATAAAAAGGAGTTTGAAAAAGAGCTTCAAGGTCCGTTTCCCTACAAAAGCGTACTTTTATACGGAGAAAGCGACTTTTTTATAGATTTTTACGGAGAAAAAATCGCAAAAAGATGGGGAAGCAAAGAGGAGAGGCTATCTTTTTATTTCGACGAATACGACTTCTCCTCCGCCAAAAACTTCATATCTCAGGCATCCCTTTTCGAAGAGAACAACATTCTTATCGTAAAACATGACAAAAAAATACCGAAAAAAGAGATAGATACGCTGATAGAGCTTTGCAACAAAAACAAAAAAAGCTTTTTCCTCTTTCAATTTTACGGAGACGATCAAAAAGCAAAAGATATATCCAAATCCTTTACCAAAAAGAAAAACGCAATCTTTGTTAGATTTTTCAAACCCTACTTAAAAGAGGCGATAGATATACTCTCCCAAAAAGCGAAAGAGAAAAACATATCGATAGAGCGTTACGCTTTGGAGCACCTTTATTTTTTGCAAAACGAGGATCTCTCCCTTGCCGCGACGGAGCTTGAAAAACTCTCTTTGCTCGATAAAAAAATAGACATAAAAGACATAGAACAAACCGTTTACGGTCTCGGAAACATCTCTTTAGAAGATTTTATAGAAAAAGTTCTAAGAAAAGAGAACATAAAAGAGCCTCTTTTAAAAATAATGGAAAGCGGAGCCGGAGATCCCGTCTCGATAATAAACGCTCTCGAAAACTACGTAACCCAGCTTTTTATGTTCCATATCTATATAAAAATTTACGGAAAGATAGACGCAAAAGAGATAACGGGATACAATATGCCTCCTTTCATAGCTCAAAAAAGAGCGGAACTTAGCATAAAAATACCTCTTCAAAAATATAAAGAGATGCTAAATTTTTTAACGGAAGTGGAGTTGAAACTGAAAAACTCTCAAAATATAGAAAAAAATTCCCTACTTTTTTCTTCCTTAATAAAATTTCAAACATTTTTATAGTATAATCGGCGCGCAAAATTGCGATCCTTGCTCTTGTTTACGCAAGAATAAGGGCTAATACCATAAGGAGAACAGATGAAACATTACGAACTGCTTATCGTTTTGAAACCTACTTTAACGGAAGAAGAAACGCAAGCTAAAGTTAACTTCGTAAAAGAGGTTTTGGAAAAAAACGGTGCCGAAATAGCGGCGATAGACGACAGAGGAATGAGAAAACTCGCTTACGAGATTCAAAAACATCAAAGAGGACACTATTTCGTATTCTATTTCAAAGCTCCTCCGAGCTCCATAAACGAAATAGAAAGAATCGTAAGAATTACGGAAGAGATTATAAGATTTTTAACCGTAAAATATGAAAACAAAAAAGAGATCAAACAGTGGGAAACACTATCAAGCGCCGTAACTTCTAAAGGAAAAGAAGAGAAAAAAGAAGAAAAGAAAGAGGAAGAGAGCGCGCAATCCGAAGGATAAAAAATGTTTAATAAAGTAATATTAGTAGGCAATCTCACAAGAGACATAGAGCTTAGATATCTTCCAAACGGTACCGCCGTAGGAAGCACGGGATTGGCTACTAATAGAAGATATAGAAATCAAATGGGCGAACAAAAAGAGGAAGTCTGTTTCATAGATATCACCTTTTTCGGCAGAACCGCCGAAATTGCCAATCAATACTTAAAAAGAGGCTCCAAAGTTTTGGTCGAGGGAAGATTGAAATTCGATCAATGGAGCGATCAAATGGGGCAGAAAAGAAGCAAACATTCGGTTGTGGTGGAAACGCTTCAAATGCTTGATCCAAAAACGGCCATGCCGGGGCAAGGAGTGCCCAATCAGCCTCAAGATCAAGGATTTGGCGGCGGATATTCTCAACCTCCTCATCAACCGACTCAACAAAATTTCAACGCCCCTAAACAAACGACGGATAAAAGTATGCCGGATGAGCCGGAACTTCCTTCGATAGATATAGACGATGACGAAATTCCATTTTAAATTACAAAAAAGAAAGGCTAAAGGATAAAGTAATGTCAAATAAAAGAAGATATACAAAAAAATACTGCAAATATTGCGAAGCAAAAATAGAGATGATAGATTATAAAGATCTCTCTTTATTAAAACACACTCTTTCCGAAAGATATAAAATTATGCCAAGAAGACTTACCGGAAACTGCAAAAAACATCAAGAGATGGTGGCGAAAGCCATTAAAAGAGCGAGAGCGGCGGCACTCGTTCCGTA
>CAZPVZ010000038.1:0-15881 GCA_964590185.1 uncultured Campylobacterales bacterium
CAGTAGGGAGCGTCTATTTCGTTTTTCATTATGAAATAATTTATCGTTTTGATGATTTTGGATAGTTTTTTGGGCGTTATGTTGAAGATGGGATCTACGGATTTTTCTTTAAAGGAGCTTTTAACCTCTACGAAATGCAAAACTCCGTCTTTTCGGGCTATTATGTCTATCTCTCCGAATTTGGAGCGGAAATTGCGGGAGACGATCTCAAATCCTTTTTCTTTTAAAAATTCTGCGGCTCTTTTTTCCGCCAAATCTCCCTTTTTTTTACTCAACGAAAACCTTTATCGATTTGAAACGGGCGGTTTTCGTCATTTCGTCCGCTTCGTCTCCGAATAGAAAGTTTATTTTGCTTTCGGGATGGTGGAAAGTCGTAAATAGAGTCCCTTTTCTTAAAGATTTCGTAAATTTTATTTTTAGCGGAGCGCTTTTGCCGTATTTCGATACCAAAGAGACATATTTTTTGTCTTTGAAAAATTCTCTATCCTCTTCGCTAACGAGCAAAAGGTCGTGTTTGTATTTGGATAGGAGTTTGGGAGACTCTTTCGTTTGGGCGTTGTTGTTGTATAAGCTGATAACTCTTCCGGTACTTAGATAAAATCCTTTGAATCTTTTCTCATAGAGTTCTTTTACCATTCCTCTTAAGAAGTATCTTTTATATCTAAAATGCCCTTTCCCGTCTTCGGTTCTGAATTTCTCTTTATGCAAAACGGGAGTATCTTCTCGAAAGATCGGCCATTGAAGCCCTCTTAGGGGATTTTCTTTCAATTTTTCGTATGTGGCGCCGCTAAATCTTTTACTTGCCTTTTTTCTAACTTCGTCCCAAATCTCTTTAGAACTTTCGTAATGAAAATCCTCTCTTATCTCTTTTGCGATGTTCGTTATCACCTCCCAATCGTCGGGCAGATCGTTTTTAATAAGCGGGGAGGAGAGATGGAGTCTTCTTTCGGCGTTTATATAGACTCCCGTTTTTTCGTAAGCGCTTTTTACGCCGAAGATTATATCCGCAAATCCGGTTATTTCGTTATCGAAAAGTTCGTTTACTATCAAAAGATCCAATTTTTCCAAAGCCGAGCGGATTTTGTTTTGATTCGGATGTATATGCGCCAAATCCTCTCCCATAACGAAAAGAGATTTTATCTCTTCTCTCTCTATCGCTTTTATTATGTCGGGAGTTTTCAAACCCTCTATGAGAGGTTTTTCGTAATCGGGATCGTAATAGGGCAGACAGCCCATATCGCAGGCGCCTTGGACGTTGTTTTGCCCCCTAAGAGGCATAAGTCCCGCTCCCTCTTTGCCGACGTTTCCCGTCAAAAGAGAGAGGTTGCATATGGCGGATACGGCGTAGCTTCCGTCTATGTGTTCCGTAACTCCGAGTCCCCAAAGTATCATGGATTTTTTGGAAGCGTACTCTTTTGCGATGTTCTTTATCATATCGGTTAGATATTCGTATCCTTCTATCTTTTGAAAAAATTCGGGATTTGCGTAAGGATCGTTCAAAATCTCGTTTTTGTACTCTTCAAACCCCTCCGTTCTCTTTTCGATAAACTCCCTATCATAAAGTTCCTCTTTTAAAATTACGAAAGAGAGCATATTCAAAACCAAAAGATTAGCCTCATACGGAATAATTGCGTTATGGGAAGCCATTTTGGAAGCGGCGGTTTCCCTTATCTCGAAAAGAGCGAGTTTCGCTCCTTTGTTTACGGCGTTTACGACTCTTGCCGCGGCTATCGGGTGAGCTTCTATTATATTCGAGCCTATCAGGATGATAAATTCGGCTTTTTCTATGTCGTCGAAAGGATTGGTAGCCGCTCCCTCTCCTATTACCGGTTTCATTCCGTTTAAACTCGGAGCGTGACAGACTCTCGCGCAGTTGTCTATATGGGGAGAGTTGATTACTTTTCTCGTAAATTTTTGAAAGATGTAGGCGCTTTCGCAACTCGTCCTCGCTCCTCCTATAGAAGCGTGAGCGAATCCTCCGAAAGAGCTTTTTATCTGTTTTAATTTCCATCCGGCTATCTTATAGGCAAGTTGCAAAGAGGGGTAGATGAAACCGTCCTCTTTTACGGGATATTTTCTAAGTTCTCTTTTTATGTCGCTCGGGAAGAAGAGTTCGTTTTTCGCTATGAAAGAGAATCTTATCTTTACCGGAGGAAGGCGATTTGGAGAGCGGACGAAATCGAATCCGTATTTTCCTTTTACGCACAGTTTTCCTCTGCTGACTACGCCTCGTTTGTCGGCTTTGACAGATAAGATTCGGTTGTTTTCGACTTCCGCTACGATATCGCAGCCCACGCCGCAATACGTGCAAACCGAATCTATCTTCATCTTTTTCTCTTACTCTTCTATTCTGATCATCGCCGGACGCGTAAAGACGCTTTCTAAATCCTCTATTTCGTTTAAAGCCCGTTGAATGTCTCTCTCTTTGCAAAGATGCGTGGAGAAGAGGAGGGAGACTTTTTCGTCCTTTTCGCTGCTCGGTTTTTGCAATACCGCGTCTATCGATATTTTAAATTCGCTTAAAATCTTCGCTATCGACGCCAAAACTCCCGGTTTATCGACTACGCTCATTCTAAGATAGTATTTGCTCTCTATCTCCTCTTTCGGCAATAGAGTCATATTGTTGTTTTCCATCGGTCTTTTAAATCCGAGCATGGGGGAGCCTTTTCCGACTCTCGCTATCTCTATAAGATCGGATATTACGGCGCTTGCCGTCGCGTCTCCTCCCGCTCCCGGACCGTAGTACATGGTTTCTCCGACTCTGTCGCCTATTACGCTGATACCGTTCATAACTCCGTCAACTTTCGCTATCATTTGGCTGTTTTCTATGAGGGAGGGATGAACTCTAAGTTCCACTCTGTTTTCTATCTTTTTCGCGATCGTAAGGAGTTTTATGGAGTAGTTGAACTCTTTCGCAAACTCTATATCCTCTTTCGTGATGTTTTCGATTCCTTCTATTAAGATATCTTCCGGTTTTGCGTCTATTCCGTAGGCGATGCTTGCGAGTATCAAAAGTTTGTGGGCGGCGTCGAATCCTCCGACGTCGAAAGTCGGATCCGCTTCGGCGTATCCGAGTTCTTGAGCCTCTTTTAAGATCTCTTTGAAATCTCCTCCCTCTTTCATCATTTTAGTTAGGATATAGTTGCAGGTTCCGTTCATAATCCCTTTTATCGACTCTATGTGATTGGCGCTAAGTCCGACCTTTAAAGCGTTTATTATCGGTATTCCTCCGGCTACGCTCGCTTCGAATCCGAAAGGGAGGTCTTTTGCCATTTTTTGCAGATCGTATCGGTGATATGCCAAGAGGGCTTTATTTGCGGTAACGACTCCCTTGTTTTTTTGCAGCGCTTTGCTTACGACTTCGTAGGCTTCTTTGACGCCTCCCATAAGCTCTACGACTATTTCTATTTCGTCGTCTTCCAATATTTCGTCGGGATCGTCCGTTAGGGGGATGTTGACGGCTCTTTTTTTGTTTAAGTTTTTCACTACGCCTTTTAAAACTTTTATCTCTTTTCCGGCTCTTGCGGAGATGATGTCTCTGTTTTCCTCCAAAATCTTAACTACGCTCTCTCCTACAGTTCCTACGCCTATTATTCCGATTTTCAGCATTATTTTTCTTCCCTTAAGCTTTTTAGATATCTTTTTAGATTTCTTGCCGCCTGTCTTATGCGGTTTTCGTTTTCTATAAGCGCAATTCTAACATATTTATCCCCCGCTTCTCCGAAACCTATACCGGGACTTACCGCCACTTTCGCTTCGGTTAAAAGGAGTTTTGAAAACTTCATGCTTCCAAGATGCTCCAGATCTTTGGGTATTTTAGCCCATACGAACATCGTCGCTCTCGGTTTTTCTATCTCCCAGCCGGCGTTTTTGAAACTCTCGCACAAAACGTTTCTTCTCTTTTCGTAAGTTTTCTTTATCTCCTCCACGCACTCTTGAGGACCGTCTAAAGCTATCGTGGCGGCCACTTGCACGGGAGTGAACATTCCGTAATCGAACCATGATTTTATTTTAGCAAGAGCCGAGATGATTTTTCTATTTCCGACGAAAAAACCTACTCTCCATCCGGCCATATTGTAACTTTTCGAAAGAGTAAAGCTCTCCACCGCAACGTCTTTCGCTCCTTCGACTTCGAAAATGGAGGGAGTTTTATATCCGTCGAAAGTCAAATCGGCATAGGCTATGTCGCTTATGATGTAAAATCTCTCTTTTTTGGCCAAAGCTACGAGCTCTTTATAAAACTCTTTTTCAACCGTTACCGTCGTCGGGTTGTGAGGAAAATTTACGACTACGAATTTGGGTTTGGGAAGAGATTCGTGAAAAGAGCGTTTGATGCTTCTGAAAAAGGCTTCCTGATCGAGTTCGTATTTATCGTTATACTCCATTTTCATCGTAATGACGTTGGCTCCGGCTATTACGAAAGCGTGGGTATGGATCGGGTAAGCCGGATCCGGAACTATGGCCACGTCCCCGGGATTGGTGATGGCTTGCACCAGATGAACGTATCCTTCTTTCGAGCCCATAGTGGCTATCGCTTCATGTTCGGGATCGAGATCGACGTTGTATTTTCTCGCATACCAGTTGCAGATGGCAAGGCGCAGTTTATAGATGCCTCTGCTTACGGAATAGCGGTAGTTTTTCGGTTTCTGAGCCGATTCTATCAGTTTGTCCACGATGTGTTTCGGAGTCGGGCCGTCGGGATTGCCCATGCTAAAATCTATAATATCCTCTCCGGCTCTTCTTGCTTCCATCTTTATTTCGTTAATTTCGGCAAAGACGTAATTTGGAAGTCTGTTTATGGTATTAAATTGTATCTCGTCAAACATCTATGATCTACCTTTTAAGTTGTGATTTGAGATTTAAGGGTAAAGATGAATGCTTAACCCCCTTTTTATATTGGATAGGGAGTAAAAATCGGAAATTTTTATATATTGTGTAGATGGAGGAATTTGAAGTTTTGCTTCTTTCATTTTTGAATTTTGGATGAATTTGCCCGTAATGTGAAGTTCGGAATCGTAAAAAACCACATAAGGATGCCAAACGTCGTGCGGATTGCTTTTTATGGATATGGCGGAGGGATTGTCCCATATTTCTATCCAGTAATCTTCCAGAGGTTTTTTTAAGGATACCGTTTGTGAACTTTTAACCGTTTTCGCTATTATTTTGGCTTCCGAGCTGTCTATGTCGTATCTCCATTCGGTTAAGGAGAGTCTTTGGATTTCGTTTATGAACATTCCTCTTTTTTCAAGCTCTTTGGCAAAAATTTCCGGATCTATTACGGATTCGCTTTTTAAGGAGATTACTAACTCCAAGCCGTCTCCGACTCTTTTTGCTCTTTTTGTCGTGAAGAAACCGTAGCCGGTATCTCTGAGCGAATCTTTGAGATTTTTTAAAAAGAGCAGAGGATTTGCGTTGGATTTGAAGGTAACTTCAAGTTGCATGGGGGATTTTAGATAAACGTTTAAAAGTCCGGAGCTTTTTAATTTTTCCGTTAATTTCGCTATATCTATTCTTCCGTTTTTATAATATGCGTTTTCGTTTTTGAATATTATTTTTATAACTTTTTCTTGAACCTTATATGTTTTAGCTCCGATAATGTTTCTAATTTGCTCCGTCAATTCGCTTGCGTTTGCGAGCGAGATAAGAAGCAGGGCGGAAAGTATGAGTTTTACCACGGTTTACCTCTGTTTATGGTTTTGAAAGTTTCCGAATCTATTCTTTCCAAAGAGCCGTCTTTGTATAAAAGATAGAGTTTTCTTCCTTCGTCGAAACTTCTTTTTTCCTCTCCTATGTAGATGTTTATCTTTCCGTGTCCCGTTATTATAAGAAAATTTTTCGAAGGATCGAGAGAAATGTTTTGGTCGGTTAAGAACTGTTTTTTCGAATAGTCGTCTAAAAATATAATTCCGGCCCATACTTTGGCTCTCGGTTCTATGATAAAATCGGAAGGAACCGTAGCGTTTCGTTCTTCCGTCGCGTTTTTCTCTTTGTCGTCCGTTAAAGATGCGGCCGTTTCGTTATTTTCGCCGCTTTCGTTGCTTTCGGTGGCGTTCGTTTCGTTAACATCCGGGGAGACAAGTGCTTTCGGTTCGGTATTGGAAGGTGTTTTTTCGCTCTCTTTCGGTTTCGTATAAGAGCTTTTCGTTTCGTAAGAGTCTTTTTTCTCTTCTATTTTTGTTTCCGTTTTTTTCTCCGTAACGGTTGATTCTCCTAAAACGCTGTTGAAGAAATAGTAAGTTCCGTAAGCTATTATGATTAAGGCTACGATTCCTATTATCAAAAACAGTTTGTTTTCCTTCTCTTCTTCGTTATCTTCTTGAACCGTTACGAAAATGTGGGAATAATCCTCTTGTTGATTGGAGGTGATAAAATCTTGATATTCCCTCCTCCAATCGGATAGATCGAGCTTATACTCTCTTTCCAAGATTTTTATAAAACCGAGGGCTTTCGTTCTGTTTAGTTTGGAAAACTCTTTTTTTATTATCGCTTCTATGTCCGAAGGTAGTATGTGCGTATCTTCCGCTATTTTTTCAATCCCTATCTTTTTTAGCTCTTCTAACGGATTTACTTTTTTTTCGGATTCTTTTTTCTCCATCACCTCATCCTATAGCATAAAATGGCGGCAGCGGCGGAAACGTTTAAGGAGTCGAAATCTCTTTTCAATTTTACGGTAACTACTTTATCCGCTTTTTTTAAAAGTTTATTCGGTATTCCTTCCCCCTCGCTGCCTAAAATTAAAGTTTTTTTCTTAGGAAAATTTACGGTTTCTATATCTTCGCCGTTAAGATCGGCGGCGTAAATTTCGGAACCGGTTTGTTTAAGTTCGTTTACGGCTTCCGAAGCGCTGGGAACTAAAGAGATCGGCATATCGAAAAGAGCTCCGCTGCTCGTTCTCGCTATCGTTTCGGTTTTTACGCTTTTTATATCGCTTATTACGATTCCGTCAACTCCCAAAGCGTAAGCCGTTCTTACTATCGCTCCGATATTGCCGCTGTCGGTTATTTTATATAAAATCAGTAAAAAATCGTAATTTTTAATCTCTTTAAAAGGAGTGAAATTAAACTCTTCCACCTCGAGGAAGATTCCTTGGTGGTTTCCTCCTTTTGCGAGAGCTTGCGCCTTTTTATTATCTATTCTTACGATTTTTTTACCGAGTTTTTGCAATTTATTAAAAATATTTTTCTCTATCTCTTTCGAAAGATAGATTTTCCGGATTATATCAAAATGTTTCTCTAAAACGTATAAACAAACCCGTTTTCCGTATATTATCATTTGCCACCGTTTAAAAGTTAATTTAATTTTAACATTTTTCTTTTAAAATAAGATTATAACATTCTTTCGGATTTAAACCGCTTATTTTGGACAAAAGTTTGGCGGCTTCTTTTTTGGGGATGTTTAATTTTAAGATATCCTCTTTGGTAACGGCGCTCTTTACCGTCTCTTCGCTTTTTTCGATTACGACTACCCATTCTCCTTTTATTTTTCGTTCGCTTAAAGAGGAGAGTATCTCTTGCGCCGTTCCGAAAAATTTCTCTTCGTAAAGTTTGGTGGCTTCTTTAATCAGAAAAAGTCTCCTTGAAGGAGCGGCTTTTTTTATCTCTTTGAGAAGTTTTTCGAGTCGATGAGGAGATTCGTAAACTATCGTCGTATATCCGTTAAATAGAGCTTTTTGCAAAGCTCTTTCCCTCTCTTTTCCTTTGTGCGGGAGGAATCCGAAAAATAGAAATTGCGTATCGCAAAAACCGCTTGATGCGTATCCCAGTAAAAGAGCGTTCGCTCCGGGCAGAACTTCGTATTTTATATTTTTTTCCATGCAGAATTTTACCAGTTCGCATCCCGGGTCGCTAATTGCCGGCATACCTGCGTCACTTACATAGACCACCTCCTTATCGAAGAAGGAGGGGTCGATTTTGGATAGAAACTCTTTTTCGTTGTGCGAATGGAGGGAGAAGAATCGTTTCTCTTTAAAGGAGAGGTTTAATAGCAAGAAGAGTTTTTTTGCGACTCTCGTATCTTCGCATAGAACTATTTGAGAAGATTTGAGGACTTTTAAAGCCCTCAGAGAGATATCTTCTATATTTCCTATGGGAGTCGGGACGAAATAGAGCAAATTATTTTAGATTATATTTTCTTTTAAATTTCTCCACTCTACCTGTCGCATCGACTATTTTTTCGCTTCCCGTAAAGAAAGGATGGCACTCGTTACAGATATCTATTCTGATTTCGGGTTTGTTGGACATTGTAACGAAACTGTTGCCGCATGCGCAACTAACTTTACATTCGACGTATTTAGGATGAATATCTTTTTTCATTTCGGTTGTTCCTTGTAAAAAATTGATTTTAAAGCGCAGCAGACTCTATACGAGCCCACTGCTATATAGGGGGAGGGGAAATGAAATTTTATCACAATTTTTTTGTGAAAGCAAGAATTATCTCTTTAAATTGGCAAGTTTTAAAACGAGCGCCACTTTTCCTTGGGATATTTTTTGATCTTTGGCTATTTCGTCTATACTCATGCCCTTTTTGTAAAGTTCTATTATTTTGTTTTCGTCTATGTTTTCGCTCGAGGAGATTAAAGCGTTTATCTCTTTCGTCAAGGTTTCGAGAGTTTCGATCCTGCTGTCGGTTTCGTTTTGAAATTTATTGACGATCCAGTGGATGTCTTTTATGGATTTGGTTAACGGAGCTATCGCCTCTTCGACTCTGAACTTTACGGAGTTTTCGAGTTTTTTAAGCTCTTGCTCCATATTTAAATTTTCTTGCTGCATAATCTTTTTTTGGTTTTTTTCCAAAAGAAAAATTCTTTTGTTCAAATCCTCTATCGACTTTTCGTAGATGGAAAATCTTTTGGTTACCTCTTTATCCTTTATATAGATAAAAAATATGATGATGCTTAACACGAGCGTAAAAGCTATTATCGCTATTAGGTCTATGATCATTTTTTTGCCTTTCTCTCTCTTATCATTATTCTCTCCCTCGCCACTACGTATGCGTTCCAATCGGTAACGTCTCTTTCGTGCATAAGTTCTATTTTGGCGATCTCCTCATCTTCCGCTCTGAAAAACAGAGCTATCTCTCTTCTCGGGAAGATGGGCATGGGAATCCTTCCGTAATAGAGAGTCTCTTTTATAAGTTTTTTTTCTTTTATTTTAAAATGTTCGAATCCTATCGATTCTATTTGCGATTGATAATCGAGTTTTAAAAGCTCTCTCTCTTCGTTTTTTAAAATTTTCGTTATTTCGTCCACTTTTCTATGAAGTTCCACGATGAGAGTTAACAGTATCTGATCGCTCTCTTTCGTTTCGCCTCTGGCTTTTGCCATTTTCAGCCATTGGCCTATCGGGTCTTCGTCAAATTCGCTGAGCGTGTCGAACTCTCTTTTATAAATTTCATATTTTTCGTTATTATCGGCACGAGAAAAAGTTATGTTTAAAGGTGCGTTTACAAGTCTTATTCCGTTCATCCGATCGCTTTATCCAAAATGGTAAATATTAAAAATACGATTCCCAAATAGCCGTTTAGAGTGAAAAAGGCTTTATCTATTTTAGAAAAGTCTTTTTCCACTATTTTATGCTCTTTATACAAAATTATAGCAGAGATTATAACCGTAAGGTATAAAAAAATTCCCCCTTTGCTAAGATAAACGAAAAAAATCCAAAAAAGTATCGTCAAAGCGTGGAAAAGTTTGGATATGAAAAGAGTGCATTTTTCTCCATATACGGCCGGAATCGAAAAAAGCCCCTCTTTTTTGTCAAATTCGATATCTTGCAAAGAATAGAGAAGATCGAAACCCGCAACCCAAAACATAACTCCTAAGGAGAGGAATACGGACCATAAAGTTATCTCCTCTTTTACGGCTATTACGCCGGCTATCGGAGCGAGTCCCAAAGATAGTCCTAAAACGAGATGAGCCGTTTGAGAGAATCTTTTAAAAAGCGAATATCCCCCCAAAACGACAAGAATGGGAACGGATAGATAGAAAGCGAGATCGTTTATCAAATAGGCGGTAAAAATGAACAAAACGGCGTTTAAAACGATAAAATATAAAAGTTGTTTTTCCTTTACTCTTCCGTCCACGCTCGGTCTGTTTTTGGTTCGCGGATTTTTTGCGTCTATGTCTCTATCCGCGTATCTGTTGAAAGCCATGGCGAAGTTTCTCGCCGTTACCGCCGCCGCCGCTCCCAAAAAGAGAAGTCTCCAGCCGAACCAACCGTCCGCGGCGGTTATCATCGCTATGAAAATGAAAGGAAGAGCGAATATGGAATGTTTAAACATAATAAGTTCGTTGATGTCTTTTAGCAATTTTAAAAACTTATTCACTTTTTACCTTTATGAAAGAGAGTAAATTATTCTACATTAAATTAGATTAAAAAATGTATAATATCGTGACGTGCGAATATAAAAGGAGTTTACGGCGTTTATGAAAGAGATAGCTCTTATAGGTCCTACCGCATCGGGTAAAAGTTCTTTGGCGATAGAGCTTGCCGAAGAGTTTAACGCTTTTATTCTCTCTTTGGACTCTTTAAGCGTCTATAAAGAGGTGAACATAGCTTCCGCAAAGCCCTCTTTGGAAGATAGAAAAAGAGTTGTTCATTTCGGTATAGACGAGGTTCGTCCCGACGAACATTTTAACGTTTCTTTGTTTTTCAAGCTTTATGAAAATGCGAAAGAAAGATCGAAAAAGGAGGGGAAAAATCTGATAATCGTCGGCGGAACCTCTTTTTATTTGAAAGCGATGATAGAGGGACTTTCCCCGGTTTTGAGCGTTTCTTCGGAAAATTTTCGAAAAATTAAGGAGATTTTGAGAAATCCGCAAAAAGCGTTTTCTTTTATAGAAGAGAAGGATCCGGAATTCGCTCGAAGAATAACCAAAAGAGATGTTTATAGAATGGGCAGATGGTATGAGATATATTTTGAGAGCGGATTGATTGCCACTCGCTATTTTTCTCTTTACGAAAAAAAACCGGTTGTAAAAAGCATTCCGATATTTTGTATAGATATGAATAGGGAGGTTTTAAGGGATAGGATAAAGAAAAGAACCGCCGTTATGATAAAAGAGGGTATCGTGGACGAGACTTTCAATATAGAAAGGAAATATTCGAGAATCGTAAAGCCTCTAAAGGCGATAGGTCCGAAGGAGTGTTTGGAGTATCTTGACGGAAAACTTACTTTGAGGGAACTTGAGGAGAAGATATTTTTCAATACGGCCAAATTGGCTAAGAGACAGATAACCTTCAATAAGACGCAATTTAAAAAAGTCGTGTATGCTGATTTGAAGAAAATTAGAGAGGACGTGAAAAAAATTTTTAATTAAGCGGCATATCATTTAGTTGAATGTATAATGATGCCCCTATAAAAGTTTAAATAATTATTTAAAAAAGGAACGAAAATGTTATCTCTTTCGAAAAGAGTGTTAAGCGGTTTTTGCGTGGCGGCGACCGTTGTGGTATTTGGAGGATGTTCTTCCAAAGATATTCCCATGGATACTATCTCAAACGCGGAATCGGCGATCAATAGAGCCGACGAGAATAAGGCCGAAATTTACGCTCCTTTGGATCTTAGGATATCCAAAGAAAAACTTGAAAAAGCGAAGGAACTTTTAAAAGAGAAAAAGTACGAAGAGGCTAAAATGCTTGCCGAAGAGGCCGAAGTTGACGCAAGACTTGCGGAAGAGAAATCGAGAACCAAGGAAGCTAAAAAGATAGCGGAAGAGATTTTGGATAGTATAAACGCTCTTAAAGAAGAGATAAAAAGATTGAGAAGTTATTAAGGAGAATAGAGTGTTGAAAAGAAGCGCGTATTTAATAAGCGGAATTTTGATAGCGAGTATCGTTAGCGGATGTAAACAGGAACCGACTCCTTCTTTGAAGGAGGCGCAAAAAGTTTTGGAAGAGACTAAGAAAGAGGAAAAAGTTAGGGAGAACGCTCCGATAGCTTTGTACGAAGCCGAAAAAACTCTTAAAAAAGCTTTAAACGCCGAAAGCGCGAAAGAGATGGACCATTTGGCTTATCTGGCAAAGAAGAAAGCGCAGATAGCTAAAGAGATAGCCAACAGAAAAGAGGCTTTGAAGAAGATAGAGGAGCTTAAACAGATAAAAAACAGGGTGATTTTGGAGGCGAGAGAAGCGGAGATCCAAAGAGCCAAAAGAGAGATAGAAGAGAAGACGAAACTTTTGTCCGAGACCGAAAAAAAGATAAGAGAAGAGCAAGAGAAAGCTAAAAGGCTTCAACAAGAGCTTTCCGAACTTCATGCCAAACATACTAAAAGAGGTTTGGTTTTGACGCTCGGAGACGTTTTGTTTGAGACGGGAAAAGCGGATTTGCTTCCTGGAGCCATGAGAAGCATAGATAAGCTTGCGGTTTTTTTGCGAGAGAATCCCGATAGAAAAGTTTTGGTCGAAGGACATACGGATAGCAGAGGAAGCAAAGCTTACAATCTGAAACTTTCTCAAAAAAGAGCGGAGGCGGTTAAAAGAGCCCTCGTGGAGAGAGGAATAGAACCGGATAGAATCATAGCTAAAGGTTACGGAGAGGCCTATCCCGTAGCGAGTAATCTAACCGCCGCCGGAAGACAGCAAAACAGAAGAGTGGAGATCGTTATTCTTGACGAGGGAGTCGATCCGGCTTCGATGATGAGAGAGTGATTTTTCACTCTCTCAGCCCTTTGGAGAGATAAAGGGCGTAAAATATCAAAACTCCCGTAGAAATATACAAAACTTCGAATCCGAACCACTTTACTATAAATCCTCCTAAAACCGAGAAGAAGAGTCCGAGCGAAGAGATGTTCGCTTGCAGGGCTATATATGTAGGTCTGTATTCTTGAGGCGCTATTATTAGTATCAGGTTTCCGAAAGATAGTCTCAATCCGTCTATGGAAGCTCCTATTAGAAAAAACGCCGCGGCGTATTGGTATATGGAAGTTGCGAAATGAACCGAGGAGATTACAAGCAGCAGGATGGAGAGAGAAAGCGTTACTATCGTTTTGTTGCGCCCTTTCGCCGCGAGTTTTCCCCATAAAAGATTGCTTAACATGGAACCCGTCATCTGAGCCGATATCAAGCTTCCTATTTCCGTTCCGGTTAGCGAGATTTTTTCTTTGGCTTCGAGAATGATAAAAGGCAGAGCTATAAGATATGCGTTTGAGAAGAGTTTTGAAAAGACTTGTATTTTAAGGGCTTTGTCTTTATTTAACAAAGAGACGGCGTTTTTTATGAATTTTGCGAAAGACTTCTCTTTTTTCGCGGTTTTTTCTTTAACGGGCTCTTTAACCGTCGCAAAAGCCGAAAGGCCTATCGCCATCAAAAGGGAGCTTATGATAAAAAGATATCCGAAACTTTCGGGAGGAGAGAAGCTATTTAGTATCCATCCCGCCGCGGCTCCGCTCATTATCGCTCCAAGTCCCGCAAAAAATTGCCGATATGACATAGTAAAGCCGAGATACTCTTTCGTAAACATTTTGGCGCTTATTTCGTTAAAAAATATGGCTCCGAAACCCGCTGCGAAAGAGAAGAAAAAGAGTCCCGCTCCTATCAGAAAAAGAGTTAAGGAGGGATGCGTTTTGCCAAAAAGCAGAATGAAAACTCCTATCGAGAACCAGGATAGAAATCTCGCTAAAAAGACTCTTCTAAGATAGGGAAGAACGATCGAGTGGCTTTGAATGTAGAAGGCGGCTACGAGCTGAACCAAAACGGCTCCTCCTCTAAGAAGCGAGGCGAAGATTCCTACCAAAACGGAGCTTTGGCTGAAATAGTGCACCATAAGAGGGAGTATGGTGGAGGGTTCCGCTATCGTAACCGCAACCGAAACGAAAAAACCGTGAAGGATGTTTTTGATGTGGTTTGAGAATCTGTTGACCGAATTTTTCAAATTTTCACCTTTATCGATAAGTTGAGTCTAATTGACTAATAAAAATTTATTAAAATTTTCCATAAAAATCCTTGACAATAAAACACTCAATGTTGTATAATTACACCAGCAAATGAAAAATAAGAGTGCTAATATGAAACAAAATAAACGAGAGATTATATTAAATTCTATCATAAAAGAGTATTTAAAAACTCAATCACCTATAAGTTCTAACGAACTTAAGATGAAAATGGAGCTGGATATGGCCGCTTCCACTATAAGAGTTTATTTTAAAAAACTTTCGGAAGAGGGCTTTATCACTCAGCTTCATTTAAGCGGAGGCAGAATTCCGACGCGAAAGACGCTTCGTTCATATTGGCAAAAAACTCTTTCTCCCGATAAAAGGATTCGATTTTACGATATAGATAGAATAAAAAAGGCGATAAGGGAGCACGGTATATACTGTATGATAAGGTTTTATGAGAAATCCTATTTAAAAGAGATTATTAATGCGGATGATAGATATCTTATATTAGTATTTGACAATGGAGAGATTGCTTTAAAATATAATGAAAAAGTTGAACAGTTTTTGAAAAGTTTTTTAGAATACGAGATACACGATATCTATAAGATAGCTTCTCAAGTCGGTTTGAGGGAACTTGCTTGGAAGTTAAAAAGTGTTTTGATAGATCAAAATACGATAAAAGAGGGACAGAGGTTTCTTTTTAGAATAAGCGAGGAGATTAATAACGAAAATTTTTACAGTTATTATACCAATCCGTTGATAGTGGATAAGCTTGAGAATAAGCTCTATTTCGAGAAGATCGTTCCCGAGGGCTTGATGGCCTTTAAACAGAAGGCCGATATAGAGGAGAAAGACGCCAATATGGTATGCGTCGGAGCGTTGGAGAACGATTTTGAAAGTTTTTTCGAACAAATAACGATTAAGGAGTAATTGCGATGAGCAAGCATAAACACAAACATCAGCATAAAAAGCATGAAGAGGAACGCAAAGAGAGTAAAGAGGAGATAAAAGAGGAAGCCGAAAAAGAAAAAGCTGAGGCTTCAAATGAAAACTCTCCGGAATCTTCGGAGAAAGACGAAGAGATAAAAGAGCTTAAAGAAAAGATAAAAGAGCTCGAAGACAAATATTTAAGAACCGTTGCGGATTTTGACAATTTCAAAAAAAGAATGGAAAGAGAGAAAGCCGAGGCGATAGCTTACGCTTCGGAGAATTTTGCTAGAGATCTTCTTCCCGTTATCGACTCTTTGGAGCTTGCTATCAACTCCTTGGAGGAGATAGACGGAGAAGAGGAGATCGTAAATAAAATGAAGGAGGGTATCAACTTAACGATAGAACAGTTTAAAAAAGCTTTTGAAAAACACGGTATAAAAGTTATAGATATAGAAGAGGGCTTTAATCCCCATTTTCATGAGGCCGTTATGCAGGTTGACAGCGACGAGCATGAAAAAGGGGAGATAGTCCAAGTTTTTCAAAAAGGTTATATGATAAAAGATAGGGTGTTGCGCCCGACCATGGTTAGCATAGCCAAATAAAAACCTAACTAAAATTTTCGCTATTTACAAAAAATAAAAAAACCAAAAGAAAGGATGAAGAAATGGGAAAAGCTATAGGAATAGATTTAGGAACTACAAACTCTTGTATGGCCGTATATGAGAGAGGAGAGAGCAAAGTTATACCTAATAAAGAGGGAAAAAATACTACTCCTTCCGTCGTTGCTTTTACGGATAAGGGAGAGATTTTAGTCGGAGATCCGGCAAAAAGACAAATGGTAACCAACCCTAAAAAAACCATTTACTCAATAAAAAGAATTATGGGTATGATGTGTAACGAAGAGAAAGCTCAAGAGGCTAAAAAAAGGCTTCCTTACGAAATAGTCGATAGAAACGGAGCGTGTGCCGTAGAAATAGACGGCAAAGTTTACACTCCTCAAGAGATAAGCGCTAAAATACTTATGAAATTGAAAGAGGATGCGGAAGCCTATTTGGGAGAGGAAGTAACCGAAGCCGTTATT
>CAZPVZ010000039.1:0-5310 GCA_964590185.1 uncultured Campylobacterales bacterium
GAGGTTTTTATTCCTCTCACCGTCGGAGGAGGAATAAGGAAACTTGAAGATATATATAAACTCTTAAACGTCGGATGCGATAAAGTGAGCATAAATTCCGCCGCCATTAAGAATCCCGATTTTATAAACGAAAGCTCGAAAAGATTCGGCAGTCAATGCATAGTCGTTGCCATAGACGCAAAAAGAGTGAAAAACGGATGGAGCGTATTTATAAACGGAGGTAGAATAGATACTAAAATAGATGCGATAGAGTGGGCTAAAGAGGCTGAAGATAGGGGAGCCGGAGAGATTTTGCTAACTTCTATGGACGCCGACGGGACGAAAGAGGGATACGATATAGAGTTGACTCAGAAAATAAGCGAAAGCGTAAACATTCCGGTGATAGCGAGCGGAGGAGCCGGAAAGATGGAACATATAAAGGAGGCTTTCTTGCACGGAGCCGATGCGGCTTTAGCCGCTTCGATCTTCCATTTCAGGGAGATAGATATTATGGATTTGAAAAGATATCTGAAAGATAACGGTATAGCGGTGAGATTATGATAGTGAGTGCCGGAAAGACCGAAACTTTTTCGTTCGCCTATCCTATAGGAGTGGGGCTTGTGGAGAGCGCGATAAATCTTACCCGTCTCGCTCTTTTTGATAAACCCAAATATCTTCTTTTCATAGGGAGCGCCGGAAGTTACGGGAATTATAAGATTTTCGACATAGTGGAATCCCAAATAGCTTCCAATATAGAGATCTCTTTTTTTAAAAATCTCTCCTATACTCCGATAGACAACGTTATTAAGGCGGAAGGATTTGATGTTTCACATGAAACATTTAGAGATGTGATCGTAAATTCGAGCAATTATATATGTACCGACGAAGAGGTTTCGAAAATCTACCTAAAGCATAAGATAGAGTTGGAAAATATGGAATTTTTTTCCGTTTTGAGAGTCGCTCAAGAGTATGAAATACCCGTAAAAGGGGTTTTTGCGGTAACGAATTTTACGCATAAAGATGCGCATAAAGAGTATTTGCAAAACTTTAAAAGAGCCAACTCTTTGCTTACTCAATATCTTCACGAGGAGTTGAAAATAATAGAATGAAAACGATTTTGGATTATACGAAAGAGGAATTGAAGGAGATGATAAAGCCCTCCTTTAGGGCGAAACAGATATATCAGTGGCTATATCAAAAGTATGCCGACTCTTTTGAAGATATGCTGAATCTTCCCAAATCTTTAAGAGAGGAGCTTTCTAAAAATTATACGGTTTCTCCGCTAAAGATAGTTAATGTGGAAAAGAGTAGAGACGGAAGCAAAAAGTATCTTTTTAGATTGAGAGACGGGCTGACGGTGGAGTCGGTTCTGCTTCCGATGAAGAGAGAGGAGAGGGATGAAAAAGGAAATCTGATTCATCACGCAAGGTATTCCATTTGCGTATCTTCCCAAGTTGGATGCAAAATGGGATGCTCTTTCTGTTTGACCGCAAAGAGCGGTTTCTTAAGAGACCTCTCTCCCGGCGAGATAGTCGGACAGGTAGTGGAGATAAAAAGAGATAACGGCATAGATCCGAATAGAAGAGTGAATATTGTTTATATGGGGATGGGAGAGCCTCTTGATAATCTTGAAAACGTGGCGAAAGCCGTAAAAATCATAAGCGATTTGGACGGTTTATCCATTTCTCCGAGAAGACAAACCGTTTCCACAAGCGGTTTGAGCCATCAGATAAAGAGACTCGGGGAGAAAAATCTCGGGGTTTTGCTCGCAATCTCCTTGCATGCGGTGGATGATGAGTTGAGAGAAGAACTTATGCCCATTAACAAGGCTTACAATATCGAATCGATCATAAACGCCGTAAAAGATTTTCCGATAGATCAAAGAAAGAGGGTGATGTTCGAATATCTTATGATAAAGGATCTTAACGACGATCTTAAGAGCGCAAAGAAACTCGTAAAACTTTTGCACGGAATAAAGGCGAAGGTTAATCTTATCTATTTCAATCCATATCCCGGTACCTCTTATCAGAGACCGTCCAAAGAGAGTATGGAGAGATTTAAAGAGTATCTAAATAAACATGGAGTAATATGTACGATAAGAGAGTCCAAAGGACTCGATATAAGCGCCGCTTGCGGACAACTTAGAGAGAAAGGGGAGGGAAGATGCCAGCTTTAGATACCGTTATGACCGTTTTTATAGCCGGAGTTGTTTTGGTTGTAGTGGTGTATTTTGTATGGGAGGTTTTTAGAAAAGAGAAGTGAAACCGTTTTTTGAATATATTTTATACTTTAGACCTTTATAGTTGAACTCTATCCACCATGCGTGGAGCATAATCCTATTCGCTCCCGTTTTTTTCACCCTCTCCTCTTCCGTCAATTCTCCGTTTAAATATTTTTCCGCAGTTTCGAAATCGGTTCCGTATATCGGATCTCCCAAAATCGGATGTTTCACATGAAACATATGGACTCTGATTTGATGCTGACGCCCGGTTACGGGGATCGCTTCTATTAAAGTGGCGTTTTTTTCCTCTAAAAACTTCAAAGGTTTAATGAGAGTTTCGGCGTATTTTCCTTTCTCGTCTATCGTAACTTTAAGTTTTATTTTTTGAAATTTTCTATTTTTTAGTATCGGAGCTTTTATAAGTATCTCTTTTTCCATCTTTCCTTTAACGAGAGCGAGATACCCTTTTTTTATCTTCTTCTCTTCGAAAGCCTTTTTAAAAAAGATTTCCGCTTCCTTTTTTTTGGAGCACAAAACTATACCGCTCGTTTCTCTGTCTATTCTATGCGTTATGTTCGCCTCTTTCCCGAAAAGAGCCCTCACTTCGTCGGTTAGAGAGTGTTGGGTTTCTCTATTTTTGGGGTGAACCAAAAGACCGCTGGGTTTATCGAAAATCGCAAAATCTTCCGTGTGAAAAATGGGTTTCAAACCTATCGGATTCGGTTCGTATAAAGATACCTCTACCTTCCCTTTTATCAAAGCGGCTTTTTTTACGAGTACTTCTCCGTTTACGAAAACTCTTTTTTTATCTATCCATTTTTGAGCCTCTTTTTGGGAGATATCGAAAGTTTTCATCAAAAAGATGAAAGCTTTCGTCTCGTTTCGGATAAAAATTTTTTTCTTTCTAAATGGCATTTCTAATCAGCCTTTTATCTAATATTTGCTAATATTCGAAAACTGACGAAATAGATTTATACACTCTTTTTTACTTCAATTTAATGTAACCCCACAGCTCTTTATCAAAAAGTTGGAGTTGTTATGAAGCGGCGGTTTATAAATCTATTTTGTCGGATATTTTATCACAAAAAGGATAATGGCAGATGGTAGAGAGATACGCAAGAGAAGAAATGAAAAGCAAATGGACTATGCAAGCGAAATTTCAAGCGTGGCTTGACGTTGAGATAGCCGCCGTTAAAGCTTGGCATAAACTCGGATTGATTCCCAAAGAGGATATGGAAAAGATCGTTAAAAACGCAAAATTCGACGTGGATAGAATCAACGAGATAGAAAAAGAGACGAAACACGACGTTATTGCTTTTTTAACAAGCGTTGCCGAATCTTTGGGGGAAGAGAGCAGATGGGTTCATTACGGCATGACGAGTTCCGATACGATAGATACGGCGGTGGCTCTTCAGATGAGAGACAGTTTGAAGCTTATTATAGAAGACGTTGAAGAGATAATGGAGACGCTAAAAAGAAGAGCGTACGAGCATAAGATGACTTTGATGGTAGGAAGAAGTCACGGGATACACGGAGAGCCCATTACGTTCGGACTCGTGTTGGCCGTTTGGTATGACGAAATGAGAAGGCATCTGGATAATTTGAGAGAGACTTTGGAAGTTATAAGCGTCGGAAAGGTAAGCGGAGCTATGGGAAATTTCGCTCACGCTCCGATGGAGCTTGAGGAGCTTGTGTGCGAGGAGTTGGGATTGAAACCGGCTCCGGTATCGAATCAGGTGGTCCAAAGAGACAGATACGCAAGACTTATGAGCGCTTTGGCTCTTTTAGCCTCTACCGTCGAAAAGATAGCCGTTAATATAAGACATTTTCAAAGAACCGAGGTTTACGAAGCGGAAGAGTATTTCAGCAAAGGACAAAAAGGCTCTTCCGCGATGCCTCACAAAAGAAATCCCGTTTTGAGCGAAAATTTGACCGGACTTGCGAGAATGGTTAGAAGTTACGCCCTTCCGGCTATGGAAAACGTAGCTTTATGGCATGAGAGGGATATAAGCCATAGTTCGGTCGAGAGATTTATTCTGCCCGACGGTTTCGTAACGACGGACTTTATGTTAAAAAGATTAAACGGGGTTTTGGATAAACTCGTAGTCTATCCGGAAAATATGATGAAAAATCTAAATTTGACCGGGGGTCTCGTTTTTTCTCAAAGAGTTCTTTTGGAACTTCCTAAAAAAGGGGTTAGCAGAGAGGACGCTTATAAAATAGTTCAAAGGAACGCCATGAAGGTTTGGGAGGATTTGCAAAAGGGAAAACCCGCTTTAAACGAAAAGGGGGAGAGTCTTTTCCTTCAAAATCTTTTAAACGATAAGGAGCTTAGAGAGAAGATGAGCGAAAACGAAATAAGAGAGTGTTTCAATTACGATTATTACACTAAAAACGTAGATAAAATTTTCGATAGAGTTTTTAAATAAAAAGAGGCGGGGAGAGATGTTAACTGTTATTAAAAGAAACGGAAGAATCGAACCTTTGGATATAAGCAAGATTCAAAAATATACCAAAGCCGCGGTGGAAGGGCTTGAGGGAGTCAGCCAAAGCGAGCTGGAAGTTGACGCTAAGATTCAATTTAGGGATAGGATAAGCACCGAGGAGATTCAGCAAACTCTCATAAAAACCGCCGTCGATAAGATAGACGTCGATAGACCGAATTGGACTTTCGTGGCGGCAAGACTTTTTCTATACGATCTTTATCATAAAGTTTCCGGTTTTACGGGTTATCCGAGTTTAAGAGAGTATTTCGAGAGAGGGGAGAGAGAGGGAAGGATAGTAAAAGGACTTAAAGACAAATACGATCTTGAGGAGTTAGACTCTTATATCGTTCCCGAGAGAGATTTGCAATTTACTTATCTTGGGATAAAGACTCTATACGATAGATATCTTTTGAAAGATAAAAACAACAATCCGATAGAGCTTCCTCAGCATATGTTTATGGCTATCGCTATGTTTTTGGCTCAAAACGAGTTTAACTCCATGTATTGGGCTAAAAAATTTTACGACGTTATTTCGAAATTCGAAGTTATGCTTGCGACTCCGACTCTCTCGAACGCAAGAACTACGAGACACCAGTTAAGCTCTTGCTACATAGGAAGCACTCC
>CAZPVZ010000040.1:0-23633 GCA_964590185.1 uncultured Campylobacterales bacterium
AGTACTGTTTTTCAAACACAAAAATATGGAATATCTGCGCCTACAATACAAACACAGCCACCATATAGGCAAAAAAAATCTTATCTGCTATTCCAACTTCTGCCGCCAACTTTTGGAATACATAAGAGAGGACGAAAAGAGAGTCAGACTTTTATAAAACCTTCTCTCCGCAAACTCTCTCTTTTTTTTCGTAAGATTCGAAAAAACCTCTCTTGAAATTCTCATACCATATCTCAAAAATCATAAGCAGCCAAATAGGCTGAAAAGCTTCGTCCTTCATCTCTTTAAAATAGGCCTTTTTTAAACTCTCGACGGTTTGATAATCGAACAAACCGTCAAACTTCACCCTTTCTTTAGAAAGATAGTCGTTTATAAGCTCTTTAAGCTCCCTTCTTCCCCATTTGCTTAAAGGGACGGCAAAAGATTTTTTCGGTCTGTCCATAAGCTCTTTGGGAATGTATCTGTGCAAAATCTCCTTTAAAATATACTTCTTCACACCGTTTTTTCTTTTCAAATCGATATCCAAAGAGACGATAAAATCTATAAGCTTTTCGTCAAGATAAGGATAATTGGTCCTTATCATCGAAGAGAAAAAGGCTCTCTCCACTTTAACGACGGCGTCATCCAAAAGAAAGGTTTTAAAATAGGTGCTCATAGCCTCCTCTTTCAGAGAAAGACGCCCTTTATAATCCTCCTCGTAATAGGTCTTCAAAGAAGAGTATTTCTCTCTCAAAAGAGACTCCGCCATCTCTTCGCTCATCAAAGCCGTATGAACGTCAAACATTTTCGAAATGGAGGAGATTTTAAGCATCGATATCAATTTTGCATACTTTGCGTGGATATTGTAAATATTTCTTACGTACGGGAAATAATCGGGCTTTAATTTTTCCAAAAGTCCCGCCAAAAACAATCTTCTTTTTAGAGGAATATTTAAAAATTTACAATAAAGATCCACGTCCTTAGCGCTTAGAAAAACCTCGTCTCCCCCTTCTCCGGCGAAAATGGAATCTATCCCCAAAGAGAGGGCTTTATCCCTTATCTGTAAAGTCGGTATCACCGCGCTGTCGAAAAAGGGCTCTTCATAATAATCGAAAATCTTCGGAATAAGCAAAAAAGCGTCCTTCCCGCTACATACTATCTCATGATGCTCGGTTTCCAAAAAGGCCGCGCTTCTTCTCGAAAAAGAGGCTTCGTTAAACTCTTCATCTTCGAAAGCGGCCGTAAAGGTATGAATCTTTCCGTAACTTTTCATCTGCAACATGGCCGCAACGGTCGTACTGTCGTAACCACCGCTTAAAAAAGAGCCTATCGTTTCGTCTCTTCTCATCCTCTTAACGACGGCCTCTTCAAGAAGTTCTCCGGCTCTCTCTATCGCCTCCTCTTCCGAAATTTTCAATTTCTCCCGCGCGTAAAGATCCGCTATGTCCCAATATCTAAACTCCCTCTCCTCCTTGGAAGAGAGATCGAAAACGAGATAACACCCCTCTCTTAACTTATAAGCGTTTTTAAAAATAGAATAAGGTCTCGCCACGTAACCGTGTTTCAGATAGAAAAGGAGCGCCGAACCGTCAATCTCTCTATCAAACTCTCTAAATCGATAAAAAGCCTTTAAAGAGTTTGAAAAAAGGAATATCTCCTCGTTTTTATAATAAAAAAGAGTTTTAATTCCGACCCTGTCTCTAAACACATAGATTTTTCCGTCTCTCTTATCATGCAAAAAAGCTACGAAAACTCCCTCAACCTTTTCGACAAAACGCTCTTTCCATAAAAAAAATCCTTTCGCAAAGAGCTCCGCATCCTCTTCCAAATCAAGAGGCATTCCGGTTTTTAAAATCTCTTTTACAAGTTCTCTTTTATTGTAGATCTCTCCGTCGAACACGACTCTCAAATTTCGATAGAAAAATTCGTCCGCTCCCTCAAAAAAGACTCTCCCGTACTCTTTAAACAATACTCCGCCCGTTAAAATTTTCATCTCGTTTCTCACTCTCTAAGCTTGATAAAATACGTATCTTCTATCATACTCCACGGCCTCCGCATATTTGGGCTTAACGGAGTGAAGTATGAAGCCCGGATTTTTGATTTTGTATTTTTCCGCTATCTCGTTTATTTTCGTTATATTCTCTTTTAAAGAGTATTCGCTCTTTACGGCAAAAATCGTAATATCGGCATACTTGCTAAGCACCAAAGCATCCGGCGCCATATCCACGGGAGGCGCTTCCATCACGATATAGTCGTAAAACTCCCTCATCTTATTTATAAAACTTCCCATATATTTGGAATCTATCAAATCGAAAGGATTCTCCGGCACGCTGCCCGCGGTTATGATATGAAGATTCTCTTTCCCCTCCATCTGCCACACTATCTCTTTAAATTTCGCTTTCCTTCTAAAAAGATCGCTTATTCCCGCCTTGTTGGGAATATTGAACTTGGAGTGAATTTCGGGTTTTCTAAGATCGAGTCCCAAAAGAAGAGTTTTTTTCTCGCCGCTTCCCAAAATCATGGCGAGATTCGCGGCTATAACCGTCTTGCCCTCTTTAGGAACCATGGAGGTTACCAAAATAACTTTCGACTTGGAGGAGGTCGGCATAAACTCTATATCGGCTCTTATTCTTCTAAAAGCTTCCGCCGCATCTTTCGCATCCTCTTCCAAAACGTAAACCTTATTGTAAAGCTTCCTGTTTTCTATATAAGGAACGCTGCCGTAAACGGGATAGCGGGTTAGTGATTTAAGCTCTTTTTCGCTTTTTACCTTGTTGTCGAGTCGGTTTTTTATTAAAATCAAAATAGTCGAAAAGATCAATCCGAGCACCGAAGAGATCAAAAGCACCAAAGCCTTTTTGGGACTATAGGGTTTAGTAGGCGCAGTCGCTTTGTCTATGACTCTCGCATCCGAAACCTTGGAAGCCTTGGCCAAAGAGAGCTCCGACTTTCTTTCCAAAAGATAAGAGTAGAGTTTTTCGTTTACGTTGTATTTTCTTTCGTAGTTCGCAAGCTGTTGCTCTTTGCCCGGAAGCTTATTTAAAGCGTCGTTATATTTTTTTATTATCCTCTCAAGTTCCGCTATCTGATTTTTCAAATTGTTTTCTATGCCCTTAGCGATATTCGAAATGGCCATTTTGAGATTTTCTATCTTATGATTTATCGCCGCAACTTCCGGATGTTTCTCCGTATATTCCGTTAGAAGTTCGGCTCTTTTTGCCAAAGAGTCCTCCAAATCTTTTACGATGGAGCTTAAAGCCTCGTATCTTCTTCCAAGCCCTATCATAGCGGAATAGTTTCCTCTCCTAAGCTCTTTTTCGAGAATCAAAAAACCGCTTAGATCCACTTTAAGCCTCGCAAGCTGTTCGTCGGCTTGAATGATTTTTTGCATAAGCTCTCTCGATTTCGTATCCACGTCTATTATGTTGCTGTTCTTTTTAAAATTTTTAAGCTTTTCCGCAGACTCTTGAAGCTTTCTTTTTATGTTTTCTATTTGGTCGTTTATAAAGTTCAAAGTAACCGAAGCCGAATGAGTTCTTTTTTCTATATTTTGAGCTATATAAACTTTCGTAAGAGTGTTTAGGAAATCTCTAACGACATAAGGGTTGCTCTCCTCAAGTTCTATCTTTATCAAAGAGGACCTTAAAGAGGAGGGAGTTATGTGAAGCTTCTTCTTGTAAAAATCCACCAAAGCGTCTTTTTGAAAAATGTCAAATTCGTACTTCTTTCCTATCTCCATAAATCCCGTTTTCAAAACTTTAAAACTGCATCCGCTAACTTTTATCGGTTTTATCTCCGAGCCGTACCGAAACTCTCCCGCATACTCCAGTATCTTCTCTTTCAAACTCTTAAAAGGTATAAAACTCGCAATTTGGGGCATAAAAAAGTTTTTATAATAGAGTTTGAATTTATCGTTGGAAGTCGGTTCTATAACGAAACCTACGGATTCTTTTCCTACGGAGTCGCAAACGACGCGAAAAGGAGGATCGGGATAAAGCTCCTCTTTTTTTAAAGAGTCGTATTTATAATACCTTATATCGAGATTAAGTTTTTCTATCGTTCCCAATATTATCTTTTTGGATTTTATCAAATCTATCTGAGTTTCTATGTCGCTTATCGTGGGAGAATTTATAAGATCCAAAAGATCGTCTCCGCTTTTGCTTTTTTGAAAAGAGGATTTATCAAGCTCTATGCTCGTATAACTTTTATAAGTGGGAGTTTTCAAAAAAAGATATATAACTCCCATAAGGAGAAATAAAAAAGTAACCGAAAAAGTCAAAAGCCTGTTGTTTTTATTAAACATAAAAAATATCGAAGAAAAATTTATAAACTCTCTGCTTTTATGATTCATCTGCTCTCTCCGTACAAAATTTCTCTATACTTCGGTCTGAAATAGATGTTTCTGTCGCTTTCGACTTTTGAAAAATCCACTTTTCTTAAGTCTTTATAGATTCTTCTCAAAAGAGATACGGGAGCCATTCTGATTAGAAACTTAACAAAAGTATTTTTTATAAAAACCGGCAAACTTATAAAACCCATCCGATAAAACTCAAACTGAAGCAAAAACTCCTTTTTAGCGTAAGAGATTCCCCTTCTTCTCTCTATCATCTCCTCTCCCGCCCGTACATGCACGAGATACTCCGGGAGATTGAAAAATTTATATCCTCTCAAAAGCATCTTAGCCCACAAATAATAATCCTCTATTCCTATAAACTTATCGTATCCGCCCACTTCCAAAACCTTCGATTTCTTATAAATAACCGTAACGTGGTTAACCGGACATCGGTTTTTTGCGAAACGGGCTATGTCTTTGGTGGAGATAGGCACTTTTCTATCGCAACAGATACTTCTCTCGTCTTTTTCGAATTCGGTTATCCATCCCCCCAAGACGTCTATATCCGGATTCTTTTTTAAAAAACTTATCTCTTTTTTAAACCTGTCCGGATAAGAGATATCGTCACTGTCCATTCTCGCTACGTATTCGAAGCTGCACTCTTTAAGTCCTTCGTTCAAAGCCTTCGCAAGGCCGCCGTTTTCTTTCAAGGCTACGACTTTCAAAACTCCGGGAATTTTAGCCTCCCATTTTCTTATAACCTCCTCAAGCTCTTCGCTTAAAGGACCGTCCTTTACCAAAACTATTTCGTGGGGTTTTAAAGATTGAGCGCTGTAAACGCTAATGAGAGCGTTATTAAGATATTCCGGTTTCTCTTTATAATAAACCGCCATCAAAACTGAAAATTTCATAAGGTTTTCCTTCATGGTTTAAAAAATTCCGTTTCCATGAAGAAAATCGTCAATTTTTAGTTTTTTTGAACCTTTTTGTTAAAAAAGTAAAATCATCATAAATATTTTTAATTTTTAAACTCTTTTTTGATTCTGTAAATTGCCGCTCCTTGAGAAAGAGTCGTGTATAAGGAGATAAAAAGTCCCCAAAATACGAGCCCTTGCAAGCCGAATAGAAAGATAACGAGGGGAGCTAAAAGCATATTTATAAAAGCGGCTCTAACCAAAATCTTTTGAAGAACTTTTCCTTGAGAAAGCGTAATTAGAATCTGAGTCCATTGAGTCCCGTAAGAGGAAAAAAGCACTTTGAAAGAAAAAACCTGCAAAGTAAACACCATCAAAGAGGAAGGTTCCTCCCCGCTTATAAAATACAAAATCTCTCTGCTAAATACGAACAAAACCGAAAACAGAGGCACTAAAATAAAAAGAATATATAAAGAAAGCTTCTTATTCAGATAGAAAAATCTCTCCCGCGACTCTTTATATACGCTCGAAAAATAGGGATAAACGGCTTTTAATAGAGGATAGATTATCCCGCTTGCGGCTACGGTAATCTTCTCCGCTATGCTGTAATAACCGACCAAAACGTCGGTCGTCAAAAGTCCGAGAAGTATGGTATTTATCGTGGAGTAAAAAGTTACGGAAATTCGAGAGACGAAAACGTACCACCCCTCTATAAGATACTCTTTCACTACGGAAAACGGTTGAAATTTGAAAGTTATTCCAAACTCCCTTTTAATCAAATAAATAGAATAAAAACCGACGATCAAATAACCCAATGAGTTGAAAAAAGCGACCAATATCAAATCTTCTTTAGTTTTCACGAAAATAAAAAGAAATATCGTAAAAAGAAGTTTCGCAACGATATTTAAAAAAGTTATATATCCCATTCTCTCCATACCGAGAAAAAACCACACCGGGAAAATCCCCTGCCCCACGACCATTCCGAAAGCGACTACGTAAACCCAAAAAAATTGAGAGAATTTCTCCATAAAAATCAGCAAAATAAAAAGAAACAGAAAAGACGATCCGATAAGAAAAAATTTTATGATAAAAACGGAACCGAAAATCTCCTCTATCTTTTCTTCGTTCTCTCTATTGATAGATACGGCGTTGGTGGCCGAAAGCTCGAAACCGTAATCGACGACTAAAACGAGATAGGCCATAACCGCCGTTACGAAAGACCAAACTCCGAAATACTCCACTCCCAAAACCCTAACGAGATACGGGAGAATTATAAGAGGAAGTATATAATTGGCTCCCTGTAAAAAACTCATCGAAAGAAAGTTGTAAAATACTCTCTTATTGCTTTCCAAAGAGAGTTTGGCCTTAATCTTTTGCAACATTACGAAAGTCTTTTTAATTTTTTGTAGAGAGCTTCGGCAGATTTCGCCAAGGGAGTTTTATACGAAAGCTCCCCGCACGCATGCAACGAGGCTCCGAAATCCTCTTTAAGCTTATCCAGCTCCTTATCGCCTTTTCTATTCAGATCCAAAAATTCGAGCCTTTTTCCGTAAGCAAACTTAAAAGCCTCCAAAATCATCGCATGCTCTACCCCGATCTCTTTAGCGCTATCTACGGTAACGCCGCTAAGCCATACCATCTTTTTCGCGTCGTATAAAAAAATCATCATGGATATTATTTTGTTGTCCAAAACGGCCCTTATAAAAAACAGCTTATTGTCCCCTTGCATCTTATGGACGATCTCTTTAAAAAAATCGAAAGAGTGGATAACTTTTTTACCTTTTTCCCGAGATATCGCCTCAAGCATAAAATAGTAATCTTCCACGTCAACTATGTCGGCTTCTATCCTCTCTATCAAAACTCCGCTTCTTTTAGCTCTTACCAAAGCTTTTTTGCAAAAATCGCTTATTTTGGACTCTATTTGCTTATCCACCCTTAAAATATAGTTATAAAATTTATTAAGAGAAAAATTGATTCCTTCATTTAAAAGTTTCGCCTCCTCATAATCGAAAAAGCGGTATTCAATATAGGAAAAACCGGATTTTTTCAAAAATCGAGCGTGAGAAGAGAAAACCTCCTTTTTCTCCTTTTCGGTAAGATCCATAAGCCAAACGGGATCGAGATAGGGAGTGAAAATGCCGGGCAAAGGGGAACCGACGAGTTTAAAAACGCTCTCTTCCTTTTTAAAATAGATTCCAAGCAAAGCGTTTTCGCCTCTAAAACTCGTTAAAACGGCGAAATTTTCGCTTTGAGTTCCTCTTATAACCGCTTCTCTCCAACTTTTGGTATAAAAAATTTCGTCTTTTTTTAAAATATGATCAAGTTCCTCTTTGCTCATTAAAGTATGTTCCATATCTCTCATCTTTTGCCTTTCACCACTTCTTCGTAAAGTTTTTGATATTTAAAAGAGTTCTTTTTAGCGTCGAAATCCTCCCTTACTCTTCTTTTAGCTTCATAAGATACCTTTTCATAATCTTTATTCAACATTTTTAAAATTTTGTTTTTTAAATCGGAAGGATTTTTAGTTTCGAATATTTCTCCGAAATAGCCCCCTCCAACTATCTCTTTGTGAGGAGAGATGTCGGATAAAACCACTCCCAATCCGCAAGAGAGAGCTTCCAAAACGGCATTGGGCATTCCTTCGCTTAGGGAGGCCGAAATAAGATAATCGCTTGCATGAAGATAATCTTTAACGTTTTTCACAAATCCCCTAAAGTCCGCCCGACCTTCCGACAGCCTCTCGCACTCTCTCAAAAGTTCCCCCTCTCCCAAAAAAACGAGATAAAAATCGTTTCGGTTTAAAAGCTTAAAAGCTTCGATTACGGTTTTAGGATCTTTTCCCTCTATCAAATTCCCGACGACGGAAAAAATTTTTTTGTCGGAAGGAAGATTCAATCTCTCTCTCAGCTCCTCCTTATCAAACTCCTCTTCGTAAAGAGAAAAATCCAATCCGTTATAAATATACTCAACCTTTTTACCGCTTTTTTCGTAAACCGTATCGGCTAAAGATTTAGAAACGCAAACCACCCTATCAAAAGACAAAACGGCCTTAAGCTCTCTTTCGGCCAAAAATTTCCCCGTAATTTTCCCGTAAGAGAACGCGTAATCTTTGAAAGGATTCGCCCTTAAGGTTACGACCCTTTTATATTCCGAAAAACCGCTCAAAAGCATGTTGGCCCTATGGCCTTGGGAATGAACTATATCTGGATTTAATTTTTTTAAAATCCTTTTCAGAAGAAAGCGATTTAAAAACGCTCCTTCCACTCTCGACCGCTCCAAAGAGATAACCTCCGCCCCCTCTTTTAAAAAAAGCTCCTTATAACTTCTCTCTTTTTCGGGAGATAAAGTAACAACGAAAGGTTCAAACCCGTTTCTATCAAGATATTTAACTATATAAAAAAGCTGTTTAACCGGAGCAGTCGCTTCCAAAGTGGAGAGAAGATAAACCACTTTAAGCATATTTTTTCTCCCTATAAACCTTCGAAAAGAAAAGGAGAGTCAATATGGAGACTATAAGCAAAAAGTTTCCTTTAAGCCCGTGAATGAAATCCCCCTTAAAAAGGAAAAAACCGTAATTGAAAGCGGCAAGATAATAAAAAACGATAAAACCCTTATATTTTCTATAAACGTTTAGAAAAATCTCGTTTAAAACCCCTCCTTGAATTCCGTAAACGAAACTCCCTATCCAAACTCCGACCGCTCCCAAAGAGTAAGCGAAATTGCCCAAAAGCCCCGGTAAAATGGCCGGATGCCCGACCATACCGTAAGTATAAAAAGTGTTCACCTCCATTATCGATTTCGGAGGCGTATAGCCGGTTAGTTTTTGAGGTATGAGATTTAAAAGAGAGACTATCAGCTCGAAAAATTTATTAAATTCCAAACTGTATCCGGCTATGGCCAAAGCCGTTTCCAAAGATACTATCGGATGCGAAAAGTTTCTGACTATTCCGGCAAATCCTATGCTGTATTCGTGCTCCTTAGCCCTTAAAAATTCCTCCACGAAAGCCTCGACCCCGTCGTTATAAAGAGAAGGGAAAGCGAGGAAAAACGGGTCTCCGTACTCTATTATCAAAACCGCCGCGATAATCGCCAAAGAGACTCCCAAAAGATAATACTTGTTCTTGTAAATAGCGGTTATTACATAAAATCCTAAAAGAGTTAAGATAATGTAACTTCTACTATTGAACAAAACGGTTATAAGAGCGAACGCCCCAAGAGAAATCAAAAAGAAAACAAGATACACGCTTTTGTATTTGGAACTCTTTTCCAAAAATATTTTAAAAAAAGTGTAATATAAAATAAAATGATCTATTTGAAAAAATCTCATCATAAATCCGTACTTGGGAGGCTCGAGCTTTCCGTTTCTATAAAGCTCCGCAACGGCTATCGTCTCTCTAAGCCCGCCAAACTGCATGATATATACGTAAAGAGCAAAAAACAGTATCACGAACAAAAAAGGGATAATCTTTAAAATACTCTCTTCGCTCAACAAAAACTCGAATCTTAAATCGCTAACCCAAGATCTCGGAACCGACCAATAGTAGCCTCCTAAAAAAGTCAAATAAGCTATAAAAATAATTATCGGAGTAAAAACGGTTTTGCCGAAATAAAAAACTCCGCGGGAGAGATTGGGGCTTGCGTACTCTTCCACTCCTCCGTAAAGAAGGATTATCGGAACGACGCTGTAAACGAGGAAAAAAAAGAGATTGAAAAAACTCATCATGTCAAATATCGTCTCTTTTTTTCTCCCCGTCTCCACCAAAATTATAAAAAAACCCAAAAGAGCGTATATAGCTATCTGTAATGCCATAGAAAACTCTTTATCACCTTCGCATATTTTTCCAAAATAACTTCGTTAGAGTATTTCAAAGCGGTCATGGCTACGCTTTTGGAATCGAAATCCCTCTTTAAAACTCTCAATACCGCATCTTTAAAAGCCTCTATATTCAGATATTCGACCAAATATCCGTTTTTGCCATCTTCTATGATCTCCGAAGGTCCGCTCGGACAGTCGAAAGAAACGACGGGAGTGCCAAGAGTCAAAGACTCCACCAAAACATTAGGAAAACCTTCGTATAAAGAAGTTAAAAGAGTCGCTTTCGCTTTCAAATAGTAAATTCCCACATCCGAAACGAATCCTTCGAAAACGACATTTTTGTCTATATCGAGATCATGCGACAACTTTACGAGTTTATCTTTCAGCCTTCCCTCTCCCACGATTCTCAACTTAAGATCGGGATCTTCCCTATGCACCAGCGCAAACGCCCTAAAAAGATACTCCACCCCTTTTTTTTCGGTTAAAGAACCTACGAATAAAACTTCGTGTCTTTTCGGAAACTTTATATAATCGATACTTTTTGCAAACTCCTCTATCTTTTTGTTAACCGGATTGTTTATCGTAACGATCTTTTCCGAAGGAATATAATAATTTAAAACAAGATCCTTTTTCATCCCTTCGGACTGCGCTACGATCAGATCCACTCTTTTATAAAAAACTTTGGTTAAAGAATTTACGAAATATTTATGCCAAAAAGAGCTCTGCCTCTCGTAAATCATGCTCAAAGTATTTATATTTCTAACGATTATCTTATAATCCAAAAAGAGAGCGTTCCTCAAAAAAAGAAGTAAAACGGCAAGCTGGTAATTAAAAACCAAAATCACCCTGAAATCTTTCTCAAGCAAAAACCTGCCGAGTTTGAAAAAAGCCTCTCTCGTATGATTCTTATTTAAATTATAAAACGCTATATCTTCATCCAACTCCTTGGAAAAAACGTCGTTATTCAGATTTAAAACAAGCAAAGAGATATCAAATCCCTTTCTATAAAAACCGTTAGCAAGATTTACGCAAACTCTCTCGGCGCCTCCGCCGCCTAAAGAGTTGATGAAAAATAAAACTTTCGAATTTTTCATCCGTATCCTTATAAACTTTACTTTTAATATCGGTTTTTGGAGAAAAAAAAGAAGAGGGAAAGAGCCTTTTACAAAAGAAGATTTAACGGCGAATTTGCAAGATAAATTTCCGTCGAAAAAAGTTAAACGCACTCGGGAAACGAACGATTTATAAAAGACAAAACCTACTTAATAAAAAGTTTTGTTATAATAAAAAATAAATAAATTTAACAAAGGAGGCAAAAATGTCAAAAAATAGTACGGAAATCAAGTTTTTCAGTCTATACGGCACGAAAGACGGCATCGTATCGGTAGCTCACATAACCGAACCTTACGGAGAAAAAAGCGAACCGGTAGTTAGCATAGGAGTCTCTTTAGACGGAAATTTAACCCATCCCGAGTATAGAGTTCACATTCCTTACGAGAACATAGACGATCTTATAGAAGCTTTGGAATTAGCCAAAAAAGAGTTCGGAAAAGATTACATCCCTCAGGAAATTAATCCCGACGTGGACGAAGGAATAGTGGGAGGAGAATAATCTCCCCCCTTCCGTTCTATATGAACATAGAAATCCTCGTTTCCTTCTTTTCGTAGTCGCTCGGAGAGTACGTATAGTTATACATCTTCTCGTAATACTCGTTAGCCATTCTGTCGGAATCGAAATAGGGAACTATGTCTCTCATGGCGTTTTTCATCATCCAAACCCATTTGTTTTGATCTCTGTAATATAAAGGAATTATTTCGTTTTCCAAAACATCCATCATATTTTTGTTATCGAGCCTGTCTTGCTCCTCTATCGGCAAATTGGGATCGCATCCCGGTATCTCGAAAGAGTTCACTCCGTGCTTTCCGAACTCCGGATGCCATCCGTCCGGAATGGAGAAATGCAAAGCTCCGTTCATGCTCGCGGTCATTCCGCTCGTTCCGGAAGCCTCTCGGGTAATCCTCGGCGTATTTATCCAAATATCCGCCCCTCTTTTCAAAACGGCGGAAAGCTCAAGTTCGTAGCCCGTCAAAACGGTCGCTCTTTTTAAATCCCTCGTTATGTAAACGAGTTCGTTAAAGAGATCTATGGCCATCTCGTCTCCCGGATACGGTTTGCCGGCCCAAATAATCTGCACGGGTTCCTCTTCTCTCGTAACGAGCCTTAAAAATCTTTCATAATCATACTTCAAAAGCCCCGGTCTTTTATACTCGGCAAACCTTCTCGCCCAAACTATCGTTAAAACGTTCGGATCGAACATTTTTCCGGTTTGATCCGCCACGACATTAAAAAGCATTCTTTTTAAATGCTTCTTTCTTAAAATGATCTCATAATCCAAATTCTCATCAAGCGCCCTTATCATGCCCTTATCTTGCCAATACCTTCTATTTTGAGCGTTGGTTATGGAGATGATTTTGGAGATTCCTTCATATTCGGACCACATCTTATTGGCAACGACGCCGTGTATTTTGGAAACGGCGTTTGAAATTTTGGAAAGTCTCAACGCTCCGAGAGTCAGACTGAAAGTATCGTGATATATCTTAGTTATCTCTCTAACCGTATCGAGATCCAATCCGTTAAAAAATCCCATTCTATGTAAAAAATGGATGTTATGCTCTTCGTTTCCGGCGGCTTCCGGAGTATGAGTCGTAAAAACAACTCTCTTTCTCACTTCATGAATATCTTTATACTTTCCGTAAAGATAAAAAGCAAGAGGAAGAGCGTGGCCTTCGTTCATATGATAAATATCAACCTCTTCTCCCAAAGCTTCCAAAGCTTTCGCTCCGCCTATTCCCAAAACGATCTCTTGGGCGATTCTCGCCTCGTGATTTCCGTCATACAATCTTTTAGTTATCGTTCTCGCAAGATAATCGTTTTCCTCTATATCCGTAGTAAGCAGGATGATTGGAGCCGACTGAAAAACTTCCGGCTTTAAAAGATAAACTTTAACGAAAACCGGCTTTCCGTTAACCGTTACCGTTACGGTTACGTTGGGATCCTCCAAAAAGTGATATTTTTTATGAATATAAGAGACTCCCATGCTTCCGTCTTCTTTTCTAACTTGATCGTAATATCCGTAGGTCCAAAGCATTCCGACGCCGATAACGTTCTGTTTGAGATCGTATGCGCTTCTCATATGGGAACCGGCAAGAAATCCCAGACCTCCCGAATAGGTTTTCAACGCCTGATGAATGGCAAATTCCATACTGAAATAGGCGACTTTCGTGCTATATTTTTGATTGTAATCCATCTCCAAATAGTTCATCAGCAATTTCCTTGTATAGTTTTCTAAATATTCGGCCCCTTTTAAGGAGGCGTTTTCAAAAGTCGAAAGCTTAATATTCAAATCTTTTAAAGATTTTTTCAAGGCCTTTTCGCTAACGGATTTTTGAACGAAATTTAAAAGATGAGGATTGTGGGTAATCACTCCTCCTCCGAGAATCAAATACTCCGGATTTAAAACGGTAACCAAGGAAGAGGTTATGAAACTTAACCCTTCATAAAAATTATTTAATATCTCCTTAGCTTCCTCGGAACCGTGATTTTCCAAAGCCTCCAAAGTAGGCTCTATATCGAGTCCGTAATATTCAACCCATTTGGAAAGCCCTATGCCGGAAGTGTAAAGTTCCAAACAGTCGTCTTTCCCGCACCCGCATTTAAAAGGAGCCTTCTTAAAAGAGATGTGTCCCGCCTCTCCCGCTAAATTGTTAACGCCTCTTATAATCTCTTCTTTTTCGCTATATGCGCTCCCCAAACCCGTTCCTATATAGAGCAAAACTATGCTTTTATCTCTCCCGACTTCGTTCATTTCGGCCAAAAGAGCGCATTTTAGATCGTTTTCTATCTCCAATCTCACTTTATATTTGGATTCTATATACTCTTTTATGTTTTTCTCTCTTATTTTTATATTGGGAGCCGATAAAATAACTCCGTCCTTCACCTGTCCGGCGAAAGATATGCCTATAAAGTTTATATCTTTTAGCTCCTGAAGTTTTGTCTCCAAAAAATCGAGCAAATCCACTTTCTGACTTTCCAAAACTTTCTGAGAAACTATTTCGTGACCGGATTTTATAACGTACCGAAAATGAGTGCCTCCGTAATCTATAAACAATTTCATATTTTCTCCACCTTCTATCCGTATAAGTTTAATTTCTTTTGCGGAAATATTATCTAAAAAAAGATTAATAGCAACCAAATATCACTGATATAAATTCGGCATAAAAGGAAAAAAATTTATACCTTTACGCATTTTTAAGTCGTTTGGCGGCATCTTCGGAAGTTATGGGATTTATCCGCATATTTGAAGCGAGTTCGAAACCGGCCAATTTATAGAGTCTCGGAATTATCTGTATATAAAACAGATAAAATTCCTCCATTTTATAAAAGTAGTTAGGATCGGTCTGTTCGGTAACCGGAGGAGAATTTTTATAAATCAGATTGAAGTCGAAATCTCCCAATACTTTATAAAGCTTTTTAAAAACCTTTTGTAAGATTTGCGATAGAGAAAGAAGCTTTCCCTCGTCCAAAAAGGCCAAAGAGCTTATGTTTTCCATAGGAACCACGAACGTTTCGAAAGGATAAAACGAAGCAAAAGGCACGAAAGCGACAAAATCCTCGTTTTTTTCTATCACCCTTTTCTCTTCTCTTATCTCTTCCGAAACGATATCCGCCAAAAGCGCTCTCTTATGAATCTTATAATAAGCTCTTTTCCTCTCTATCTCCTCCCTTATCTCCTTAGGTATGAAAGGAGTGGCTATAATCTGAGAGTGAGGATGAGAAAGAGTCGCACCCGCGTTTACGCCTTGATTTTTAAATACGCTTACATATTCGAGCCTCTTATCTTTAGACAAATCCAAAAGACGGCTCTTTACGGCAAAAAGATAATCTCTAAACTCTTTTAAAGAATAGTCTTTCATTTTTTTAAAATGGTCGGGATTTTCTATGATAACTTCGTGAGCTCCCACGCCCTCCTCATACTCGAAATAACCTCTCGAGTATGATCTTTTTTCACTCTCCACGCTTAAGGCGTGATAGAGATTCGGAACCACCCTAACGAGCCATTCGCCGTTTTCTCTTATTGAAAATATCTCTTTGGGAGTAAGCTCCTCTCTGCCTCTTTCAAACGGACACTCTTTTTCGCTCTCTTTTACGGACTCTTTGCAAACTCCGTAATCTACGGGTCTGTGCAACCTATTTACCGCAACGATAACCTTTTCGTCCCTTAAAGGACAATATCTTATAACGGACACTTATTCTCCTAAAGAGGAGAGAACGATCTCTCCGGCAATGTTCAAATGGCAATTGAAATCGAACCTAAATCCCAAAGTAAGCCCCTGATTTATAATCTCGAATCCCGATTCGCTTTGAGACAAAGTATCCAAAGGATAGAGAAAAACGTCGCATTTTTTATCGAAAACGAATTTTATCTCTTTAGAAGTGTATCCGTCCTTTATACTCAAAACATCGGTATTCTCCATCACGAAAGAGCCTTCGTACGAAAGGTCGTTTATGAAAATCTCCCCTAAAGAAGCGAAATGAAAATTATGCTCCATAATATAAAAAAGATTTTCCATGTTTTCGCTATTTAAGCTTATGTTAAACGCTATGCCGTTTTCTTTCAAAGCAAATCTTTTCGTCAAAAGAGTTTCGTATTTTCTGGAATTTTTATATATTCCTCCTTCTCTTTTAAAAACGACCTCTCTTCCTCTCTTTTGCAAAGAAAAGGGCTGATTTGCAAAATCCCCGTATTCCCAAAAAGTGCAGTTGTCAAAACTATCGAGGGTGAAACTTTCGTCACTTATATGATCCACAAAAGAGTTTTTAACATACCAATCAAACTTCAAAAGCTCTTTATATTTTTCAAGCTCCTCAAAATTGAAAGAGTGGATAGTTTCTATCCCCTCCTTTCTTTTCTCTTCACCTCCATAAACTCTATTTTCAAAAATCTTTTGATGATAAGCCTCTTTGTATCTCGTTAAAACGTTTTGAAAGTTAAAAGTCTTATCCCTCACGGAAAATTCCGTAAGTTGGCCTCCATCTTTACTGTCGAAAACGGCTATCAGATTTTCGTTTGAAAATTTAGCCTCCTTATAGCCGTCCAAATTGATATCTTTTATCTCCAACTTCTCTTTCCCGCCCCTTAAGTTCTCGCACTCTATTATAAATCTGTAAGCGTTATCTCTTAGATTGGGCAGATACAAACCTCCGAAAACTCCGTGCCACAAAACGTCGTTCGTTTGAGCTTTGAAAAGAGATTCCTTATACTTTTTCGATTTGACTCTATTTTTCGAAAGTTCCAACACCCTTTTATGAATCCTATCGGACTCTTTGTATTTTACGAGAAAATTTTTCCAAATAGTCCCTTTTACGAATTTCTCCACGCTTACTTCGTCAAAACCGTTTTTTAAAAGGTTCTCCTTCATCTTTTCCATTTTAACGCCGTCGTCGGCTCTCAACGACCACTCGCCCATTTCGAAATAAGAAGTCGTAGGAAGGTAAGCTATGCCCAAAGGAGGATTGTTATCGATAAACTCGCTATAAAAAGCCGTCTCTATCTTTTCGTTTTTCGAAATCTTCTCCATAAAACTCTTAAGCCACCCCTTTTCGTAAACCCACTCGTAAGTTTTAGGCCATATCCCGAACTTTTCCCCGTCATCGAAAATTACGGCGGCGCTGACCCTCTCGTCGGCTAATGATTCTATATAATTTACGACCTCGTCGGAAGGATTGAAAGGCAAAATATATCTTAAAGTTTTGTTTATGGGAAATATTTTCATTCCGACTCCGCCCTCTTCGGTTGCGTAATATCCGTTTAACTCGGAAGGGTCGAAACCGGCGCTTATGAAGTGATAATCGTCCACCACCACATACTCGATTCCGCATTTATGCAGATCGGCTATGATGGAATTCTCCCAAACTCTTTCGGTAAGCCACAATCCTCTCGGTTTCTGACCGAAATGCTTTTTTATAAATTTATTAAGCTTTTTAATTTGCCCTCTTCTATCCTTAGAGGGAATGGAAGCGAGTATCGGTTCGTAAAAACCTCCCGTTAAAAACTCCACCTGTCCCCTCTCGGAAGCCTCCCGCATCATGGCAAAAAACTCTTCGTCGTTTTCTTTCACATACTCTAAAAGCCAGCCGCTGTAATGGACGGAAAATTTAAAATTCTCATACTTTAAAACTTCTCTGAAAAAAGGCTTATAAGCCTTCTCTATCGCCTCATCCACGACGTAAGAGAAATTATCGACGGGCTGATGGCAATGGAGTCCGAGCAAAAGGACGCTTTTTTTCATATCTCTTCCTTCATACATACCAGTTTTTTAAAGATTCGTTTTCAAATTTCATCTCTATCTTAAAATAGAGAGGCATAAGTTGCAACAGTTTCCCATCTTTGAAAAGTTTAAAATTGATTCTTTTGTTTTCGCTCATTTCTCTGCCCACGGCAATCTCTATAATCTCGTCCGTTGCGTACTTTATGCCCTCTTTTTCAAAAACTCCCCTTTTTAAAGGCAAAAGAAAATTTTTATCCTCTATAGAGACTTCCAAAGAACCGCCTATTAGCTTTTTAGTCTCCCCTATTAACGCAAAATAGAAATTATTCTCGTCATGACCGAATTTAATTTTTTCTATAACGAAATTTTTCAGATTCATAGAGGAGAGCTCATGCTCGAGATCAACCTCTCCCGAACCGAGCCATTCGAAAAAATCGGTATTTTTACCGTCTATCACGGCGCTTATTAGATTTTGAGGTTTTTTAAAAAAGAGATCCCGTTTCTTGTTTTCCACTATGGATTTTAACAACTTATCGGGAGGCGTCTCTCCCATCAAAGCGTACACGTTTATAAGATGTTTCCTAAAAAGCGCGTCAAATTCATCCTTTTGAACGGTGAAATGATCGTCTCCGTACCACCAAAACCAATCGCTTCCCTCGGCTATCATAAACTCTTTTTCTATCTTTCGCAAAAGAGACTCTTCAAATCTGTCTTTCAATCTCTCAAAGTCTCTTTTCGTATCATAAATCAGCTCCCAAGCCCTATTTTTCTCCTCATGCCCCATCCATATTCTAAAGTCTCCGTTTATCCAGCTTCCCGGAACGAGATTGTAAAGCTCGTGCTCTTCTATCTCACGATTTTGCAAAACCTCGTCAAAAAAAGAGGACTCTATCCAATCGTTCTCCTCGATGGCGCCGTAGAGTTTTTCAAAAAAATAAAAAGCGTTGTTTCTATAATGCTCCCAAGCGTTCTCTCCGTCCAAAATTACGCTAACGTTACAGCTTTTATCGCAAGAGTCGTAAATCTCTCTCAGTCTTCTTATAAAATCGTCAACCGCTCTACCTTCATCCCAGCCGCTATAACTAAAACCTATCAAATCGCTTAAAGTTCTGTCTCTAAAAAAGAGATATATTCCTCCGTTTTTAAAGTGGAGTCTGTTTTTCTTATAAATATCCTCTTTCCTGAAAGCTTTTACGGTCTTATAAAGAATCTCCTCGTCCGTACACGCCCAAACTATTCCCTCTTTGCTAAGCTCCTCCAAAAATTCGTAACTGACCGCCCCCTCGGCGGGCCAAAAACCGACGGGTCTTTCTCCGAATTCGTTTTCGTAATACTCTATCGCCTTTTTTATATGCAAAATCCCGTCCTCTCTTAAAGACAAGGGATCGTTGGGCAAAGGAGTGGAAGGATTTGAAACCGAAGCGTTCTCCGGATTGAAAAGAAGAGGCTCTATCGGATGGTAAAAAGGAGTGGTGGAGATTTTTATCTTTCCCTCTTCCTTCGCTCTTTTGTATAGAGGAATAATTTCTTTTATAAACTCGCTAAGTCTCTTTAAAAGGTTTATTTTATCCTCATGAGTGAAATTTTCGCCCTTTTCAATAAGAAATTTAACCAAAGGATCGTTTCTTTTCAGATACTCTCCGCACCAAGAGAGCAGAAAAAGAACCTCAAGATCCAAAAATTCCTTATTCAAAAAGGCGTTAGCGGCCTCTTTAAAACCGCCGTATCTTTTTCTTTTTTCAAAAAGTTCTTTGTATCTTCTAAACGGAGCTATGCAGTTTTCTTCGTTGGAGAAAAAAAGATACTCTATAAGATATATTTTCTCCTCTTGCGATAAAAAATCCACGTCTTTCCTAACGGCGTTTAAAAGTTCGTCGTTTACGTGAAAATCTTCATACTCTTTCAGCTGAACGAGCAAAGAGGGCACGAGATTGAAAGTGCCCTTAATGTTTTTAAATCTCTCCACATACCAAACCATATCGTAATAATCTTTTATGGCGTGTAAAAATACCCAAGGCATCTTTATAAGCGTACTCAAATCATCCTTATAATAAGGCTGATGCATATGCCATAAAAAGGAGAGATATAACTTTTTCATATTCAGCTCTTTTTCCACTCTTCTATTTTTCGTTCGTACTCTTTTAAAATCTCCTTTCCTCTCCGCTCGTTTTCGGCTTGGACATAGAGATTTAATCTGTCTTCGTCTTGATCCGGTATCATCAAAATCCAATCTTTATCGCTCATCCAAATTTTCACTCCGTCAAGATGAGAAGATTTTTTCCCTTTCGAATCCTCCAAAAATTTTCTCATCATTTTGCCCTTTAAAGAATTGGGGCATTCGACATGTTCTTCCTTATAGAAAAATCCCTCCACCTCTTTTACGATATCGGAGATCTTAAAGTCATATTTTATCATCATTTCAACCATTTTTAAACTCGCATAGATCGTATCTCTGTTTAAAGCGAACTCCGTAAAAGCAAAATTTCCGTCCACGGAAGCTACGAGAGTGTACTGTCTTAATTGTTCCGCTTTAAAATTTCTATATTTTCCTCTCTCTATCTGCAAATTCTTAAATTTATCGTCAACAAAATCGGGAGCCCACGCCGGTAAAAAGACTTTTCTCTTGCTTTCGGCGGATCTATCGAGCATATAAAGCATAGTAAGAAGAGCCGTATGATACGGCAAAACCTCTCCGGTATCGGAAACTATCTCCATTTTTTGTCCGTTGGGATATATGATAAATCCGGCATTGAGCCCGAGATTTTTAACGATAAGACTCAAATCTCTCTTAGCGTGTTTGATGATGGTGGGTAAAATAGTCAACTTTTTCTCGTCCGGATAAGCGTTTAAAGTTATGTTTTCCAACCCCAATTCGCTTAAAAGCTCGGGATATATGGTTGAGATGGAACCGTACGCCAAATCGACGGCTATTTTAAAATCTCTATTTTTAATAATATCTTTATCAAGATGTTTAATAATTTCCTCTTTGTATCTTTTATCCAAAAATTTGGCCTCTTCTATGGAGCCTATCTTTTCCGGATCCACTCTTCTAAAATTTTCCCTAAAAAATATTCTCTCTATGCTTTTTGCGGTATTTGTGTCTATCCTAAGCCCCTCTTCGTTGAAAAACAAAACTTCGGTATCGGTTTTGCTGTAAATACTTTGTCTGAAATGAACTCCGGCAACGATATCTTTATTGTTGGCAAGGTTAAATCTCATAGCCGAAGAAGGCATGAAAGTTATGTCTATGACGTTGATGCCGGTAGATAACAATCCTCCCAAAAACGCTCTTTTTAACATACGGGAACTTTTATGGTAATCTCTCGAAACGTAAACGGTGCTTCCAACCGGAAGAGTCGTTCCCAAAGCCTCCGCAAGTTTCGTAGCCATTTCGCATGAAAGTTCGGTATTGGTTCTTCCTTTTACGCTTCCCTCTTCAAAAATGGAGCTTTTATATTTGCTTCCCCAAATAACGTTATTGCTAACGATAGAGTTGTCGCTTATGATTTTATCGGGCCATACGGTTACGTCCCTTTCAAAAGAAACGTTATCCCCCACATCGCAATCTTCGGCCATTATCAAGCCTTCTTTAACTTCTACGTTTTCTCCGATTTTATTATCGTTACAAATCACGGCATTGTTTATACGAGTGTTTTTCCCTATTTTCACGTCGTTCCAAATAACGCTATCTTTTAACTCCACTCCCTCTTCAACGGCCGCTTCGTCCCCTATTACTGCATTCTCCATCTTCACTCCTTTTTTTATTCGAACGTTTTTTCCTATAACCACAAGCCCTTTTATCTCTTCATCCAAGTCCGACTCGCTTTCGGTATATAAAACTCCGTTTTCAAACTCGATCCTTTTACCCGGAATGTTTACTTTCACTCTTCCGTTTAAAATATCCTTATGCACTTCTCTATAACTTGCCGGATTTCCTACGTCTCTCCAATATCCTTTTATAGGACATCCCCAAAGATCCACTCCTCTTGCCATCAAAAGAGGAAAAAGATCTTTTGCAAAATCGAAATTTTCACTCGGCGGAATATGCTCCAAAATCTCCGGCTCGATAACGTATATGCCCGTATTTATCGTATCGCTGAAAACTTCTCCCCAGCCCGGCTTTTCCAAAAACTTCTCTATTTTATCGTTATGATCGGTTATAACGACGCCAAACTGCAAAGGATCCTCAACCGGAGTCAAAGTAATGGTCAACTTCGAATTCTTCTTTTTATGAAACGCCAATATCTCCTTAAAATCGAAGTCCGTTACCAAATCGCCGCTTACGATTATGAAATTGTCATCTTTCAAATATTCTTCCGCGCATTTTACCGCCCCGGCCGTTCCGTAATCGTCGTTAGGCAAAACGTACTCTATATTTATTCCGAGCTCCTTGCCGTCTTTAAAATAGTTTTTTATAACTTCCGGCTTGAAATAGAGCAATATGACAAAATCCTTGATTTTAAGCTCATCCCTCAACTTAACTATGATATGCTCCATCATAGGTCTGTTCATAACCGGTAGCATAGGTTTAGGTAAAGAGTGGGTAAGAGGCTGTATTCTCGTTCCGAATCCTCCCGCCATTACGACAGCTTTCATTAAGATTCCTTTTCCGTAATATTTTTTTGATTTTAATTATACTCGAATATCGGCAGATTGATTAAATATTTTAATGTTTTATTTGAAAAACAATAACTATTCCAAAGAAAAAATAAAAGAAGATAGATCGGCGACTCTTGAGGCATAACCCCATTCGTTATCCTGCCATAAAAGGAGTTTAACGAAATTTCCTCCAACGCCGCTAATAAAACTAAGATCTACAATCGAACTGTAAGCGGAAGAAATTATATCGGAAGAGACTACGGGAGTAGAAGAAGAAAAAACATACTTGGAGGAGTCCGCAGGCAAAAAACGCAAATACTCTTTCAAAAGAGCGAAATCCACGAAATTTTCGAATTCCAATACGGTATCTATCATGGTAACGTCGCAAACCGGAACTCTTAAACTGTATCCTCTAATCCTATTTTTCAAAAAAGGCAAAACCCTTTCCGTAGCAAAAGCGATACCGCTCGTAAAAGGTATGATATTGATCCCCGAAGCTCTGCTTCTTCTAATATCAAAAGAAGCGATTTTTGAATCAAGAAGGTTCTGCTCCGCGGTATAACTGTGAATGGTAGTGGCAAAAACGCGAGAAATCGGAGAAAATTCGTTAACAAGCTTCAAAACGGGAGCTAAACAGTTGGAAGTGCAACTTGAATTGGAGACAATTTTTTCATCTTCATACTCTTTTTCGTTAACGCCTAAAATTATAACTTTGGTATCGTCCGAAGGAACGAAAGAAAAAATTACCTTTTTAACGCTTTTTCCCAAAAACGGCTCGAAATAAGAGGCATGTTTATAAACTCCGCTACACTCTATCAACAAATCTATGGAAATATCTTTCAAAAAGGAGAGATCGAGAGAGCGAAAATATAAAATCTCCTTATCTCCCACCCTAAATCTTCCGTCGTCTATCTTTTCAACTTCCTTTCCGAAAGGACCGTAAACGGAATCGTATTTTAAAAGATAAACGACCTCATCCAAATCATAAATATCGTTAACGCCGAAAATCTCAAACTCGTCTCTTTCAAACAAAATCCTAAATAGAACCCTACCTATTCTTCCGAAACCGTTTATAACGACACTTTTTTTCATCAAAAATCAACCGATTAAAGAGAAAAGTTCTCTATATACTCCCATAAAGCTTCCAATTCGTTTTCATTAAAAACCTTTATCCCGTTTTTCTCGAGCAGATAAGCGGCAACTCCTTTCCCTTTTTTCAAAGAACCGGTAAAAGTCCCGTCATATACGAAATCGTTACCGCAAGAAGGACTTTTCGATTTTAGCAAAGCTATCTTTATATCGTTTTTAAGAGCGATATCCAAAGCCTTTTTAGCCCCTTTATAAAAAAAAGAGGTTACATCTTCGCCATCCGTATTCAAAAGTCTAAACTCCCCTCCATCAAAAGAGACTATCTCGGAAGGAGCTCTCGGAACGGGTAAACCTCCGTCAACTTCCGGACAAACGGGATATAAAACGCAGGAGTTTACAATCTTATCAAATAGAGGTTTGCGGCATTTTTTCGATTTTGCATCGTATCTTACGAGGTTGCCGAGTAAACAGGAGCTGATTAGAAGTTTCATAGCAAGTCCGATAAACTCAAGCCGGCGGCGACCTACGTTCCCACGCCAGTAAGGCGCAGTATTATCGGCGATGAGAGGCTTAG
>CAZPVZ010000041.1:0-3012 GCA_964590185.1 uncultured Campylobacterales bacterium
AGAAAAACTCAAAAAAATGATAGGCTCGATGCTGATAGTCGGTTTCAAAGGCTCAAAAATAAACCGAAACGCCAAAATAATCAAACTCATAAACCGATACAACCTCGGAGGAGTCATACTTTTCGATACTCCGAAAAAAGACGCAAACGTCAAAAACCCCAAACAGCTAAAGAGATTAACCTCAAATTTAAAAAGATTTTCAAACCACAAAATCCTAATATGCATAGACGAAGAGGGAGGCAGAGTCTCGAGACTCAAAAGCAAAAACGGTTTTTTCCAAATCCCCTCGGCTAAAAAGGTCGGAGAAAAAAACGACGAAACCTACTCCCAAAAAATATACGCCTCTTTAGCAAAAGAACTCTCCCGTTACGGCATAAACTGCAACTTCGCTCCGGTAGTGGATCTTGCAATAAATCCCGAAAACGAAGTCATCGTAAAACAGCAGCGCTCTTTTTCCAAAGACCCCTTCGTCGTAGCGAAAGAGGCGGAGATATTCGTCAAAGAGATGAAAAAAAGAAAAATTCTATCCGTCTTGAAACACTTTCCCGGACACGGCTCCTCTTTTGAGGACACTCACAAAGATTTCACCGACGTAACGAAAAGTTGGAGCGAAAAGGAGCTGATCCCCTATCGCATCCTGATAAATAAAAATTTAGCTCCCGCGATTATGACGGCCCACATCTACAACGCGCATCTTGATAAAAATCATCCCGCAACTCTATCTTACGAGATAGTAACATCCCTTCTTAGAAAAAAACTCGGTTTCGAAGGCATAGTCATAACCGACGATATGGAGATGGGAGCCGTCAAAAACCGTTACGAGCTGAAAAAAGCCCTATCCCTATCGATAAACGCCGGAGTGAATATGCTCCTTTTCGCTCGGCGCGGGAAAAAAGAGACGGATATAAAACGCATAATAGATACGATTTATTCGGGAATAAAAAACAAAGAGATAAAAATCGGCCGCATAATAAAATCTAACGAAAAGATAAAAAAACTTCTCCTCCAAATCCGCTAAAAACCGAATTTTATTAAAGATAATATCAAAGATTCGCTCTCATATTTAAAACTTTAACTTTATAAAAATTTTGCATTGTCGATATTACTCAAAACATAAAAAATACAAAATATTAGCAAGGGTAAAGAATGCTTGGTTTCATTATGTACAGATTGAGAAAAATACAACTCGGTCCGATGTTTGCGCTTATAGTTTTAAGCATCATCGTATCAATCACCACACTATCGTATTTTTATCTCTACACCGCAAACGAAAAGGCTCTCGAAGAGAAACTCTATTCGAAAGCCAAATCGATTTTAGATTTTGCCGACGTACTGCTTCAAAACAGAAACGAAAAGTTTTTCAGCGGACAAACCGAAGAAATACCCCAAGTGATTCAAAACGCGGTTTTCGACAAATTCACCGAAGTTTCCAAAGGAGAGGTTTATTTCAAAGAGGCTTCCATCCATCCCGTGAATCCGAAAAACAAAGCTCTTCCGTTTGAAGAGGAAGATATAAAATACTTTCAAAAATATAGAGACAAAAAAGAGAGAGCCAAAAAACTCACTATCGACGGTAAAAGCTATTTCATGCTCTCCCGTCCGATCGTTGCGGAACAAAAGTGTAAAATGTGCCATCCGAAATGGAAAGAGGGAAACGTCATAGCGATAGAAACGGTAAAAATCAATCTAAAAAATTTCCTCTCCGATCTTAGAACCAACATGATAACCATCATAACGAGCTGGCTGTTTAACATCGTTTTGGTTATGGCGGTGGTTTTGCTCTTTTTCCACAAAGAGATAGCTCTTAGAATCATAAACCTATCGAAAGCGATGAAAAGAATAGCGAGCGGAAATTTCAACATAAAAGACATTTTGGAGAAAGAGAGAGTCAAAAAAGAGAACAGAAACGAAATAGACAAACTATTTTGCAACCTAAACGATATGGCGGAATCCATAAAACCGGTTATAGACCATGTAGTCGAACAGGCCGATAACGTAGCAAAAAGAAGCGACTACGGAATCGACAAAGTTTCCGAAAATTACAAAAGAGTGAACGAACAAAGTTCGGAACTTCAAAAAATCAAAAACTTAACGCAGGAGCTGTTTGACAAAAACAAACGGCTTAAAGAGACTCTCTCCAAAATAGGAGAAAAGTCCGACGGCATGATCGAAGATATAAAAAATACCAAAAATATTCTGAACAAAAACAGAAACACCGCCCAAAGCACTTACCAATCCTTGGACGAAACGATTCGCGCGATAGACGAGTTGAAAAAACACTCTCAAGATATAGACAAAACGATAGAAGTCATAAGCTCGATAGCGGAAGAGACCAATCTAATAGCTCTAAACGCGGCGATAGAAGCGGCAAGAGCCGGAGTTCACGGAAGAAGTTTCGCGGTGGTCGCGGACAAAGTCAGAGAACTCGCCGAAATATCTCAAACCAACGCGAACAACATCACTCAAATCGTCCAAACGATGCAAAACAACATGCAAAGCGTCATAAAAAGCGCCTACAACACGAAAGAGAGTTTTCAAATCTTTTTGGAGGGAGCCAAAAACATCTCCAAAAATTTCGAAGAGATGCAAAAACTATTAAACGAAACCGTAAAAACGATCGGCAAATTCGAAAACGATTTCCGATCTCAGCTTTCCAATTTCAAACTGATAGCCGAAAAGATAGATTTAACGGATCAAAAAGGAAAAATCATAGAAGAAAACGGCAAAAGAATCAAAGAGATAATGGAAAACATAAAAAGAGAGAGCGAAAAACTGCAAAAACTAAGCGAAGGTTTCGAAATAATTCACAAAACGGAGGCTTCTTCTTAAGCCTCCTTCAAAACCTTCAAAACGGCTTTGGGGAAAATCTCATACTCTATTTGATGAATCCTTCTCTCAAAATCCTCAAAACTCATCCCCTCGCTTTTTTTAAAACACTCCTGATCTATTATCTTCCCCGAATCAAGCTCGCTCGTTACGAAGTGAACGCTCACCCCCGCAACCTTCATATCC
>CAZPVZ010000042.1:0-4580 GCA_964590185.1 uncultured Campylobacterales bacterium
TTAGTATATACTTTCAACTCAATTTCAGGGATAACCTGAAAGAGAGAAAGACCCGTTAGCTCAGCTGGTAGAGCATCTCCCTTTTAAGGAGGTGGCCGTTGGTTCGAATCCAACACGGGTCACCATTTTTCGGTTCTATGACTTAATAAATTGACCCCATCGTCTAGTGGCCCAGGACCCCGCCCTTTCACGGCGGTAACAGGGGTTCAAATCCCCTTGGGGTCGCCATCTTGCCTCAAGGGTCGCTTAGCTCAGTTGGTAGAGCGCTTGCCTTACAAGCAAGTGGCCAGTGGTTCGAGTCCACTAGCGACCACCATCTTTCATACTTATGTGCGGCCGTAGTTTAGTTGGTTAGAATGCCGGCCTGTCACGCCGGAGGTCGCGAGTTCGAGTCTCGTCGGCCGCGCCATTTTTTTTACGAAAATTCTCCTTATTCGCTTTAAATCCCTTTACTTTTTTACCGCATTTTCTATCGGAAGAAAAGTTTACGGACAGTTTATTAAAAAAATAGAAAGAAGCCTCACGCTTCCTTCTACTTGATGAAGTCTTGTCTTTTGAATCTGTAAACTTTGTTTTTAACTTTCTCCAAAATTCCGGCGCTTATTAGCTGCTTAAACATATTAACTACCGTCGGCTTGCTGACGTTAAGCTCGGTAATAATATCGTGGTAAGAGCCGTAAAAGACGTTATCTTCGTCGAGATTGTCGATTATGAATTTTAAAATCTCTATCTTTTTGCCGCCTATCAGCGCGGCGAGAACGTCCACTACGTGAGCGCAGCCTTCAAGCTCTTTCTTTTGAAGTTTCGGAAGCATTACATTGTAGATGGTGTTGATGAGATCTTTTATGTTGATAGGCTTTACGATATAGCCGTCAACTTTTAAAGAGATAGCATCCAAAAGATACTCCGTATCGGTATGAGCCGTGGTGATAATGCACGGAATATCTTTCTTATGCTCCTCTTTTAATTTCTTAATCATCTCTATACCGTTCATTTGAGGCATATTGATATCGGTTACGATTATGTCGATAGGCTTTTCCAAAGCAACTTTAATCCCCTCCTCGCCGTTTGTAGCGGTATGAACTTCCTTAACAAAATCATCTAATATGAGTTTTGTCTGATTTAAAACGTCCAGATCGTCCTCTACGTAAAGGATTTCTATATCTTTCAAATTATTTAAGTCCATGCAATCACCTTTAATATTGATTCTTTGGCAAAATTATACCAAAAAATATTAAAATATTTTTTATTTTATAGGGATTGCGATAATAAATTGAGCACATTTGTAAGAATTTCCGTCTTCGAACTTCCTCGTGGTGTTTTTAACGATAATTTTTCCTTCCATCTGCATCTCTATTATCTGTTTGGACATATAAAGACCTATACCGGTTCCGGCCGATTTATGTTTGGTAGTAAAATAGGGCTCGAATATTCTGTCTATTATTTTGGGATTTATTCCTCCTCCGTTATCTATGAAAATGATAAAGGCTATCGGCATCGGAGTCGTTTTTCTCTCTATTTTTATTAAAATTTTTCTGTTCTTTATCTTTTTCTCTTTAAAATTGTCTATCGCGTTGGTAAAAAGATTGACTATTACCTGAGTAAATTCGTTTTGATACCCCATAATCCTAATGTCTTTACGACACTCTATCTCAACCTTCACGTTCTCTTTAACGCAAAAAGTTTTTACCAAAGAGTAAGCGTCTTCCACCGCTTTTTTTATGCTAAAAACCTCTTTATTGCGATTAGGTTTATAAAAATTTCTAAAATCTTCAAGAGTTTTGGACATATTGTTGGCTATTTTAACTCCCTCTTCAACCTGTTTTTCAACGAACTCTTTCGTTAAGGTTCCCATCATCTGCTTAGTGGCAAAACTTTGAATCAAAATGGTCAATGCGTTTAAAGGCTGTCTCCATTGATGGGCTATGTTTCCTATCATCTCTCCCATAGAAGCCAAACGGGCCTGCTGAAACATTATCTGATCTTTATCTCTATTCTTTTTAACCTCTTTTTGAATTCTCTCTTCAAGCTCTCTTTTTAAATTTTGCAGTTGCCTCTCTTTCTCCAAAGCCTCTTCGTTGGACCTATTTACTATGCATTCGATATTTTTCATAATTCTATACGAAAACCAGATGCTTATGATAACTATAAAACCGCTTATGAGCAGCGTCCACAAAATGATGTTCTCAAACTCCTTATTCACCCTACTTTTCAAAAGAGGAATGCACTCAAGCTCGTAATTTATAAGTTGAGTCAAAAGCTTGTCCAAAGAGTTTACGGAAGGTTTAAGATCGTTTTCGAAAAAATCTCTCCCTTCTCCCACCTCTCCTTTGGAAAACAGAGAAAGAAGCGTCGAAATGGCTTTGAAACTCTCTTTCTGTTTCAAATCTATCTCGTCTATAAGTCTCGCCGGAAAATCGTCTTCCCCGGAGCATTGGAAATCTTCTTGAGAAATAAAAATATCTAAAAAATTAAATTCTCCTATCCTATTCAAACTCCTTTTATACTCTTTCCAATAACTTTCAACAAACTCTTTAGCCTGCAAAACCGTCTCTTGAGCATCATTAAAATCCAAAACTCCCTTTTGAAGCTCATTTAAAGTTCTAAGAATGTTTATTCTATAGATATCTCTAATCTCTTCGGCTTTTATAACCGGATAGATATTTTCGTCATAGAGGGTATCGAATCTCTTTTTCATCGTATAAAGTTTCAAATAGGAGAAACCCGAAATAAAAACCACGCTTACGCTTAAAATAAATAATAAAAGAAAAGTTTTTCTTCTTATAATTCCGTATTTGTTTCTCATATTATTCTCAACCCGCATCCATTTCGAAAAGTTTCCCCTCTTTATACCTAAAAAGATAAACTTTGTTTAACGTACCGTTTTCATTAAGTATTTCTATTAGATTTTCTCTATTATACTTAATATAAGGTATGTTTTTCAAGAAATATAAAATTTTCTTCCCGCTTATCTCTTTTCGGGCGCTTTCCATGGCCAAAGAGAAAATCTTCGCATACAGATATCCTTTAAGGGAATCGAATCCGAACTCCTTTTTAGGATAATATTTTTTAAATACCTTTCTATATTCCTTAACTATATGAAATTTATCCTCGAAAGGAGAAAAAACGGGCTGAGAAAATATCAAATTTATATCCCTGTCGTTTTTAAAATTTTCCGAAAAAGCGTCGATGCCGATATAAGAAGGAATCAAAAAAAAGGTTCCGCTAAAGACTATGTCGTTGGAAATCTTTTTCAAAAATACGCTTATCTCCTTGTAAGATCCGAGTACCAAAACGGCTTTCGGAGAAAGTTCGGAAAGCCTTTTGTAAATATCGGAAAAGAGATAAGTATTTTTTTTGTAAAAGAGGCTCTCCTCCACATCCATTCTTTTATCTTTAGCCATATTTTTCACTTCTTTTACCAAATTTCTCATACATATATCGTCTTCATACAAAATACAAAAACTTTTTATATCCCTGCTCGCCAAATACTCCAAAAGAGCGTCTATCTCATCTTCAATCGAAGGAGTAAAAGAGTAATAAAACCTCTCATACTCCCTTTTCAAAAAATCAGCCGAACAAAAAGGCATTAAAAAAGGCCTGTTTTCGCCGGCCGCCGTCTCCAATACGACTTTGGAGGTATAAAAATCTACGAAACCGAAAAAAGAGGCTACGGTATCTTTTATTTCGTATATTTTATCCAAAGATAAATCTTTTTCTCCTTTATTGTCTATTTTTCGAAAAATCACCTTCCTGCCGCCCACGCCTCCGTTTTCGTTCAGATTTCTAAAATAGGCCTCGACGCCGTAATCGAAATTTAGGGTTCTTTGAGCGTTAAAACCGCTAACGTCCGCAAACTGCACTATATTTATTTCGTTGCCTTTTATGTAGTTGTCTTTTTGCTTATAAAGATAAAATCCCACCGCAATCAATATCATCAAAAACAGAGGAGATATTTTTTTCAAAAAAACAAACATTTTAACCTCTTTAGAGAACTTTAGTGATATAATTATTATAACTTAATTTATAAAGGCGATATGGTGAAAATAGTTCAAAAAACTATTATTTTAGAAGCTAAACCGAAAGGTTTTCATCTTATCACGGAAGAGATAGAAAACAAACTTCCGGAAATTCAAAATTTTAAAACCGCTACCGTTAACCTGTTTTTGCAACACACAAGCGCCTCTTTGACCATAAACGAAAATTTCGATCCTTCTGTAAGAAGAGATTTAGAAAACTACTTCAACGACATAGTGCCGGAACATCTGAACTATTTTACGCACACTTACGAAGGAAGCGACGATATGCCCTCCCACATAAAAAGCGTAATGATAGGAGTTTCCTTAACCGTTCCCATAGAAAACGGCAAATTGGCTCTCGGAACTTGGCAGGGAATATATCTGAACGAACATCGATACGCGGGAGGAAGAAGGAAGCTTATAGCGACGATAATAGGAGAGTGATTTCACTCTTTTAAAATCTCCAAAAGCTTTTCCCTGCTTCCGTGTTTTAAAATCTCCCTCAACTCCTTGGATTTTTCCAAAAATATCAAAGGCTCTCTATTTTCATACTCTCTTAAA
>CAZPVZ010000043.1:0-4334 GCA_964590185.1 uncultured Campylobacterales bacterium
GACAAAGCCGTATCGATTTCCAAAACTTCGTTTTTAAGAGGCAAAGAGGGATTTGGATGATAGAAGTTTAAAGGAATCGAATCGGGAGAAAGCTCCTTTAAGGAGGAGAAAAAACTCTCCCTATCCTCCGCGCTCTCCCCGAGACCGAAAATTCCTCCCGCGCAAAGTTTAAGCCCGGCTTCTTTTACGCTCAAACAGGTTTGAAATCTCTCATCCCAAGAGTGAGTCGTGCAAATCTCGGAATAATATTCTTTGGAAGTTTCCAAATTGTGGTTATAGCTTTTTATACCGGCTTTTTTAAGCTCTCTTAAACTCTCCGTATCCGCAAGACCGTTGCAAGCTATCAGATTCAACCCTTCAATCTCTCTATTTATCTTATAGGCTATTTCGCATATAAATTCCGTCTTCTCCTCATCAAGCTCTTTTCCGGCGGTTACGAGACAAAAACCTACGGCTTTGTTTTTTTTAGCCGCTCTCGCCTCCTCCAAAATCTTTTCTACGCTCTTTTTTCTATATCTTTGAATGTTCGCTTTATATTTCACGCTTTGAGCGCAAAAAGCGCAATCTTCGTTGCAGGTTCCGCTTGAGACGTTGCTGATGGCGCATAAAAATATTTTCTTTTTCACCCCTTAAAAACCTTTTTATTCCAGTCTTCTTCCTCTACGTGTCTGTAAAAATATTCGGCTAAAAACCCGTCCTCTTCGATATCCAAAACGACAAACTCGCTATAAGGCTTGTTTCTCGCGCAAATCTCTCCGGGATTTATAAAAAGCCTGCCTTTTATAAATTCGATCTGAAATTTGTGCAAATGTCCGTATATTATTATATCACTATCGGGAGTCAAATAGTAAGGAAGATGCATAAGTTTTATTTTTTTATCGCCAAGCGTAAAATAGTGAGGTTCTTTAAAAATATTATATTTATCTTGATAAGAGACCAGAGCGTAATCGTTATTTCCGAAAACAGCCGTATAAGGAGCGGGAAACTCCTCCATCATATCCAAAATCTCAACGCTCCCTACGTCGCCGGCATGTATCAGATAAGAAACCTTCTCCTCTTTCGCTTTTGAAAGAGCCTTTCTCGTAAGCTCTATTTGAGCGTGAGTGTCGGAGATGAGAGCTATCTTCATGCGCCCTCTTTTAAAGTCTCTGTCTCTTGCTCCTTATCCTCTCTGTGTTTGCATTTTATACACTCGTATATCTCTTTTTTCCTATAACTCCTCTCCGCCATAAGATATCCGCATTCGGGACACTTTTTATCGACCGGTTTATAGGTGGAGATAAATTTGCATTTGGGATAATTGGCGCAACCGTAAAATTTCCCTCTTCTTGAAAATCTCTCGACTATCTCTCCGCCGCATTCGGGACAAGAGACTCCTTCCAAAACGGGAAGACTCTTTTTCTCGGAAGATTTCAAATTTTTCGTATATTTGCATTTGGGAAAATTGCTGCAAGCTATAAACTCCCCGTATCTTCCGTTTCTTCTTACAAGCTCGCTTCCGCACTCCGGACAAGCCTCTCCGGTCGGAATAGCGATTTTTTGACTCTTTATATTTTTTTTGCCGTCTTCCACCTTTTTAATAAAAGGTTCGTAAAACTCCCACAAAACCTGCTGCCAATCCTTCTCTTTGCCGGCTATCTTATCAAGCTCCTCCTCCATTTTGGAGGTGAAGTTGCTATCGACTATCTCGTTAAAGTGTTGTTCCAAAACCTCTATAACCTTAAAGGCTATCTCCGTAGGCACGAGCTGTTTTTTTACTATCTCCACATAGTGTCTCGCAACGAGAATCGAGATGGTCGGAGCGTAGGTCGAAGGTCTTCCTATGCCTAAAGCTTCGAGTTTTTTTATCAAAGAGGCTTCGGTATATCTCGGAGGAGGCTCGGTAAAATGCTGATTCGCCTCGAGTTTCGTCAAAAAAGCCTCCTCTCCCACTTTCAAAGAGGGAAGAAGTTTATCTTTATCCTCGTTTCCCAAAACTTTATAAAATCCGTCAAAAACGAGTTTTCTGCCCGTAGCTTTAAATTTGGAACTTTCGCTCTCGAAAACGATCGTTTGAGATTCGAAAACCGCATCTTCCATTTGAGAAGCCAAAAATCTCTCGTAAATAAGTTTATAAAGCTTATATTCGTCCGGTTTCAAATACTCTTTTGCGATTTCGGGAGTAAAATCGAGCATAGTGGGTCTGATCGCTTCGTGAGCCTCTTGAGCCGCTTTCGTTTTCGTCGCGTAAACTTTCGGCTGTTTGGGAAGATACTCCTCTCCGTAACTCTTTTTTATAACCTCTCTCGCATCTTCAAGCGCTTCTTTAGCGATATTTAAACTGTCCGTTCTCATATAGGTTATAACTCCGGAAGTTCCTTTATGGGTATTTACTCCCTCATAAAGTATTTGAGCAATCATCATGGTTTTTTTAGGAGAGAAACCGAGTTTGCTCGAAGCGGTCTGCTGAAGCGTGGAAGTCATAAACGGAGCCGGAGATTTGCTCTTTCTCTCTTTCTTTTCGATGGAAGATACTTTGAAACTCTCTTTTAAAAGAGTCTCTTTAATAGAATTTGCCGTCTTGGCGTCTTTGATAGTCATCTTTTCTATTTTTCGGTTCTCAAACTCTATCAAAACGGATTCTATCGTTTCGTTAAAAACCGCATCTATGCTCCAATACTCTTGAGGCTTGAAAGCTTTTATCTCTCTTTCTCTATCGACTATTATTTTCAAAGCCGCCGACTGGACTCTACCGGCGCTTAAGCCTTTTTGAATCTTCGAAGACAAAAGAGGAGAGAGTTTGTATCCGACTATCCTATCAAGAAGCCTTCTCGCTTGCTGTGCGTTTACCTTATCCATATCTATGGTTCTGGGATTTTTCAAAGAGTTGACTATGGCGTTTTTGGTTATTTCGTGAAATACGATTCTCGGAAGAGAAGAGGGATCTTTGCCTATGGCCGTAGCTATATGATAACCGATAGCTTCCCCTTCCCTATCCTCGTCCGTAGCTATATAAATCTCTTCGCTCTTTTTAGCCAAATCCTTAATCTCTTTTACGACTTTGGAATGATCTTTGGAGACTCTATATTGAGGTACGAAACTGCGATCTTCTATCTTTATACCGAAAGTGCTTTTGGGCAGATCTCTGATATGCCCTTTGCTCGCTACGATATTATACTCTTTGCCCAAAAAGTTTTTGATGGTTTTCGCTTTCGTAGGCGATTCGACTATTATTAACTTGCTCAATTTTATATCCTGCTTTTTTAATTGAAAAGATTATATCCATAATTTCCGTTTTATTCAAAACCAAATCGGTATTATATAGAATGTTTTTAAAAAATTCATAAAAAAAATTCGGATCTCAACAAAAAGCTTTTGAAATTATTAAAATAATTTATTTCATAACCCCTAAAATTTTAACTATTTGTATCTACAAAATTAAAAAAATCATACCAGGTAAACTTTTTTTTTCATAGGACGATAATAGTTTTTGCAAGGACGCAAAACAATTTCTAACAAAGGATTGGATTATGGGATTTAGAATCAACACAAACGTAGCGGCTCTAAACGCTCACGCAAACGGCGTTATGACAAACAGAAACATAAGCGAATCATTAGCCAAATTAAGTTCCGGTCTTAGAATCAATAAAGCCGCGGACGACGCTTCGGGTATGGCGATAGCGGATAGCTTAAGAGGTCAAGCGAGTGCTTTGGGACAAGCCATATCCAACGCCAACGACGCGATCAACCTCATTCAAACCGCGGACAAAGCGATGGACGAGCAGATAAAAATACTCGAAACGATCAAAGTTAAAGCAACCCAAGCGGCGCAAGACGGACAAACCGCGGAAACGAGACAGGCTCTGCAAGCGGACGTCGTAAGACTTATGGAAGAGCTTGACAATATCGCAAGTCAAACGTCTTTCAACGGTCAGTCTCTACTTTCGGGAAATTTTACGAACAAAAAGTTTCAAATCGGAGCATACTCCAATCAAACCGTAACGGCTTCAATCGGGGGAACGAGTTCCGATAAGATAGGACAAACGAGATTCGAAACTACCGAACTCGTTAAAGTCAGCGAAGGAGCTAACGGCTTAAAAGCTTTATCATTAACTTTCAAAAACGTTGACGGAGAAAACGATCTTACTCTCGAAAGCGTCAAAATCTCCACGAGCGCGGGAACCGGAATAGGAGCTTTGGTGGAGGTTATAAACAAAAACTCCGACAGAATAGGAGTTAGAGCATCCTATACGGTTCAAGGAACGGGAGCTAACGCGGTAGCGGCCGGAGATATCAAAGGGCTTAAAATAAACGGTATAGAGATAGGAGACATCACCGATATAAAAGCCAACGAC
>CAZPVZ010000044.1:0-10797 GCA_964590185.1 uncultured Campylobacterales bacterium
GCTTCCGTTTGCGATGCTTTTCGGACTCTCAAAACATTGGCTCTCTTTTTACAAAATCCTAAGCGTAGCCGCCCCCTCTTGGTATTACGGAGACTTTTACGATTTCGAGAGATTCTCGCATGACGTTTTGGACAAAAGCGCTCTTAACGCGGATACTTCCTCATACGGAGAGATGGGAGGAAGCGGAGATTTTTCGGGAGGAGGAGTCGGAGGCGGCGGAGGCGGATCATGGTAGATCGCTATCCGAAGGAGAATCTATCTCGTAAACGATCCCTTTTCTTTCCGAAATCGTCTCCTTTACTCCTCTTATTCTCAATCTTTTCTCAAGTACATAAATAGCTTCGTTAAATCTCAGTTTCTTCAGATCTCCCAAAATAATTTTATGAAACTTATCTATCTCCCTTTCATTTGCAAAAATAGTGGCTTCGAATATGATCTTCTTTTTTCTTTTTCCGCCTGCGGCTGAACGCAAAATAGCAAAAAATTTCATCTTAACCGCTTTCGCATACAGTTTTCTAAGTCTTGGAAAAACCGCTTTTTGAAATTTTATCTCTCTTTCCAAAAGATCATCTACGGTTTTATTGTTATCAAATTTTATTCCCATTTTTTTAGCTATTTTCAACTCTTTACCATACTCTTCCATAATATCGCAAAATTTCAATATTTTTCTATAAGAAAAATTCTCTTTGCTCTTTATATCTTTAAAATACTCCATCATTTTTTTATGTTTTTTCTCAAGCTTCTCTATCTCTTTAGCATTTAAATCTTTTTTAAACAAAGAGACAAAAGAAGACGAACGAGGCGGAGAAAAAGAGAAATTGGAATCGTTTCTATCCGGTAAAAATTTTCGTTTTTTTTCATAGATAGGCGTGGGTACGGATGAATTGCCAAGTTTCGATAAAAAAGCTATAAAAAAGATGACGAATAAAAAAGAGACGATTAGAGTCGTAAATTTCCAGCCGTTGCAATCCTTCTCCCACCATTTTTTTTTCACGGGAGCTTTTTTGGGGGGATTGGCAACCTCTATCGGAGCGCCGCAATTAGGACACGCTTTTGCTTTGTCGCTAAGCCGATAACCGCACTCCTTGCAATTGATCATCCCCATATTTTGCCTTTGTTTCCCTGATATTTCGCTCCATCAAAACAAGCACTTTAGGATCTCCCTTTTTATCGAATCTCAAAGAGACTTTAAAAGGAGAGAAACCGAGCTTCATATAAAGCAAAAAAGCGTGCGTGTTTTCATTGATGACGGCTATTCTTATTTTATCATTTTTATAAAGATTTTCAGCCTTTTCAATCATCACCTCTATCATCTTTTTACCAAGTCCTCTTCCTCTATATTCGGAAGATAAAATCACATGACCTATATAGGGGATTTTTTCATCTTCGTAACCGTAAATATTGGCATATCCTACAATTTTATCGTCATAAAAAAATGTGGTGTGGGCTTCTCTTCTTTTCAAAATTTCTCTCATCTGCTCAACTTTTAAAGGGTAAGATGCGGAGGGAAACATATAAAAAAGCTCTCGTTCGTTTCGAGGGAGTTCGCAGATAAAGGGTAAATCGGAAATAAGGGTATCTCTATGAAGAAACATTATTATCTCCAAAATTTCATTTTGAAAAAAAATTTCAATATGAAATTATACCCTTATTTTATTAGAATAATATAAATATTTTATACTTTAAAAATCAAAAGATTAAATTATTTTAATTATATCTTCTCTCTTTTCTTCTACCGCCGCCGAATCTCCTCCTGCCGGAAGAAAAACCGCCTCTTCTTGAAGATTTTTTCCTATTTCGCCTATTTTCTTCAAAATATTTATCAAATAACCTATTAATCTCCTGTTTGCTCTTGCCTATCCTGTTAGCGCCTCTTACGCTTTGATTTTTAGAAAGCATAGCCGCCAATTTATAAGCAACCGATAGGGGATCTTCGCTTTCCATCAACAGATCCACAAGCTTTTTAGCATCCTCCCCGGCTTCTTGAGATTTAATGCTCTCCACCAAATTTTTTAATTTTTTGGATCTCACGTCTTTTATGGTGGGAACGACTTTCGTTTCCATCTTGGAGCCGACGCTTTTTTGGATTTTATTTAAAGCCTTAAACTCGTGAGGAGTTACGATGGTAACGGCAACGCCCTCTTTCCCGGCTCTTCCGGTTCTTCCTATCCTATGAACGTAACTTTCGCTATCAAAAGGTATATGATAGTTAAAAACGTGAGTTACGTCGTTTACGTCAAGTCCCCTCGCCGCCACGTCCGTAGCTATCAGTATCTCGAGATTGCCTTTTTTAAAACTCTTTATAACCTCCTCTCTCTGTCTTTGCTCCATATCTCCGTGAAGTCCTTTGGCTCCGTAGCCTTGCGAGATAAGAAGCGTGGAGAGTCTGTCAACCTCTTTTTTGGTTCTGCAAAATATTATGCTTTTTTGAGGATCTTTATAATCGAGAAGCCTTATCAAAGCGTCGTCTCTCTCGTACTCTTCGACAACGTAATAATTTTGCTTGATATTTTCGTTGGTTATCTCGTTTTTGGTAATGGAGATAAAAACCGGCTCATGCAAAATCTTCATAGCAAGCTCTTTTATCTCCTTAGGCATAGTAGCCGAAAACATCATCGTCTGTCTGTTCGTGGGAAGATAAGAAAAGATCTCTTTTATATCGTCCAAAAATCCCATATCGAGCATCTCGTCCGCTTCGTCCAAAACGACGAAAGAGGGAGCTATATTTATCTTGCCGCTCGATAAAAGATCCAAAAATCTCCCCGGAGTGGCTATGATAACCGATGCGTTTGCGATATGTTTTAACTGCCTGTTATAGGAGCTTCCTCCGTAAACGGTCGCGGTGCTTATGCCCATATATTTGCCGAATCTGTAAATCTCGTCGCTAACTTGCATGGCAAGCTCTCTCGTAGGGACTATAACCACGCCTTCAATTCCGCTTTTTCCCTTCATCATCTCAAGCATAGGAAGCCCGAAAGCGGCGGTTTTACCCGTTCCGGTGTGAGCTTGAGCCACTATATCCTTTCCTTCCAAAACAACCGGTATCGCCTCTTTTTGAATCGGGCTCGGTTCTCTAAAACCCGCCTCCTCTATGGCTTTCGCCAACTGCGGTTTGAAATTAAAATCTGAAAACTTCATAACTACCTTTATTAAAAATTTTTAAAAATACTATGTATTGTATCTAAATTTTCTCATAAAAAGTTCTAAAAAACTCCAGTTTTTTCAAATACTTTCTATAAATCTCCTCATTGCCCCTCTTTTTAGCCCCGTTAGAGACTATCAAACATTTATATATAAGCTCTTTCAAAACCTCCTCTCTCACGCTCTCGTCGTCCAAATGCTTCTCCATAGCCTCTATCCTGAATCTATCCATCCCCCAATATTTAAAAGAGAGCTGATCCTCATGGCCTCCCGTTTTGGCTATGAGCTCCTCATCCACCAAACCGACCTCATACTTTTTCGTTATCCTAAGCCAAAGATCGTAATCTTCGCATGCGGGCAGATTTTCGTCGAACATTCCCGCCTCTTCAAACAAACTCTTATGCATCATAACCGCCGACGGGGATATGAGACACATCTTTAAAGACTCTTTAAATATAAACCCCGACAACTTCTTTCTAAATCTCTTCGCTTTTTTTATCCTAACGCCGTTTTTTATCCAAATCTCATCGGTTTGAGAAATCAAAATCGAGGGATTTCGTTCGTGAAAAAAGACCTGCTTTTTCAACTTCTCTTCAAACCACCAATCGTCCGAATCCAAAAGAGCGATCCAATCCCCTTCAGAAACCTCTATCCCTCTGTTTCTTGCGAAACTCACTCCCCTATTTTCCGCATAAGAGACGATTTTGATCCTATTTCCGAACCGTTTTAAGACCTCTAAAGTATCGTCGGTAGATCCGTCGTTTACGACTATCACTTCAAAAGGGGGAAAACTTTGATTCAAAACCGACTCAACCGCCCTTTTTACCTTATCGGCTCTGTTGTAAACCGGAATGATTACGGATACTTTCATCGTTTTTAAATCAATACTCTTTTTTATAGATAAAATCTATACCGCTCGAATTGGGTTTGATCGTTATGTCGGTTTCGAATTTGGGAGAGTGCTCTATCTCCACGACTATCGTGGAAACGACGTCGTTTTTATAAATCAAAGTGATATTTCTCGTTATCTTCTTGCCTATCTCGACGCCGATGGAACCGTCCTCTTTGGCGCTTAAAGCGAGTCTGTCAAGCTTTATACCCAAACTATCGGCAAGCTCTTTAGCCAAAGTGTTTCCGAACATCGAAACGACCTGATTGGATGCGGATCCTCCCCCCTCCATCAATTCGGAAGAGGTCGTTCCGAAAAGTATCAAAGATAAAATATCGCTTTGAGAGAGATAGGGATCGCTTGAGAAGAGTATAACGGGAGATTCAAGCGTTCCGGTAACGATAATAGTTATATGATAACGCTTAACTTCATAAGAAATTTCCAAATTAAGATAAGGATTTGAAGCATCTCCTCCGAAAAGCACTTCTCCGTTTTCTATTTTAAAGACTTTATTTTCCTTTATAACCTTTCCTTTCAAAACTTTTACCATACCTAAAAGCTGCAGTTTCGAAAACGGTTCCTTCCACAAAGTAGTATCCACATTAAATTTTATATCCGTGGAATCGGCTTTATATTCAAGAGGTTTAACGGTTTGGATATGAATATTTAAACTAAGATTATCTTTTTTCTTTTTTTTCGGTTTTTCCCTTTGAACGATAACGATATCTTTATCGTTTACCCTATACTCGTTAGAAGGTTCAAAAGTAACGACTCCTTCATAAATTTTTACATCCCCCTCTATATCTTTTTTATCTTTATCCATATCTAAAAAGATATCGGCATCAAAAACTACTCTTCCTTCCTCTCCCTCATATTTAAATCTATCGGCTTTAAAAACGAACTTACCTTTGTTATGATTTTGATCGTAAAAACCTTTAACATAAGCTTTATCGTTTATAAAAAATTTATCCACCGTGATATTGTTTTCGTTTAGATAGATATCGCTCTCTTTAGTCGCAAAAAATCTCTTCTCCATCACATTAAAGGAGTAGTTTTTTACTTTCGCAAATTTTTCCGTCGCAAAAACAGAGGTTTTAAAATTTTCAAGAACCAAAAATTTATTCTTTTCATACTCATATAAAAACCATTTGGACTTTACATCGACGGAAACGGATTTTTTATCCCCATCGATCACGGCATCTATTTTGGCTTCTCCGTCAACGGGAACTTTTTCAAACTCGTAAACTTTTCTTATCTCATCTTGAAGCTCTCTAAAAGAGTTAGAGAGAAAATTAAATCGGATCTCTTTATTCATATTTCCGCTAAAAACGGCTTTAGAAGAGTCTATTTTCAACTCCCCTTTTAAATTTTTATCGTTTTGATCATAAGAGAAATAACCGTTTAAAATTTTACTTTTTATATTTGAATGTATTTTATCTTCACTTATATTCGTATCCATAAAAATAACGAAAGGCTTAAGCTTGGCTTTTTTAGCGGGAGTTATTTTTGAAAAAATTTTAAGAGGTTTTTCCGGTTTTATAAAAGAATCGACATTTCCGTAATCGGTAAAAACTTTTAAATTGATTTTCGATTTCTCCTTTTCCTTAAGATTTAAAACCGTTTTCAATTTCGCTCCAAGATGAACATTTGCATATTTTATCTCTTTGGAATTTTCAAGATTAAAAAAAATTTTTTCAAAATCTTTTGTAAAAAAATTTCCTTTCAAAAAATCGCAAGAGAGATCTCCTTTTAGATTTTTATCTTTTCCTTCATAGGATATTTTCAGATTTTTTAAGATTTTCAAAATTTCCGGCGGCAGTTTATCAAAATTTTTAACTTCTAAATTTCCCTTATAAAAAGACGTTTTGTTTAGATCAAAAACATTATTTATAACTATTTCTTTAGAGTACAAATTTTCCGTCTTCGCCTCGGTTACGGTATGTAAAAAACCTTTTTTAAAATCGTAATTTAAAACCGTTTTCATATCTTTTATCTTTAAATCATATTTAGAGAGTTCTCCTTTTAAAAGATTTTTAGATTTTACAAACACCGTTCCCCTCAATTTCTCTTTAGAAACTTCAAAACCTGCTTTTACTGGATTTAAAGCGTTAAAATCAAAATCTTTAGAATATCTTTCCAAAAAACTACCGTTTAAAAAAAGGAGGGAGTTTGCAAAAAGCTTATTTTGATCGATCTTCCCGGTAATATTTCCCTCGGCTACGTTGGTTTTAAAATCCAAAAACAACTTATCGAAATAAAGATATTTCCTAAGATCGAAAAATCCTCCGAAAGCGTTAAGAGATAGATGTTTAATCTCATACTCTTTATATTTATAAGGTTTTATAAATGCGGAAATTTTTTCAAAAACCACTCCGTCTATAGGAATTTTCTCTTTAAAATCACTCTTTTTCTCACTTTTTTTAGGATTTTCGTTTTTATTTCGCACAAGAGAGCTTTTCAAAACGGAATCCAAATCGATATTTTCGGCATCCAAATTTTTAACATAAACATTTCTATCTTTTAAAAAACCCTCTATTTTCAAAGATAAAAAATTGGATTTTAAAAAATAGCCGAATCTTTTTATATAAAAATCCTCCAGATTGGTTTTAAAATCGTCTATTTCAAATACGAAACTCTTCATATCGAACTCTTTATACGAATAAGGCGATAAAGAAAGATATATCTTTTTAGCCTCTATTTCAAAAGGAATGCTTTTTAAAAAAGCATTATCTTTTTGCGGTTTGTCTTTTCGATCATTTGATTGAAAGCGTTGAGAAAATTTTAAAGCGGTATCCACATTTAAAGAAGATAATTTTAATTCGCTAAAAGAGACTCTCTTATAAAACAGAGGCAAAATACGCCAATCCACCACAACCTCTTTCGCAAAAGGAGAGTTTTTATAATAGAGCTTTTCCAATTTTACTCCGGTTAATAAAGATCCCTCCGCTTTTTCATAATTTAGCTCATATTTTTTGCAAATCTCGCCCAATACGAAATCCAAAGTCTGCCTGTTCGTCAACAAAAAAAGCAAAAAAACAAAAATCAATAACAAAAATTCCAAAAAGGTTACTAATGATGTAACTTTTCTAATCAAAACGACTGTCCTATGAGAAAATGAATGGCGTTATAACCGGGATCTTTTATATTAAATCCGAAATCTATCTTTATAGGTCCTATCGGGGAGATATACCTAAACCCGAACCCCAAAGCATAAACGAAATCGGTCGAAAAATCCAAACTGTCTTTGGAAATCAAAGTAGAATCCAAAAATATAGCCCCTTCGAAATTTTTATAAACGGGGCGACTAAGTTCTATCGTATTTTCAAAAAAAGTTTTTCCTCCGACTCTTTCACATTTTGCATCAGTGGCTCCGAGTCTTTTATATCCGTAAGCTCTATTTCCGTAAGCTCCCCCTCCGTAAAAAAGTTTCGATTCGGGAAGAGTTTTTTCAAACTCTTTTATAAGCCCCAATTTTAACTTTATAGCCAAAGTTATTTTACTATCTTCGAAAGTTTTTATATATCTTCCCTCTTCCATCGTCTTTACATAACTCGTAGCGGAACCTGTCTCTTTCAAACCTCCCTCAAAATAAGCGTTTAAAAAAATTCCCTCTCTAGGATTTAGTTTCGAATCTCTAGTATCTTTTATAAAAGAGAAAAAAGGATAAATCAAAAAATAATCTCCCTCTTTTACAAAACAAATTTTTTGAACGTCGCTTATATTGATATTCTCAAATCCCACTCCCAAATCCACACTATAAGGATCTCTATTAAAAAAGAGATGAACCTTTTCAAAAAACATCTTCTCTTTATAATCGTCGTTATCGAAATATGAATATCCGGCTTCGTTTTTAAAATGCAAAAGATACTCTTTATAAGAAAACACGGCGGGTTTTATAAAATCGTTTCTTATAACCTTCTCTTTTTTCGAATACTTTAAATACCAGGAGAGTTTTTGAGCGTTTCCCCTAAAGTTTCTATTTTCCCATCTTATAAAAAACCTCGGACCGATATTTGTCTCATAACCGATACCCGTTTTAAGCCTTCTCTTCTTTTCCCTTTCTCTAAAAGATATTTGATATTTTAAAACGTTGTTGATCTTTTGAACCTCTTTAATGGAAATGACGGAAAAAGCTCCCAAAGAATATAAAGCGTCATAAGTATCTTTAATCTTATCGTAACTATAAAGTTCGCCCTTACGAAATTTGATATAAGATTTAACAACTTTAGGTTCAACGGTTTTAAGCCCTTTTAATTCTATATCTCCAAAACGGCAAACATCTCCTTTTTTCAATAGAAAATTTAAATAAACTTCATTTTTTACGATATCTACTTTTGCTTTCGCTTTCAAATCGTAACTGCAATACCCTTTTTTCAAAAGCTGTTTTTTTATGTTCTTTTTAGACTCTATAAAAGATTCGGCATCAAATCTATCTCCTATTTTCAAAAGTATAAAAGGTTTTATTTTAAAATCGCTTTTTATCTCTATCTTTTTTACTATAACGGGCTTGCCCTCTTTTATTTTAAAAACTATTTTATCTTGTTTATTTTCGACACTAATTTTCGTATGATAAAAGCCTTTAACCTCATAAAATCCCAAAAGAGTATCTTTTAAAACGGGAATCGTTTTAGGATCTATCTTAGGCTCTCTTTTTTTCCAAAAAACGATAAAAGAGGTCTCTTTAAGTCCCAAAGCTTTATAAAGCTCGCTTTGAGAAAAAGTCTCGTTACCCTGAAAATAGAGATATTTCAAATCGGAAGCTTCGATAAAAGATAAACAAAAAATCAAAAATATTACAATAACTCTCTTAATCATCCTATAATGATAGCATAAGGAGGTAAATTTAAGCGCTATTTTTGAGAGTAATGGATATAATTTTCTTCTATTTAAAATAAAAAATAGTTAGGATAGGAAGATGAATTTCAGTTTTGATTTGATATCCGTTTTAATAGGCTTTGCAATCGGTTGGATAGCTTTTTTTATAAAACACTTTTTAGAAATAAGAAAATATAAAAAAGAGATAGAGGAGTATAAAGGACATCTAAACAGACAGATGCAAATTACTCAAGAGGGAAATAAAGCATTGGTAGAAGAGATGGAAAAACTCAAAAAAGAGAATGAAAATCTAAGAATCAGCGTAAAAACTCTCGGACAAAAACCGGGCAGAAGCGAACTTAGACTTTTAAATATCTACGATTCCGCTCTTAGAAAAATGATGCTGAAAGCTCCCGGATTCTCCTCGGCTTGGGAGATGGCTTTGCAAGAAGCGGAAAGGGAGTACGAAGAGCACGAGAAAGGACTAAGAACGGTTATAAAAAGAGTTTTCGGTCCTAGTATCTCTCATAAAAATATAGAAGACTCCTCTTCGAAAGAAAAATAATTTCTCATTTAGGAGAAGAGCCGTAAACTCTCTCCTCTTTCGGTTTTTTGCTATCTTTTTCTATACTCTTTACTATATAAACCGGAGCTATAAAAATATAAAGCATCGTTCCTACCAAAAACGCTATCAAAAAATATAAAGGCAATCTTTTTTTCAAATCTTCTCTCATAACTTTTTCCGTTTCTTAATATAAATGAAAAACTTTTATCTCGTATTTTACCATAAAATCCCGTTCCTATTCGCTTTAGAAAAAAACTGCTAATTTATCTACCGTTATGATATTAATAATTATACATAAAATTGCCTATTTTTAGTCTAATAAATTGACCCGCATTTAAGATTTGATTATGTATAATCCTTGGCACCACAACAAGAAGGAGAAAGCGATGAAAACCGTCAAACTAAGTTTAGCTTTAGCGGCTCTTTTGGGCATAAGCGCTTCAGCGGACGTTACGAACGTAAAATTCAGCGGAGACGCAAAACTATTTTACGGCACGAGCGACGCCGATCCCAACGATCTTTTCGATAAATCGGGAGCGATGGGACAAGCGGCAGCAGATTTGGGAGTAAGCGCAGACCTTGCGGGCGGAGTCAAATTAAACGCGACAATTACAGGACTTAGCACTTTAGGACTTGAAAACAATCTCGTAAACGGTATTTGGGCGGGATTTGACAACAGCGCAAACGGAAGCGATCCTTTAGATACTCAATGGTGGCTTAAAGAGGCGTACCTTTCGAAAACTTTCGGCAAAACTACGATCGCGGCGGGACGCCAAAAACTTGACACTCCTTTAGCGTTTACCGAGACTTGGAACATAGCCGAAAACACTTTCGACGCTATCGTTTTGGTTAATCAAGACATCCAAGATACGACTTTGGTCGGAGCATGGGTAGGAAGAGGAAACGGAGCTAGCGGATTTTCCGTAACTCAAGCCGCCGCCGGAGGAAAAGATCCTTTCAGAACCTACGGTTCGGCGATAGATGACGTACTAAACACCGATAGAGCCTCGGGAGCGTATGCGGCTGGAGTAATCACCAAAGCCGTTCCCGGTCTTACTTTTCAAGCATGGTATTACGACGTAGTCGATTTGGCTCAAGCCTATTGGCTTCAAGGAGATTTGGAAAATTTAGCCGCAATAGAAGGGCTTACTTTCGGAGCACAATACGCAAACATATCTCCGGACGACGATTTTAACGTGGAGGATTCCAAAGGCTGGGCGGTTAAAGCGGGATACGATTTTCAAAACGGTTTGAAAGCCTCTTTTGCCTATTCTTCCATAGACGAGGAAGGATTCGTAAACATCTCCAACACGGCTACGGGAACGAGCGGAGCTCAATCAAAACTCTACACCGAAGCTTGGTGGAATTTCGGTTACGTAGGAGCCGC